>CAYYXD010000013.1:0-16404 GCA_964475575.1 uncultured Gammaproteobacteria bacterium
TGATAAACACCAACATAATAATCACCGGAAAAAAAAGATAATAAAACTGAATCTAGATAAGTATATAGGCGTTGAAAAATTCCATACAAAGCAAAGGGTAAACTTAAAATTAAAATACTTTTAAAAAATGAAAAATTAAAAGAAATTTTAATAGGCATCTTTATTTTAAATCTTAGTACTAATAATGAATAAACAAAATTAAAAGTACTAGCCGAAACTAAGGATAACATTATAATTCTCAAATCAACCCCTAATGATAAAAATATCCAACCAACACTTAAAACTATTAATTGAAATATTACTGAAGAAAAACTTTCATATTTTAAATTATGAAAACCACGAACCGTGCTAAAAAAAGTTAAAGTAAAAGAATCTAACACCATACAAATACTAGAAATATAAACTAATTGTCGGCTAATAGAGTCATAATTACCAAATATGTTTATAAACAAAAAAACAGCCGAAACCGATAATAAAGAAGTTAATATTTTTAAACCTAAAATATTAGATAATAACTTAGATGATTTGTCTCTTATCTTAGCTGTTTCACGAATTAAATAATTAGCTAATCCCAAATCAATAAAAATAGCAAAGATAGTAGTAAAAGAAATAGCAAAATAATATTTTCCTAAACTCTCGGGACCAAGATTTCTAGCTAATAATATAAAATAAAAAAACGAGATAACCTTTTGAATTATCAAGGCTATAGTTAAATAAGATGTATTCTTAGCTATATTTTTTATTTTTTGTGGTTGTTCTTCCATATTTATATATTCTATAATTATAGCAAAAAAACAATAAAATAAACAATAAAAAAGAAAATAACTGTTTATAATAAATTTATCTAAAGTTTATCAAAAATAAAACTTAATATGTTAAAATATAATAGAGAATTATTTTTAATACTATAATTAATTCATAAGTTTATGAAAATTTTAATCATTGATGACGATACTGCCATCACCGCTCTATTAAAAGAATCATTGAACAAAGAAATTTTTTCAGTGGATTGTGCCAATGAAGGAAATAAAGGTTTGTTTATGTTTAGAACTAATCATTATGACCTCCTTATTATTGATTGTAATTTGCCCATAAAAGACGGCTATCAATTAGTAAAAGAAATTCGTCAAGAAGACAAAAATGCTAAAATAATAATTCTAACTGTTGATTCCAGTTTAGAGAATAAAGAAGAGTTCTTTAAATTAGGTATTGATGATTATGTAATTAAACCTTTTATTTTTTCAGAATTATTATCAAGAATTAAAGCGGTAATAAGACGACCAAATATTACTCAAAAATCAATTTATAAAATTGATGATTTAAGTCTTGACGTTGATAAACATATAGTTATTAGAGAAAAAACAAACATTTATCTAACTTTTAAAGAAATAATGCTATTAGAATTTTTATTCAGAAATAAAGGTCGGGTTGTCTCTCGTATTTCTATCATGGAAAACATTTGGGATTTTAATGCTGATCCTTTTTCTAATACTATTGAATCCCATATTTTAAAACTAAGAAAAAAAATAAACCCTAACGGTAAAAAACGAGAACTTATACACACTATAAAAGGAAGAGGCTATAAACTAGATTTAAAAAAATGGTAATATTATAATTCTATTTTCTTAATATTATTTATCTTTTTCTTTAAAAAAAATTCTCCTAATCGTTTAAACATTTCAATATTATCAGTAGTATAAAAAACACATTCTTTTTTAGTTTTATCTTTTAAATCCATCTCGGGATGTCGTTTTATATAATCTCCTAAACTATCACTAACTATTTTTCCCGGATCAAAAACCAAACACTTTTTACCCATTATTTTTCTTATTTCTTTTAATAAAAAAGGATAATGCGTACAAGCTAAAACTAAAGCTTGAACCTTTTTAAGTTTTAATTCTAATAAATATTTTTTTAATATCATCTTTGTTTCTGGTTTTTTAGCATAAGATTCTTCAATTAAAGGTACTAATAACGGAGTAGCTTTTTGAAAAAGTTCTACCTTAGGATTTAAAGCTTTTATTTCTTTTATATAACTATTAGAATTTATAGTGGCTCGAGTTCCAATAATACCAATTCTTTTTATATTTTGTAATGAAGCCATTTTTTCAGCTATTGGCCTAATAACTCCTAATACTCTTAAATCTGGATAATGTTTTGGTAAATATTCCTGCTGAATTTTTCTAAGAGCCTGAGCCGAAGAACTATTACAAGCAATAATAATTAATTTACATCCTTGTTGATATAAAAAATCAATGGCTTTTTTAGTATAGGTATAAATTATTTCCGGTGATTTATTACCATAAGGAACATTAGCATTATCACCTAAATAAATAAAATTATAATCAGGCTGATCATTTAAAAAATGATATAAAACTGTTAAACCTCCAACTCCCGAATCAAAAACTCCAATCATACTTATTATTTCTTAATTTTATAATTTAAACTTAATTCTACGATAACTTTATAGGTTCCAGCACTAACATTAGCTCCGCCACTTTCTGAACCACCCATACCTCCAACTCCATAAGAATAATTATAGGATGGGCTAACTGTATTATCCCACCAACCAACTATCTCACCCAAAGAAATTCCAATACTAGTTGATAAATCTTCAGCCTTCTTTTTAGCATCAGTGATAGCTAAAATTCTAGCTTGTTGCTTTAAATCTTCAATATTAGAACCTTCAAAAGTGATTCCTAAAATTTGATTAGCTCCGGCTTCAGTTGATTTTGATACAACCTGATTTAATAATTCAATATTTTTATCAATATTATAAACTTTAACCACAATTTGTTGATTAGCATTATAGCCACTTAAAACATTAACACCGTCTATGTAATCATAATAAGGGTATAAAGAATAGTTTTGAGTTTTAATATCAGTAATACCTAAAGAATTTAAAGTAGTATAAATTTTATTAACCTTTTCATTCAAAGAAATTAAAGCTTCTTCAGCTTTAGCACTTTTATCAATTTGAACTCCTAAAGTAACACTAGCTACATCTGGTTGATAAGTAATTTCTCCTCGACCAGTAACAGAAACTTGATTATTATTACTATTTACTATTTTATCTCGTAAAATAGAAATAATAACTACACCCGTAAGGGCTAAAATACAAACAATAATAAGAACAAACTTCAAACCGATATGACGGCGTTGAGAAGTAGGTTGATTAATTTTTTTTTCCATATTTTTTCTTTTAATTTTAAAACAACTTAAAATTATTTATAAATAAAACAAATTTATAACTTAAAAAATTAGCTGCTCGACGACAAAAAACCATACGTTCATTAAATATTTCAAAATATTCCATAACTCCTGTAATTTTAGTATCTATTTTTAAACGCAAAACTATTTCTTTTTTAAGTTTATTAACTCTAAAAGATGAATCAATAACCGAATAATTAACTCGATCATGAATATCATTTTTTATGTTATTTGGACTAGTATCTTTTACTCTACTACGATGTACATCAGATTTGTCAGCTAAAACTAAAACTGCTCCCACCTTACTAACTATTTCGTGTTTCTCTTCATCGTGATCATTTATAGCTTGAACTATTTCAAAAACATCAACAGTATCTTCTTGATTGAAAAAGAATTGAGAAAAAAGCATAGCCCCTGCAAAACAATGTTCGGTTCTTTGTAAAAAATTACCCATATCATGACAATAGCCGGCAACAGCTGCTAATTCTTGTTCTTTTTTATTCAAACCAATAGTTTTAGCTAACATTTTAGCTCGATCGGAAACAATATTAATATGACGAAGACCATGATCAGTAAAACCTAAATTATTAAGATAATATTCAGATTTTCTAATACATTCTTTTACTCCGGGATGTTTTTTTACTTCCTCTAAATTTAACATAAAAATTTATTAATTTTAATATTATTCTATACAACAATCAA
Organism: uncultured Gammaproteobacteria bacterium; assembly: GCA_964475575.1. Classification (GTDB taxonomy): domain Bacteria; phylum Patescibacteriota; class Patescibacteriia; order Patescibacteriales; family UBA12465. Next base: position 3,913 of record CAYYXD010000013.1, read on the forward strand.
TAGCTTTTTTAACTAAAGCACCTAATTTACCCATAAATCCTTTTTTTTCTTTATCATGTTTATTTAAAGCCTCATCATCTATTTTTTTTATATCTCCAGTATTTATAAGTTTCATATTTAATCCCCAAAATAATGAGTATAGATTATAGGCCTTATCAAATAATTCATAAGCTTCATCTTTTTTATTCTGACCTAATTGTTTTGTTCCCACCTCCATTAAACGATAACTAGCAGCTAATAAATGTTTAGAAATACACCAAACTTCTCCTTCATATTCTTTTATTATTTTCTTTAATAAATCCTTTCTCATTTCTCTAATCTCTTTTATCAAATCATAATATTCACTTTTACCAGTTTTAGCTCCAGTAAAGAAAAAATGTTCTTCAATACTAACTAAATTCATGATAGCAATACTTAAATCTTGATCCGATGATAAATCCATTTTTTCTTGCTTCTTCATTTGGTCTATTTTTTCAATAAACTCATTTAAATCTTTTATTTTATTCTCTTCCATAATATTTAAAAATTATTTTATTAAGAAGTAAAAAAATATACTTAAAATTAATAATACAACAATAGGCATAACTACTCTTTGAAATGGAAAATAGGCATGATTATTATTATTTTTTTTCAAATCTTCATACCAATTAGCCGAAAACCAAAAAGCAAAACTACCTACTATAATTCCAACAATTAATTTATCAAAAACCGGACAACCACATAAAACATTTAGAGGATTACCAATAAAATCTAAAAAATAAAGTGGAACAACAATTAATGAATAATATAGTAATACAGTAATTATATCACGACCCTTAAAATTTATATTTTTCTTTTTTAACCAAGAAATGGTCCACATAATTAAAGATACTGTTAATGCCCCAACCCATAGACCAGTAATAACATCATCAATACCTAACCATTGAGTAAAACCTATTCCCGCTCCCACAGCTACCGCACAAACTGGACAAACAGCTAAAACTGGCTTTATTAATAATAAGCTTAAAAAAGATAAGGAGAAAAAAAACAAAAAAAACTTTTTCATAATATTTTAATTATACTGTTTTAAAAATTCTATTATATCCCCATCACCCATATAACAATTAGAACCATCCCATAAAAAAGGAACACCGATATATTGAACATCAAAACCACAAGAACTAGCTCTATTTTTTAATTCTTGAGCATTTAGTGAATTAGAATAAATTTCTTTATACTCTATATCTATTTTACTTTCAATATCATTACTATTAATATATTCTTCAACTATTTTACAATGAGGACAAGTAGTACCATAAAATAAAACTACTCCCGCACCTCCCTGTTTATCATCAGTTAGAAAATTTCTATTTTTAACTAAAATAACTATAGATAATGATAAAGTAAGCAAAAACAAAACTAATGAAATAATAGTTTTTCTTCTCATAATTTATATTATTAATCATTTTATACTATCCCTATTTTACAATATTTTTAAATATAATTCAATAAAAAAAACCGTATCCTAAGATAAGATACGATTTTAAACAATAATATTTCTATTTATCCTAATCTATAGAAATAGAGGATAACATGAATTCCGGAAAGAATATTATTTTTCTTTCTTGTTTTTTCATAAAATTTGATAGTTCTATTACTTCTATCAATTTGATACTTATACTCTCGAGAAAGATCATAATCAATTTTATGTATCGCTTTTTCCTTTTCTAAAAATCTTTGTTTTTGAATTAATAATTGCCTAACTTCTTGATTAAAAGCTTCATCAATAAGATTCTCAACCATAGATGAAACCTTTGTTCTTTTATCATCATTATCATTCAATTTTAAAAGGTAATTTAATGGATTATTGGCTAAATTTTCTTTAGCTAAATTAAACATATCTTTCCAAAATTTTATTTCATTACCATTTTTGATTTTATATATTCGTATTAACGAATTACTTTTAAAACATTCTAATAATTTACAAGCAGATTGAATTAATTCTTCTTCTTCCACATTTAACTGTACCGAAACTGGTACACCCATATCCTGACTTTTCATGGTAATTTATTTTAAAGGTTAATATTTCAATGAACTATGTTTATATAATATAACTAAAAATATTTAAAATCAATAGATGATTAAATTAATGAAAAGAGATAAGAAGATAGAACTGGTAGAAATAAATTATCTAAACCTAAAAAGAAAACTGCTTCAATCAAAGTTAGAAACAAGGAGGCTAATAAATAAAAATCAAGAGGAAATGAATTAATTTTTCCCTTCATTATTATAAATAAAATAAAGGTGGAAAGAAAAAAGGCTGAAGAACCTTCTATGGTTTTGGCATTTCCTATTAATTTATACTTAAAACGACCAAATAATCCACCTAAGATATTAGCTAGAGCATCAGAAAAACCTAAAACTAAAATACCGAATTGGAAAGATCGTATATCATTTTGTGATAAGAATACAATAGCTGAAATTAAAACACCTAAGGGATAAAAAACTTCACCCAAAGAAACTCTTTTTACCTTACTAACTATTGGTAAAAAATTAAATATTTTAGCAACTAAGAAAATTAAAACAAATAAAACTGCCAGCAAGATTATGTGGTATAAAGATAAAAAATAAGGAAAACAACAAATAATTAAAGCCGATGTTATGTGAATTATTTTTCTTTTAACATTATCAACCTTTTGCCATTGTATTTCTTTTTTAATCTTAAGTGATGACATAAAAATTACTTAATTTTTAAAAATTCTTGCCGTTGTTTTTCGGGAAATTTTTCTATAGCATAACGCCAAGTCATTCTATGAATATTTTTTTTGTTCTTTATTAAAAAATTTTCTAAACGAACCTTATTCCTTTTACCAGCTTCTCGTAACATCCAACCCACTGCCTTGTGCATTAAATCTTGCTCATCTTTTAGTAAGATGTAAGCTATTTTGTAGGTATCATCTAAATCTTTGTTTTTTATGAAATAAAAAGTGGAAATAATAGCTATTCGACGAGCCCACATATTTTTATCCTTTGATAATTTATATAAAAGTTGTCTATCTCTATTAAACAAATAAGCTCCTAGAATATATGAACAACTTAAATCAACTAAATCCCAATTATTTATGTTTTTTATATTCTTAATATAAAAAGTTATTATTTTTTTCTCTTCTTTAGTATTTTTTTCAACTTCATTATATTTCATGACTAATATTAATAATCCGGCTAAGCGAACTTCATGCCAAGAAGAATTTAAAATTTTTTGTAATTCTTTAAAAGATATATCTTTAAACTCTTTGGCTACTTTTCTTGTTTCCGGAACAGTAATACCTAAAAAAACATCTCCCTCACCATATTCCCCTGGTCCGGTTTTAAAAAAACGCAACAATATTTTGGCTTTAGCCGAATTTCTAAATTTAAATAATTTTTTATACAAAATATCGGCACTTAAAACCATAAAATAACGATTAAAATTTATTTATAAACCACATTAATTCTATCAATCAATAAAGAACTTCTCTTTATAAATTTAGGCTTAAAATTTAATTCGTAAGATTGTATAGTATTAAGACTATTTAAATATACTTTTATCTGTTCTTCATTCAAGTTTACTAAATGTTCAGTATTAATAATCTTTTCTTCATTACTTAAGGCTGTTTTAGCTGAAAAATCAACTTTTATTTCTGCTAAAAATTTATCTTTATTAAAATTTAATAAAGTATAGGATAAGGTTTCTTCATTAATTTCGGAAGTATCTTCATTAAAATCTAATAGAGCTAATTTCTTTTTTATTATATTAATAACATCAGAAGTATTTATTGTTATAATATTTATGGTATTCTTTATTTTAACTTCGAAAGAATCAACTTCATCACCTACTTTTTTATCAACTTCTAAAACTGAATTAGCTGAATCAATATTGAAAACATACTTTTTTTCAGTTTCATTTTTATTTATTTTTTTTTCTAATTCATCAGTCATTTTTTCATTTAAAGAACTTATAGCTTTATCAATATCTTCCTGAGTTACTAATTTTTTACTATTATTTTTAAATTCAAATTGAACAGAACTTTCAGCGTATACTGTATCCTGTAATTCAGTCGCTAAACCAGGAATTATGAATTTACTTGGACTAATAGCCATATCTTCAGTAGCATCATCAGCATAAATTTCAACCTCAACCGATCCACCAGCTGGAACATTTACTGTTTTTTTAATTCTATATAGTTTATTATCAGGGCTTAATAATCTAGTAGTAGCTACTAAAGGTTGATTTTTTTTATTTTTATTAATAATAGTAACCTTACCAATTATCTCTCCTTTTATATCTTTAGCTCCAGTACTTTCAAAAACTCCTGAAGTTTCTATAATTTCTTCACTAATATCAGCTTTAACTGATTGTTCTAAACTTATTTGCCCATCACTAGCATAAGCATAAAAATTTAAACTATCATTTAGAGTTTCTTTATTGGAATAAGCTACAATATCTAATTTAATTAAGAAAAAATAAACAACAATTAATAATAATATAACAACTAAAAAAGAAAAACGAGTTATCATTTTTCTATACGATAAAACACGACTATTTTGATTAAAACAATTCTTTTTATCTTCTATTCTGTCACCTTCCATAAAATTGCCATCTTCATCTTTTATTTTTTCAGCCATTAATCTAAAAAATTCTTTTTTAGAATCAAGTTCTTCATTAGGCGAAAATTCACCTGATTTTTTTGTTGCTTCATCTCTAATTTTTTCTTTTATTTCAACAAAATCATCAATAGTTTTTTCTTCCTTTTTTTTACTTGACGTTTTTTTTATAGTTTTTTTTGATTTAACCGGAGAAGTTTTAAGAGGCATAAAATTATAACAGTCATCAAAAATAAAATTGACGACAAATTTAATTAAAATTTATTATATCTTAATCTATAATAACATTTTTTAATTAATTAAACAACATCCACTAAATCATTTAACTCATTTTTTAAAATTTCTTTTAACTCTAAAGAATTTTTTACTTTAAATTCTGATTTTATTATTTTTTCTCCTTGAGATGTTTTTAATTTAAAGAAAACAGCTGAATCACCAGGATAAGTACTTAAAATTTCTTTTAATTTATTAAAAATTTCAGATGATACTCCATTTTTAAAAGCGATTCCTAAAGATTTACTAGTATTACTATGATTATAATTATTTCCATTATTAAAATTACCATTAAACCTTTTTGGTATTTTAATATTTTTAAAATCATTCACGGTTTTTTCAATATCTTCTAACGACAAAGTTGTAGCTTTATTAACTAATAATTTTATTTCCCCATCTTTATCAGAAACATTAGCATTAACTAAAATAGTTTTACCATCTTGCCATAATTCTAGAGTTTCTTTTAATATCTTAGGAAAAACTAATAATTCAGTAAAACCTATACCATCACTTATTTTTACAAATAACATATTATCATTTTTTTTGGTAATTATTTTTTTTATAGAAGAAACAACTCCCGCAGCTAAAACATCCTGATTTTTATAATTAACTAAATCAGAAATACTTATAATATCATTAATTAATTTATCTCTAAAAGCTCTAAAAGGATGCTCAGAAATATATAAACCTAATAATTCTTTTTCCCATCTTAATTTTTCATTATCATCAACACTAACTTGATCTCTTAAAGTTGGATAAGAAAAAACTGTTGTTTGCATTGAATCAAGAAATAAACTGATCTGAGGATTGTTTTTATTCTTACTCTTTTCTTTATTGAATTCTAATAATAAATCTAGATTGGCTAATAATTTACTACGATCATCAAAGCAATCAAAGGCTCCACATTTTATTAAACTCTCCAAAGATTTTTTATTTAAATCTTTATCAGTTACTCTTTCTAAAAAATCAAAAATATTTTGAAATTGACCATTAGCTTTTCGCTCTTTAATTATTTCTTCAACAATATGAGCTCCAACGTTTTTTATAGCCTTTAAACCAAAACGAATATTTTTAACTTTTTCTCCGAGAGCAGCTATTTGATTAGTAGCTGTTCCGCTAGTAATAACTGTGAAAGAAGCAAAAGATTCATTGATATCAGGTGGCATAATTTCTAGACCCATTTTGCGACATTCTTCAATCTCAATAGAAATTCTATCAACATCATTTTGATCAGAGGTTAATAATGAAGCCATAAATTCAGCTGGATAATTGGCTTTTAAATAAGCAGTTTGATAACCAATTAAGGCATAACAAGCAGCATGAGATCTATTAAAACCATAACCGGCAAAAGGCTCAATAAAAGAAAATATTTTTTCAGCTAATTTTTTATCTACTCCGTTATCCACACAACCCCTTATAAACTTATCTTTTTGTTCAGCCAATAATTCAGGAATTTTTTTACCCATGGCTTTTCTTAAAGTATCAGCTTCACCTCTTGTAAATCCAGCTAATTCTCTGGAAATTTGCATAACCTGTTCTTGATAAACAGCTACTCCGTAAGTTTTAGCTAAAATACCTTCTAATTTAGGATGTAAATAGGTAGTTTTTCGTCCATGTTTACCATTTATGAAATCAGGAATCCACTCCATTGGACCAGGACGATATAAAGCAACCATAGCAATAATATCTTCAAATTCATTTGGTTTCAAATCTTTTAAATATCTTTTCATTCCTCCTGATTCAAATTGAAATACTCCAGTAGTTTCTCCTTTTTGAAATAGATTATAGGTTTTATTATCATCAACAGGAATACTATCAATATCTAACTCTATTCCTCTGGTATTTTTTATAATCTTCTTAGCTGATTCAATAACAGTTAAGTTTTTTAAACCCAAGAAATCTATTTTTAATAAACCTAAATCTTCAACTGGGTGTAAAGAATATTGAGAAACAATAGTTTTATCGGATGAAGAAGCATATTGTAGAGGAACATAATTAGTTAAAGGTTCTTTGGTTACCAATATTCCACAAGCATGGACCGAAGAATGACGAGAAACTCCTTCTAATTTTTCAGAAAAATCTATAATCCTTCTAGCTTGAATTTCTTTCTTGTATATATCCTTAAGTTCAGGAATATTTTCTTTAGCTGTTTTTAACTTACAATTCATTGGAATCATTTTGGCTAATTTATCACAATAATCATAAGGCTCATCCAAAACTCGTCCCACATCTCTAATGGCCATCCGAGCCGCCATTGTTCCAAAAGTAATAATTTGAGAAACATTATCATGCCCATATTTTTCAGCTACATATTGTATAACTTCTTCTCGTCTAGTATCAGCAAAATCTAAATCAATATCAGGCATTGAAATTCTATCGGGATTCAAAAATCTTTCAAATAATAATTCATACTTAAGAGGATCTAAATTAGTAATACCGCTTAAATAACAAACTAAAGAACCAGCTGCACTACCACGTCCTGGACCAACAACTATATCATTATTTTTAGCCCAATTAACTAAATCTGATACGATTAAGAAATATGAAGGCCAACCCATTTTGTTTATAACTTCTAATTCATACTCTAATCTTTTTCTTATCTCAGCCATCTGTTCTTTGGAAACTGAAACAAAACGTTTTTTAATTCCATCTTCGCATAATTTGTTTAAATAAGTTGATTCATCATATCCTTCCGGCACAGCAAAATATGGTAAATGAATTTCACCTAACTTTATTTCCACATTACACATTTCAGCAATTCTAACAGTATTTTTTATAGCTTCAGGAACATCTTTAAAAGCTTCTATTAATTCTTTAGGATCACGACAAGAATAATCACCATGGCCTAACATTTTCATTCTATCGGGATCATCTATTTTTTTCTTACTCTGCAGACATAATAGAATATCTTGAGCTTCATCATCTTTTTTATCTAAATAATGGATATCATTAGTAACCACTAAAGGAATACCTAATTCTTTGGAAAATATTTTTAATTGTTTATTAACTTCTACTTGACCTTCTAATTCTGGATGATCTTGCATTTCCAAATAAAAATTATCCTGACCAAAAAGATTATTATAGGCCAAAATCTTCTCTCTAGCTTGATCTAATCTCTTAGCTAAAATGAAAGATGGAATTTCTCCTCCCACACAAGCTGAACAAGCTATAACTCCTTCATGATATTCTTCTAACAATTCCCAATCTATTCTAGGTTTATAATAAAAACCTTCTAAATGAGCTTTGGAAGTTAATTTTATTAGATTTTGATAACCAATATTATTTTTGGCTAATAATAACAAATGATAATTTCTAGCATCATCTCTAGTATTTTTGTCAAAACGAGAATTGGGAGTTAAATAAGCTTCTACTCCAATAATTGGTTTAATTCCAGCCTTTTTACATTTTTTATAAAATTCAATTACACCATACATAACTCCATGATCAGTTATAGCTACGGCTGGGCAACCTTGCTCCTTAACTTTAGTTATAAAATCATCTATATTAGTCAAACCATCTAATAAAGAATAATGGGTATGATTATGGAGATGCACAAAAGACATAAAAATAAATTAAATTATTTATACTATATAATAGGTTATTATCAAAAATAATTCAAATTAAAAAAATCGGATTATCACTAACCCGATTTTGGTTGGATTGATAATAAATGAATAAATGTTAACAGGAAAAAGGAACATCGTCATTATTTAATTTTCCTTCTTCTTTTTCTTTTTTACCACTTTTTTCAAAAGTTGTTAAAAAAACCGATACAGCAATACTGAAAACTATAAGTATAAAAAAAACTATAATTACAGTAGATACTATATTTCCTATATAAGCAGTAATACTATCCATTTTTTACCTCCTTTTTTAAAATTATTATTTTATTATTTTATTAATTATATTTTTTAGATCTTCATCCGTATAAAAATTAATTTCTATCTTCCCTCCCTTGGTACTTCTTTTTATATCTACTTTAGTATTTAAATATTTTCTTAAAGAATTAATCCAATCACCGTCTTTTTCTTTTTTATTTATTTTAGCTTTTTTTGTTCCACCTGATTGCCTTATTAAATTATCGGTTTCTCTAACTGATAGATTATTAAATATTATTTTTCTAAATATTGATAATTGTTTAACTTCATTTGGCAAACCAACTAAATATTTAGCATGAGCTTCACTTATTTGTTTTTTCATTAAAGCTTTTTTAATTTCTTCCGGTAAGGATAAGAATCGTAAAACATTAGCTATAGATGATCGTGGTTTACCTAACCTTCTAGCTAAATCATCTTGAGTTAAATTAAATTCATTCATTAATTGATTATAGGCAACAGCTGATTCAATGGGATTAAGATTTTCTCTTTGTAAATTTTCTATTAAAGCCAATTCTAATTTTCTTTGTTCGCTTACTTCCCTAACTATTACCGGAACCTTATCAAAATTTAATTCTATAGCACTGCGTAAACGACGTTCTCCGGCTATTAATTCATAAGTACCATCTTTTTTAGGAGTGACTATTAATGGTTGTATTATACCATATTCTTTAATTGAATTTATTAAATCATTTAATAAGATTGGATCAAATTCTCGTCGTGGTTGATAAGGATTAGCACTTATTATATTAGGGTCTATTTCAATTATATTATTTTTTTTCTCTTCAACTAAAGAATTATCTGGTTTTACACTAAAATCAGAATAATTTTTATTAATTTTTTTAGGGATAAGAGAATCTAATCCTCGACCCAAACCTTTGTTTACCATATTTTTTTAAATAGAATTAATTATTTCCTTAGCTAAATCCTCGTAAGCCTTAGCTGCTAATGATTTAGCGTCATATTGTAAAATACTAGAACCATAACTTGGAGCTTCAGCCAAACGAACCGATCTTGGTATTATGGATTTAAAAACTTTATTTGGAAAATATTTATACAATTCATCTTTTACTAAAGAAGATAAACGATTTCTTTTATCAAACATAGTTATTACTACACCCAAAATTCCTAATTCCGGTTTTAAATTATTTTGAATTAAAGAAATAGTTTCTAATAATTGACCTAAACCTTCTAGGGCATAATATTCGCTTTGAATCGGAATTAAAACTTTATCAGAGGCTGTTAAACCATTAACCGTTAATAATCCTAGAGATGGTGGGCCATCAATAATAATATAATCAAATTTATCTTTCACTTCTTTCAAAGCTGTATCTAAACGAAATTCTCTATTATCTAAATCAACTAATTCTACTGAAGCACCTGATAAAGATATGGTAGCTGGAATTACAAAATAATTATTTTGTTTAGTTTTTAAAATAACATCAATAATGGAAGAATTACCAATTAAAACATTATATATTCCTTTTTCTATTTCTCTATGATTTATACCTAAACCAGAAGTAGCATTAGCTTGAGGGTCAAGATCTATTAACAAAACTCTTTTACCGAAATAAGCTAAATAGGCTCCCAAATTAACAGCCGTAGTTGTTTTACCAACTCCACCTTTTTGATTAACAACAGAAATTATTGTTCCCATACTTAAACCAGAATTAATAATCTAAACTATTTTTATTATAGCTGATAATAAAAAAATCGGCAAATATATTTCATTTTGACATTTACAAAAAAATACTCTATTATCTTTATTATTAAGCCGATGTGGTGAAACTGGCAAACACGCACGACTCAAACTCGTGTGCCGCAAGGCTTGTGGGTTCAATTCCCACCATCGGCACCAAAAAATCCTTAGAGTTCTAAGGATTTTTATTTTAAACTATTATTCCCCCACCCAAAACTTCATTAGAGTTATAGAAAACAGCACTTTGACCAGAAGTTATAGCTCGTTGTTTTCTAAAAAAATCTACTTTGGCAATATTATTTTTTTTATCATAATCTATAATACAAGTAACTGGTTTATGACGATAACGAATAACCACCTTAGCTTTTAACGGAAATTTTAACAACTTAGCATTTATCCAATTAATATTTTTAACAAACATTTTTTTATTATATAAAATAGGATCATTAAAATTTTTAACTACATATAAAATATTATTAAGAGTATCAAATTTAGCAGCATAATATGGACCAGTACCACCAACATCTATACCTCGTCTTTGCCCGATAGTATAAAAAGATAATCCTTGATGTTGTCCTAAAATTTTTCCTTCCGGCCATAATACTATATTTCCCTTCTTTAATTTTATATGTCTTTTTAAAAAATCATTATGATGTTTCCCGGGAATAAAACAAATTTCCTGACTATCACTTTTTTCAGCTACAAGTAAAGAAATTTTTTTAGCTATTTGTCTAACTTTTTCTTTTTTAATATCACTCAAAGGTAAAAGTAAATGAGATAATTGTTTTTGATCTAAGGAGTATAGAAAATATGATTGATCTTTATTCTTATCTAGAGCTTTAAACATTCTATAATTATTACCAACTTTTTTTATTTTAGCATAATGACCGGTAGCCACATAATCAAATCCTAAAGATTTAGCATATTCTATTAATCCCCCTATTTTTACTTTTTTATTACAAATAACACAAGGATTAGGTGTTCGTCCCGCTTGATATTCAGATAAAAAGTTATCCACGACTTCTTTTTTAAAAACTTTAGAAAAATTATAAGTATAAAAAGGAATACCAAGACTTAAGCAAACTTTTTTAGCATCATTTTGAGATTCTAAAGAACAACATTTATTATCAACCACCTTTTTAAAATTATCTTCTACTAAAGACTCTTTCCAAAAATTTAAAAAAATTCCAGATACTTTATAACCAGCATCAATTAAAAATTTAGCCGCTACAGCTGAATCAACTCCACCCGAAACAGCCATTAAAACTTTTTTATTTTTTTTATTATTATTCATATCCAATTTTATTTTTCAGAAACTAATTCACTAAAAACTTTTAAATATTTTTGAGCCGTATTTGACCAAGAAAATTTATTTATTCTTTCTTGTCCCAAAACTTTCATCCTATTTCTTAAATTTTCATCTTTAAAAACTAATTCTAGGGCCTCAGCTAAATCTTGAGGTTTATCAGGATTTACTAAAATAGCACTATTACCCAAAACTTCTGGTAGACTAGAAACATTTCCCGCTATTACTGGCAAACCAAAATGCATAGCTTCTAAAGGTGGAAAACCAAAACCCTCGTAAAAAGAAGGATAAGCCAAAACGGTAGCTTGTTTATAAAACAAAGGTTTTAATTCATTATCAATATAACCTATAAACTTAATATCATCTTTATACTTAGAAGATTGCCATTTTTTCTTTACTTCTTTTGTTTTCCAACCCCAAGCTCCAACTATAACTAATAAACAATGAAGACCCTTATCTCGTAATAAATCATAAGCTGAAATTAAACCAGCAATATTTTTTCGCGGTTCAATAGTTCCAAAATATAATATATAATTAGAATCAATTCCATACTTAGTTTTTAAATAATCATTAGGCCATTCTTTATTATCTGCTTGATAATCAGGTAGCCCGGGATAAATAACTTCAACTTTTTCTTCTGGAACTTTAAGAAGTTCTACTATATCATTCTTTGTATTTTGAGAAACAGCTACTATCTTATCAAATTTATTTATATT
>CAYYXD010000013.1:16504-19561 GCA_964475575.1 uncultured Gammaproteobacteria bacterium
CATCTATTCCTATTTTCATATTTTTTTCTGACAAACATCATTTATGAAATTTTTTATATTATTTTCAAAATTAATTAAAGAAAACTTTTGAGCATGTTCTCGTATTTTTTGACTATCCCAAGATTTTTTTCCGCTTTTTATATCAGTATAAAATTTTTGTACAACAGGAGCCATTGATTCCACATTTTGTTCATCAAAAAATAGACCAGTTTCATTTTCAATAATTACATCTAAAGCTCCCCCCTTTTTAAAGGCTATAACTGGACGACCAGAAGCCATTGATTCAACTTGTGAGATTCCAAAATCTTCTTCTTGAGGATTTAAAAAAGCCAAACATTTACTAAACAACTCCGCTTTATACTCATCATTAATTCTACCTAAAAATTCTATGTTATCACAACCTTTAGCTATCTTTTTTAAACGTTTTAAATCAACACCATCACCAAATATTTTTAATTTATAACCAGAACCTAATTTTTTAAAAGTTTCAATAGCTAAATCAACTCTTTTATACGGAGCTAAACGACAACCAATTAAAAAATAATCTCCCAATTCTTTAGCTATGAAAAACTTATCAGTTTCTACTGGTGGATAAATAATAACTGAATCACGACCATAATATTTTTTTATTCTTTTCTTTACTATTTGAGAATTAGCAATAAAATAATCAACCCGATCAGCTGCTAAACGATCCCATATTCTTATCTTATTCAAAACTAAAGAAGCTATTTTCTTTAAAAATTTATTATACTTTAATTCATTTATATATTGATGAGTATCACTCCACAAATAACGAGTAGGAGTATGACAATAACAAATATGAGGAACAGACACTGGAGTTATAACTCCCTTAGCAAAAGAACTGGTATCAGATATGACTAAATCATATTCTCTTAAATCAAAAAACTCAACAGCCGTTGGCATAAGTGGTAAATACCATTGATAAAAACGAACACCTCCTGGCATTTTTTGAATAATGGAAGAATCAATTCTTCTATTAGGATAACGACTTATGACATTTTTGTCATATAATAAAGTATAAATCACGGCCTCAGGAAACATCCTAGAAAAGACTTCTAAAACTTTTTCTGCTCCTCCATCTTGAGCTAAATGATCATGAATTAAAGCTACTTTCATATTTTTTTATTATTCGGCTTTACGATGTTTTAAAACGGCTATCGGAGTTTTAAATAAAATTGATATATCTAATAATATAGACCAATTTTCTATATAATAAACATCTAACTTAACTTCTTCTTCAAATAATAAATCACTACGACCTGAAACCTGAGCTAAACCGGTTATTCCTGGTTTAACGGTTAATGTTTTTTTATGATGTTGTTCATACTTAGCAACTTCTTCCGGTAAATGAGGCCGAGGACCAACTAAACTCATTTTACCAGCAAAAACTAAAAGTAATTCTGGTAATTCATCAATACTCCAACGCCTAATAAAAGAGCCAACTCTAGTAACTCGAGGATCATCAGCTATTTTTACCATTGGACCATCTTTTCGTAAATTTTTATCAGCTAACTCTTTATACCTCATTCCATCAGTTCCTGGAATCATTGATCTAAATTTAAAATATCTAAATGTTTTTCCTCCTTGTCCAACTCTAAAAACAGGACTACCGTCATCACGACGAGAAAAAAATACCGGACCACTAGAATCTATTTTTATTAAAATAGTGGTGATAATAAAAATTGGTGATAAGATTAAAATGATGATACCAGAAATAATAATATCAAAAATTCTCTTTACTATTCTTCCCCAGCCATCTAAAGTTGTTCTTTTAACTTCTATCACCGGAACTCCAGCTATTTCTGAAACTTCAGTTTTTAAAACTTTAACTTCTAGTAAATCAGCTACATATTTAAACGTTAAATGATTCTCATTAGCAAAATCATATAGGCGTAAAGATTCGGTTTTACTTAAATTAGGATCGCTTTGAATTATTTCATCTATCATTTTACCAGAATATTCATTTTTCTTATTAAACTCTTTTATAAATTCTGATACTTCCTTGACTGTATCTAAAGAAAAATCTCTAACTCTTCTTACTACTTGATAGCCTGAAAATCTTTTACTAAAAAATTCCTTAATTAAATTATCACCTGTTTTACTAGAACCAACTAAGATTACATTTTTAACTCCTACTCCATAAACATACAAAAGTTTTCTTATCCAATATATTAATATTCGACCAATAGCGATATAAATTATAGCTAAGGCCCAAGCTGCTAAAACTATAAAACGAGAATCAAATAATTCTCTTTGAAAAAATATTAAAGCTACCACTAAAACAAAACCAGCTGAACAAGCTAAAAAAACACGATAAATTTCTTTACTCAAACGAATTTGTCTTATCCTATACAAAGAAGAAAAAGCAAAAATTAAAATCCAAAAAACAGCTATAATTAATGTTGCCCTTATATACTCCGAAAAAGGTAGATCAAAAATTACGGGACGAATACTTATAGTAAAATCAGAAAATCTTAAAAAATAAGCTGAGATACCAGCCAATACTAATAAAATATAATCAAAAGGAACTAAAATCAAAGAAAAAAACAAATCAATTTTTTTCATAAATATCCTAATATAATTAAAAAATTAAACCAAAAATAAGCCGGATTCTGTCCAGAGCTAACGCTCCTGGATGGTCATTTATCTAGGCCTGACGTTACCGACAGACTCATGCGAGCTACTTTTCGTCATACCGAAGTATGGTTTGCTCTTGCTCTCTGATAGGGTTTTCCAACAACTTTTATCACTAAAAGTTTAGAATTATAGCTATAAATAACACTAATTCTCTTTTCACCTTTCCCTTGATAAACCAAGGTAGTATTGTCTCTGTGGCACTTTCCCTTTTTGACTGTTACCAGTCAAACGGTGGATGTTATCCACTATCAACTATTGAGAGTCCGGACTTTCCTCTATATTTAAAGATTAATTAATAAATACAGTAACCATCTATTTAGTTTAATATAATTATAGTTAATAAATTAGCTATAATTATACTGGAATATTAACAAAGAATGTCTTTTTAGTCAAATAAAA
>CAYYXD010000014.1:0-16029 GCA_964475575.1 uncultured Gammaproteobacteria bacterium
TATAAATATTCAACTTCTTCCTCTTTCAAAGTTCCATTCCAAATACCTAATTCATCTATTATAGAATTTTCTCCTTGACTATAAATATTCAAAGAATCTATTGGAGTAGGATTAAACCAATTTTTATTCCAATAAGCTACTAATTGCCCATCAACATACAATTTAAGACGTAAATTATAGGCATCATAAACCAAAATGTATTGATGCCAAAGATTATCAGATAATAAATAAGAAAGATTATTAGAAACAACTTTGAAATTAAAATTATTATAATAATAATATAAATTATCACTCCCCATAACAAAACCCAGTATTTTTTGTTTTTCACTTATAAGATTTATGGAAAACTCAGAATCGGATTGAATAAAATCACTTTTTCGCCAAAAAGATAAAGATATATTTTTATAATAAAAAGGTCTTAAAAAATCAACTAATACTCCATTATCTCCGGCCATTACAGAAAAATTATTATTACCAGATTCATTTATTATTCTAGAACTAGAAGACATATTTAAATGACTTAAACCAAAAATATCAAAAGCTAAATTTCCAGCATATTCATTAAAACTCCAATAATTAGTTAATTCAGCTAATCTAGATGAAACTGGATAACAAGAAATAGGATTTAAAGGTAAATCAAAATTATAAATATAAGTTATTTCTTCCGAACTTAAAGCTCTATTAAAGATAACAATTTCATCCATTAAATTATAACCATTTTCTCCTCGAATTGAAAAAGTATCAACTGGAACAAGAAAATTATTTTCCATATTAACTCGCAAAACTTCTTCAGCATCCCTATATAAAGACCAATAATTAAAATTTTTGTTAACAACTAAAGTAAATAAATGCCAATCATCATCACTAGGCCAAACCAATTTTTCCAATCTTTGATTCCAATATAGTCCTGGCATATTATATATATCAGTATAAGAAGGATAAAGTCTTATTGAAAAATAAGATGGAGTTAAAGAATTATAGAAAAGCAAATACGGTCTAGAATTATCCATTATATTTTTATAATAAAAAGAAAGTGAAAAATTATTAGAATCAAAAGATGAATCTAATTTAGTACTAATATAATCATGACTAAAATATTGTTTTAAACCACAACCAAATTTTCCTTCTTGCCAAATAGAACTATGGCTAGAAGCTTGATTATTCACAAAATCATAAGCCAAAGTTCCCTCACATTCATCTAGATGCCATATATGAATTATACCATCTAAATATAAACCAGGATCTATGCAATAACCTGATTCTAATTCATCACTATAAATTATTTCTTGACTTGATGTGCTTACATTTTCTTCTTCATTTTCTTCGTTATCAACTACATCTTCAATCGTTGTAGTAGCATTATTATTATTTTCAATATTTTCAGAATCATCACATACTAAAACAAAATCAAAATTATTATTTTTACTATTAAAAGAATTACCTAAAGAATAATGATTTCCTAATTCTGACATATCAAAAGCTGTTGAGGTTGATAAAGCTTTTCTAGTTAAAATACAATTATTAGAAATAGCTGAAGCCGGAGAAGTATAATAATAAATAGCATCCCCATAACCAACTTTATCAATAATATCTTCATCATCATCACTTGAAACCGGATCACTACTTAAATAAACAGTATAAGCGTCACCGCTAATATTAAAATCACTTCGACTAATAACAGCTTGAGCTTTAAACTTTACATTATCAGAAGAACTAGCCCTAGTAATCAAATATTTTTCATGCGAACCAATAACTAAAGAACCAGAGTAATAACCATCGATTGGATTACCTAAACGAGCCATTAAATAAGGCCCTGATCCAGTTTTAGTTTTATACAATCTAATTCCACTAGTAGCTAAATTAATTGATTCAGAACTTGGATTATATAATTCTATATAATCATTAGTTAAGGTGGTATAAATACGACTTATTAATAAAGACTTAGCTTTATCTTTTTCCAAATCATTTATATTATTTTCAGGATCTTCTTCATTCTCAATAGTAGAAGAATTATTATTATTGTTATCATTATTATCATTGTCATTATTTATATTATTTTCATTATGAGAATTGTCATTTTCATTATCGGAATTATTATCATTATTTTCATCAGAATTATCATCTTCATTAATTAAAGAAACTAAAACAAAATCAAAATTATTATTATTACTATCATAAGAATTACCTAAGGAATAATGATTTCCTAATTCTGACATATTCCATGAGTTAGAATCACTCTTAGCTTTTCTAACTAAAACATAATTATCAAAAATTTCTGAAGCTGGATATTTTTCATAATATTTTGCTCCACCATAACCAACCTTGTCAACTATGTCTTCATCATTATCATTAGATACTGCTCCTTGACTTAAATAAATAGTATAAGCATCACCAGTAAAAGAAAAATTATCTTTGACAACTATAGCTTGAGCTGAAGATTTTAAACTATTTTCGGCACTTGATCTAATTACAAGATATTTACTCTTAGCCTTAATGATTGTACCACCAGGATAGGAACCATCATTAGTATTACCAATACGAACCATTAAAGAAGGAATGGCTGAAGTTTTTACCTTATACAATCTAAAATTAAATTCTTCTAAATCAATATCAACTGTTGTAGGATTGTATAATTCAATATAATCATTACTTAAAGTGGAATAAATCCGACTAATAACTATTTTATTAGCTAAAATGGAATAATAATCAGATTCATCTTCGTTATTATCAATATTTTCATCCTCCTCTTCATCTTGATGTTCTTCGGTTTCATTATTATTATTTTCATTATTAGAATTATTGTTTTCATTGGAATTATTATCTTCATTATTATCAATTACTACATTATCCGAATTATCATTTGTATTTTCATTTTCATCAGAATTAAAATCGGTAATTTCATTATCTTCAACCGTAATTAAAGATTTTATCTTGCCTAACACCAATTCAGAAACTTTGGTGATTGGCGAAGATTCTGATATATTTTCAATGCTACCAGTAGCTACATCGTTAAAATCACTAGAAGAATTATATTCTTCATCAATAATAGAATCATCAATCGCTACCTCTTCTTTATTAGAAATATTATTAATTATTTTTTTAATAACTGAACTTGGATAATTAATTAAAGTCCATCTAAAAATCATAGCCACCTTAGGAATATCACCCCTTATTTCCGAATCAGAAAATCCGCTACCTATATCAATATCAACTTCAACATCTCGTAAATCATCTTGATAATATTGAGTTAAGGGAAAAAAGAAATATCTTTCATTTTTATACTCTAATCCAGCATTAAAACCAAATATTTCTGATAATGGAATAATAGTTTTTCTAATAGCTGAGATCTTAGAAAATTCTAAATTTTTTGATAAACAATCACCAGTTTTTTGATTAACAATACTAAAATTATCAAAACCATCAGGAGTTATATCAATGGCATAATTATTAGAATCATATTCTAATTCTAATAAATCAAAAGGATTAGAAATATTAGCACTTTCATAAATTTTTTCAGTTAAACCAACACAAGTCCAGGTTCCACTATCCGGACCCTTTTGTTTTTTAAAATCAAAATCATAAGCTAAATTAGAATTAGCTAAGGTTTTAGCTAATTCCACAATTTTCATTCTTTGAATTTCGGATAAATTTTTAGGAATCTTAGCTCCTAAAAGTTTTTCATTATTATTAGTATTTAAAAAATATTTAGCTGGAGTTTTAACTAAACCATCTGAAGAAGCTTCCACTATATAATCAATACCATTTTCCTTTCCGATATAAATAGCTACATGTCCACTATAAATATTCTCTATTCTTTTATTTTTAATAGTTAAAAAATCTTCAGTATTATAGCCATATAATTTACCATCACTAGAAGTTCTATACAAAAGAGTTCCCAACGGCATAGCTTGAGCTGATTGAAAACAAATAAAATTTAAAGCCAAGGCGCTTAAAATAAGCGCCATTTTTTTTCCAAAAAACATAAACCGAAAATTAATTTATATTTAAATCATGGTAAAACCAATCCTTATTTTTAAATACTAATAATTTTGATAATACAGACTCCAATCTTCTTCACTAATTAATGGCAATTCATATTTTTCTAGTGAATAATTATTAAAAATATCTATAATTAAATAACGAGTAAATATATCAATATCTCCCCCATTAACCATTTTTTCAAATAAGGTATAAACTTCATTATTAGGTTTTTCATCTAGAAAAACAGCTAAGATAAAAACACTTAAACGACGAGTTGTGAAATTGAAATCTGGATTTCGTATAATATTTTCCAAACTATTAATTAATAAAGTTTTATCATAATCTTTATAAAGAACTTCTGATCCTATAATCCGTAAAGCTTTGTTTAGAATATTTATATCAGTTTCAGTTTCTAAAATATTAATATAAAAATTAAGATCATTATTATTTGTTAAATTTAAATTATCCAATATTAAAGCTTTATCTTCTGATGAAAAATTTTTGTTCATAAATATTTTTTTTAAATAATTAGAAAAAGTTTCTAAATCTAAACCATCATTAAAAAGATAAACTATATTTCTTTTTAACTCTAAATTCCCTTGATCATTAAATAAATAATAATTAAGTTTATTAATAAATATAGATTGAAAAGGTGTAATGTTTTGAGATAATATTTTCAAAACCATAATTCTCCAATTAATATTTTCATTTTCATCAAAAACAATATTTAACAAACGATAAAACATTCTTTCTTTGCCCATACCTTTTATTATGCTTTCTTCGTAAGATTTGGCTGTAAAATAGCATTCTTGATGACAATACTGTTCTTTATAAGTTAAAATAGCCAAACGATTTAAAGCGATAGTGGCTTCTAAACCTTTAGGCCAAATTCTCCACCACGGACCATAAATTCCTAAAAAGATAAAAATAAATATAATAATTATTATTCCAATAGAAAAAAATATTATATTTCTTTTTTGTTTAAAAAAGTTTTTAATTTTCATAAAAAATAATTTAAATTTAAATCGTCTCCCAGCGTAGTTATTAAAATAATAATATCGTTTTAATTCTAAAGAAATTAAAATAATATAATTGATAATAACTACGCCGAATATAGCTTTAAGATTTTATTGCTTTTAAAAATTAAAAGTGTTAAATCTTTTTTATTCTTAGTTATATTTTAAAAAGACGAATAGCTTTATTATAATAAAAAAAGAATCTTAACGATTCTTTAAATTATTTTTAAATTTTAATTAAACACTATAAATGATATAATAAAATATCCTTTTTTATATTTTTATAATCTGGAATTATAGAGTGTACTAAGTTCCAAAAACGATTAGAATGATTAAATTCTTTTAAATGACATAATTCATGAATAATAATATAGTTAATTATATGATCAGGTAAAAATATTATTTTGTAATTAAAGTTTAAATTACCCTTTTTAGAACAACTCCCCCAACGAGTAGATTGATTTCTTATACTTATTTTATTATACAAAAAACCGTACACCTTACTAAAATATTGAACTTTTTTTTCAATTAAACATCGAGCTGATTCTTTATGGTTTAAATATTTTTCTCTTCTTTCAATTGGTTTAAGACAATTATTTTGAATATTTATTTTTTCTATAATCCAATTTGATTTTCTTTTTATAAACTTTTCAACAAAATTTATTCCAACCATTTTAGGTTTAGTAACAATAAAAAGACCATCGCCATAAATTTTTAAACTTATTCGTTTAAAGCGATGGCTTGATTTTAATTGATAATTTATTTCTCTACCATTTATATTTATAATTCTATTCATAGTAAAAACTATATCATAGTTTTAGTTTTATAGAAAATAAAAAAAGACTACATAAGGATAGTCTTTAAATCTTTTAATAAAAATTAGATAATCAATTTTTCTATCAATAATTTTCTACTAATCTTTTTTCCTGCAAATACATTGATGAAAAATCTTGTATTCTGTTTAATGGGATGACAACATAAAAACTCGGCAATTCTCTATATGTATAACCATTTTTAAATCCCGAATTTTGTAAAGAAATGAACAAATCTTTATCCCAAAATTTTATTACCAAACGAATAGTGTTACGTTTATTTTTTTTGGGGAAAGAAACGGGAACATTCTTTTCTTCACTATCATCTTTTTCGACTTCAACTATTTTGAAAAGAAGTGGAGAATCTTTAATTAAAAATGTTTTCCCTCTTTGATTTTTAATTAAAATAGAAGAAACTTTATACCGGTTGTTTTTTAAAATTTCTATCAGTTCTTCTCCTTTTTGACTTTCATTATTTTCTTGTTGTTCCATCTTTAATGTTTTTTATTGTTTTTTTTTATTTATTTAATTGTATTTTAATGAACAGTTAAGAACTATATAACAAATATTATATTTTGTCAAGGATTTTTTAATTATTTCTTTTAGATCTTACTCTTTCTTGTTCGGTTAAATATTTTTTACGCAAACGAATACTTTTAGGAGTAACCTCTAAATATTCATCATTATTCATAATACTAAGACCTATTTCTAAATTTAATTCTAAAGGAGGGGTTAATTTAATAGCCTCATCAGAACCAGAAGCTCTAACATTAGTTAAGTTCTTTCCCTTTATTGGATTAACAGCCAAATCATTACCTTTAGACACATTCCCTATTATCATACCTTCATAAACTTCAATATTGGGATCGATGTATAAAACACCTCGTTCTTGTAAATTCCATAAAGAATAGGCTAAGGCTTTTCCAGAAATCATTGAAACCATTGAACCTAATTCACTTCTTTCTATATTACCTACAAAAGGTTTAAAATCTAAAAAATGAGAACATAATATTCCTTCACCCTTAGTATCAATTACAAATTCATTACGATAACCTAATAATCCTCTAGTTGGTATTTCAAAGTTTAAACGAACTTGTCCATTAGTATTTTTTATATTTATCATTTGGCCTTTTCTCTTTGATAATTTTTCAATAACAGTTCCCGACATTTTTTCTGGAACATCAACAGTTACTTCTTCAAAAGGTTCATAATTTACTCCATTAATATTTTTTATAATTACCTGAGGTTGTGAAACTTGAAGTTCAAAACCTTCTCGTCGTAAATTTTCTAATAAAATAGCTATGTGTAATTCCCCGCGACCATATACTTTATAGAAACTATTATCAGAAAAATCTATTCTTAAACCAACATTAACTTCTAATTCTTTTTCCAATCTTTCTTTTAATTGTCTGCTGGTAACAAATTTTCCTTCTCGACCAGCAAAAGGTGAATTATTAACTAAAAAATCAAGTGAAATTGTTGGCTCATCAATTTTAATAGCCGGTAATGGTTCTTGATCACTATTTTCACAAATTGTTTCACCAATATATATATTTGGCAAACCAGCTATCATAATAATTTCTCCAGCTGAAGCTTCATTTTTTTCTTGTCTTTCTAATCCTTGAAAAGTAAATAATTTTGTTACTCGTCTAGTTCTAGTTTCACCACTTAAAGTTTTAACTATAACTTCTTGACCACTTTTTATAACTCCACTATAAATCCGACAAATAGCTAAACGACCTAAAAAATTATCATAAGCTAAATTAAAAGGTTGAATAGTTAACGGTAATTTATTTAAATCATCACTAGAAGCCGGTTTAACTTTTTCAAGTATAATATCAAGTAAAGGATCTAAATTATTAGATTCATCATTCAAATCTATTTTGGCAATACCTTGTTTGGAAGCAGCATAGATAATAGGAAAATCAAGTTGTTTATCATTAGCTCCTAAGTCTAAAAATAACTCATAAATCATTTCTACTACTTCTTTGGGTCGGGAAGCTGGCTTATCTATTTTATTAACTACCACAATTGGATTTAAGCCTAATTCTAAAGATTTTTTTAAAACAAATTTAGTTTGAGGCATCGGTCCTTCTTGAGCATCAACTAATAATAAAACACAATCTATTGATCTTAAGATTCTTTCTACTTCTGAACTAAAATCAGCATGTCCCGGAGTATCAACTATATTTATTTTTGTATTTTTATAAATAATTGAAGTATTTTTAGAATAAATAGTAATTCCCCGTTCTTTTTCTAAGGCATTACTATCCATACTAAAACCTTCTTCAGCCATACCTGTCTGCCTCATTAAAGAATCAGTTAAAGTTGTTTTACCATGATCAACATGAGCTATAATGGCTATATTTCTAATTTCCATATATTTTTTAAAAATAAAAGATTACGCCAAGGCGTAATCGATAAGACAATCAAATTACTTCCCAAATGGTTATAATATTGTTTTTATACTACAACTTTATTTAAAAATAGTCAAATAAATTAATTTATTATTTTATAACTCCACCGAAAGTTCCTTCTGGAGTAACTATAGTTGATTTAGAACCCATAGAAATTCCTTCATTATCACTTACAAAATCAGCAATCTGAGAAGCAGAACCAAAGCTTTCTTTACTTATTTTTATATCACTACCACCTGTTAAAGTTATAGTTAAAACATTACCTGAAGCATTAAGACGTAATTTGACAGTATAATTTCCTGAATTTTTTACTGTTCCCATATCAAATTCACTTATTCCTTTTATAGTTACCAAACCATCAGAATTAATACTAAAACCACCCGTATTATTATACAAAACATTTTTTACTTCTCCGTCTTCACTTAAACCAGAATTAATAGAAAGAGGATCAATGGCTTCACTGAAAGTTATTTTTATATAATCATCTATATCTATATAACCATCATCGCCAGAATTATATACTTTAATAGAGGAGATATAAGGTGAACCTTCTTCTAAAACATCATTGGTAGTTGATTTTCCACCAAAAGTTCCATTGGAATTACAAACAGCTGATTTTTTATCCATTCCATTTCCATCCATATCTTTTATCCCTCCATTAAGTTGATTAACGGAAGCAAAACTTTCTGTGGTAATTTTTAAATCACTACCACTTGCTAAAGTTATAGTTAAAATTTTACTATTAACATCTAAAGCTAATTTAACAACAAATTTATTTGAACCATCAACTGAGCCCATATCAAAAGTAGCTATATTTTTTATAGTCACTATTCCCGACGAAGAAATACTAACTCCGCCAGTTTTAGAATCGGAAATACCTGAAACTGAAGATTCTTTTTTTAGATCGGCATTTATTGAAGATGGATTTATTGCTTCACTAAAAGTGATGACAATGCGATCATTAACATCAATATATCCTTTATCACCACCGTTATAAACTCTCAAGGACGAAATATTAGGACCACCGCCAACCACTCCACCAAAAGTTCCGGTTGGATTAGTTATATCAGCATCCCCTTTAATTTTATCACCAGAAATATTCTTTAATATTCCTCCTAATTGAGTAGTAAGACTATATTTTTCTTTTAATATTTTAATATCATTACCTTCAATAAGAGTAATAGTTAAAACAGTACCTTTAGAATTGAGAGCTATTTTTGTTTTAAAAGTTCCCAAGCTTTCAACATCACCAATATCAAAAGTTAATATTCCTTTTATTACCATATATCCATCTAAAGAGACATTTACTCCCCCTATCTTATTGTAATCTACATCGGAAACATAAGATCCTTTTTTTAAATTTTCATTAATTGATTCTGGATCTATTGCTTCACTAAAAGTTATGGCTATAGAATCTTTAACATCAATGTAGCCTTTATCTCCACCATTTGATATTTTTATAGAAGATATATTAAACTTATTATTTGAAGAATTATTGGAATTAGAAGAATTGGAATTGGATTTAGAATTAGAACTAGATGAAGATCCGTATGTTTCTATTTTTTTTAAATTATCATTAGAAATACCTAAACCTAAAGATTTCATAACATTTAAAGCTCCAGATGGATTACCTAAATAATATCTTTTATTATCATTAGGATTTATATACCAAGCCTCACCATTTTTTTCTACTTGAAGAAAAATTTTTCCGGTTTGTTTACCGCTAAAAGAATTATCAATTATTTTATTTTTATTTTTACTTAAAGGATCGTATCCCTGTATAATTTCAGTTCTATCACTAAAACCATCTCCATCAGTATCAGATTTATCAATACTTGTTCCTAAGGAAGATTCAACTGAGTCCGACAATCCATCATTATCACTATCAGTTCCAACATTTAAATTTAAACTAGCCACTGGAATTTTATTTAAATTATCATTAGTTATTCCAATACCAAAATTTCTAAAAACATTTAAAGCATCAGATGGTCGTCCTAAACTTATTTTCTTCCCACTCGCAAGATCAACATACCAAGCCTCACCCTTTGATTCTACTTGAAGTAATATCTTCCCCTTAACTTCTTGGATGATATCAGAAGCTTTAACATTTGAAATAGGATAAAATATAATTATTAATAAAAAAATATTTAAAATTAAAAATTTTTTCATATTTTAAAAATTAATCTTATACTATAATTATAATATGAAATAAAAGAAAAGTAAATTAAAAAAGACCTAGTGTTTATAGCTAGGTCTATATTTTCTGCTGAAAAATTATTATTCAGCAGATATTTCCTGTTTTCTTTTTAGGAGAATAATATCTCCAGCGCTAAATTTGTATTCTATTAAACCATTACTTATTATAGGTCTAAAAATACATTCTGATTTTACGACGGCCGGTATAAAGGTTGCTCCGTGTTGAAGATCTTTCAAAAAATCATTCTTGAATGCCGAACCCAACGAAAAAATTTTTTCTTTTCGCAAGTTTTTATCCGAAGACAGAAAAGAAATATTTTCCCAAAAGTTGGTATTTAAAAGTTTTTCTTTTGAAACAATTTTATAAATTTCTTCTACTCCCATTCTTTCATTTAACATAACCGACACAAATACTTCTTCCTTGGGACCACCTGAAATTAATTCTTCAGGAGTTTCGAAAATATTAAAACCAACAGAAGAAGAAAAAATTCTAATTCTTCTTAACATTTTTTTTAATTTGGAAAAAGTAACGGTGACTTTTCTTTCCTCGATTATTTTGTATTTTTCTTCGAGTTTTACTGGATTCATTGAATTTTTTGAAATTCTATTCTCGTTGTTAATAAATTCAACGAGATCATTGATGCTTACATCATATTCTACACAGAAATTTCTAATTCTGTTTTCCATTATTTTTTCAACATCAATACTTTTGGCATTACTACTACTATTATTACTCATATATGGTGATTTTTTTGGTTAATACTTATAAAAATTCCACATAATGAAGTCCTTATAAGTATTAACCAAGCTATTTTTAAAGATCAATTTTATATACTTTTATCACATATAAAAAAATAAGTCAATAGTTAAAAAATAAAAAAAGTCTTGATTACCAAGACTCAGTTTTAAATTAGAAAAATTTTGTTCCAGTGCAACTACTTAATATGTATATAAGAGAAAACAACATACCCATTGCTAGTAAAACTAGCAAAATACCTTTATTACATTTCTTAAATAATACACTAATCATTACTCTCATCATTTCTTAAATTTTTTAAATTTTAAATTACAAATCATTTAATTGTGATAACATTATAACATATAGTATTACTCTTGTCAATAGGCATAATACTCAGTATTTATAGGCATAAAATAACTACTTATTGACAATATTTAAATATTATTGTTTTTTTCTAACTATTTTTATATTCAATTCGTCTATTTGTTGATCACTTACCTCGCTTGGAGAACCAGTCATTAAATCTTTTCCCTGGCTATCTTTAGGAAAAGCGTAAATGTCACGAATAGAGTTCCAATCATTTAAAACCATTAAAATTCTGTCAATTCCCGGAGCATTTCCTCCATGAGGTGGAGCTCCATAAGAAAAAGCTTTAATTATACCACTAAATTTTTCATCTACTTGTTTTTTATCATATCCAGCTATTTTAAAAGCCTCATACATAATTTCTAAATCGTGGTTTCTTATAGCTCCACTAGAAACTTCAAAACCATTAAGAACTAAATCAAATTGATAAGCTAAAATATCTAAAGGATTTTTATTCTTTAAAGCTTCTAGACCCCCTTGAGGCATAGAAAAAGGATTATGATTAAAATCTATTTTACCTTCTTCAATTTCAGAATATTCATACATTGGAAAATCAACAATCCAAACCCAAGCAGCCAAACTATCATCTTTTAAATTCATTCTAGTAGCTACTTCATTTCTGACTACTCCTAAAACATTACAAACTATTTTCCAATCATCAGCCACAAAAAATATTAAATCATTATCTTTAGCTTCACAGAAAGAAACTATTTCTTTCATTTTTTCTTCTTCAACAAATTTGGCAAAAGGAGAATTTATAACCCCATCCTTAATACTTAAATAAGCTAAACCTTTAGCCCCTCTTTTTTTAGCTATATCGCCTATTTCATCTATTTCTTTTCTGGTAAACTTAGCTCCCCCATCAACTTTTAAAGCATGAACAACCCCTCCCTTTTTTATAGCTTCAGTAAAAACTGAAAAACCACAATCATTCACAATGGAAATAATATTTTTTATAGGTAAATCAAAACGTAAATCTGGTTTATCAGAACCATATTTATCCATAGCTTCCCGCCATGATAAACGAGGAAAATGTCCATCAGAAGAAAGATTAATAATTTTCTTTTGACTAAATTTATTAGTTAAAGAAATCATTAAAGGTTCCATTATTAAGAATATATCTTCCTGTTCAACAAAACTCATTTCCATATCAAGTTGATAAAACTCGCCATAATGTCTATCCATTCTTGGATCTTCATCTCTAAAACAAGGAGCTATTTGAAAATATTTATCTATTCCTCCAACCATTAAAAGTTGTTTAAATTGTTGTGGAGCTTGAGGTAGAGCATAAAATTTACCTGGATAAAGACGTGATGGAACTAATAAATCTCGAGCTCCTTCCGGTGAAGAATTGGCTAAAATAGGAGTTTGAATTTCAATAAAATCATTATTATGAAAATATTCACGAATATGAGTAATGAAAGCATCCTTAGTCATCAACATTTTTTGTAATTTGGGACGACGTAAATCCAAAAAACGATATTTTAAACGTAAAGCTTCATTAGCAATACCAGTTTTTTCTTCATTTATTTCAAAAGGTAATAATTCTGCTTTACTTAATATTTTAATGTCACTAACTTCTATTTCTATCTCCCCTGTAATCATTTTAGGGTTCACTGTTTGTGGAGTTCTAGCTATAACTTTACCAGTTACCGATATTACCCATTCAACTCCAATATTTTGAGCTAATTCCATTAATTCAGGATTATTACGTTGAGGATTTAATGTTATCTGAGTTATTCCATAACGATCTCTTAAATCTAAGAAAATCATTGATCCTAAATTACGTCTACTAGCTACCCAACCAGTTAAGACAACTGATTTACCAATAGAATCAGTTTTTAATTCACCACAAGTATGTGTTCTTAACATATATAATAGTATTAATAATATCTTTAAAAATATTAACACGCTCCCGAGTTTTTATCAAGAGAAACAAAAAAACACGATTTCTCGTGTTTTTTTATATACAGTCTATATATAATTAAGCTGCTATTCTTATACCAGATTCTCTTTCTTCTTTTGCTTTTTTCTCTTTATTCCATGATTTAACAACTCCAATTTCAACTAAAGCTACACCAACAACAGTTATTAAAGCCATAATCCTAGGATCAACTTTATCTGCATCATAACCTCTATTATTAAGTTCAGCGAGTACATAAGAAACGGAAGCAAAGAGTGGAGATACAGAAGCATATCCAATTGCTTCTACGACTTTTTTAAATGACTTTTTAATTTTATCATTATTAAAAATAGAATTTATTTTCTCATCACCAAGTTCTCCCATCTTTTCTTGTAATCCTTCTTCACCATCAACACTTTCTAAAGCTTCTTTAAATTCACTCATATTTTTCTCTAATTTTTTTTCTTGAGATTCAATTTGCTCATTTTTATTTTCCTCTCCAGACTCATTTATTTCTTCTTGAGATTCAAAATCTTTTTCTTGTTCATTATTATTTTCTTCTTCAGATTTATTTTTTTTACCAAAAAATTTTTCTACAAAAGACATATTTTTAAAATTAATTATTAAATTATAATAAATTACTTATTCACTATCCTTGTTTATTTCTTCTTTTACCTTTTTCATATCATATTCTCTTTTTACCTCCTTTATAAATTCAGTATTAAATTCTAGTAAGGCATTAAGCAATTTCATATAAGCTAATTTCTCTTCTTCGGGAGTATTTTCATCACTTATTTTATCCATTAATACTTCAATATCTTTTTTAATATCTTCTGGATTGAATTGTTTTGAGTCCATAATTTTTAAATAATCTAATTAATGATGATTATCATTAACTCAAATTATAATTACTTATTATATTAATATATAACATTATAACAATAATTTGATATTATGTCAAGAAAAAAAGCATCTTTTTGAATGCTTTTTCTTTATTTTTTTAAAAATATTTATTTTTTCAATAATAAAGCTATAAATCTTATTATTGAAAAAGATAAAAATGATAGGCCAAATAATCCAAGAGATAGCCACATAAAAACACAAATGATAGGGACTCCCTCTTTGGAAAGATTGTCAGAAAAAGAGGACCAAATTATTACAGTATCATATATTATGATAGCTGCACCGATAATTAAAGAGATTATTATTTTTTTCATTTTAATTATATCTTTTCTTTTACATAAATAATGTTATTATACGAGTCAAACAAAAGAGAAATTTTGTTTCTACCCAAAAAACGTATCTCTCTTTCTTTAACTATAATGTCTTTTAAAATAGGAATAATTTTTTCTTCTAATTCATGCCAATAAAAAACTGGGGATTTATAGAAAGAAATTCTATATTTTTCAATAATGACAAAGATTAGTCCCGGGACATCCTTAAATAACATACCAACAAAAAAAAGTAAATTTCCATATTTTTCATTACTAAAATCAATGTCTTGAATTGATTTAAAAAATAGACGATTATCTACTAATTTATCTGATACATTAAAAATTATTTTTTCTAGTCCAAAAAATTGATCGTAAATTTCTTCTATTAAAAGACGAAATTCTTTTGACTCATCAAATTTTTCTTTGATTTTTAATTCAATTTTTTCCATCTTACTATATATTAAATTGTTAATGTTCCATGAATTATTCTACAATATACAAAAAAAATTATTCAATGTCAATTAAGCTCTAATCTTCATTTCGTAATTTCCTAAACGATATTTCAAGTGTTCAAAAAGTTCTCCTTTCTTTTTATTATCTAAAATTTTTTTACTATTTAAATTATTAACCAGTTTTTCTAAATACTCATTTAAATCATAAATATTATTAGATTTTAAAAATCTCATAGAAGAAGAAATTCCTTCTTCTTCTAAAATATCTAAATAATCATCTTCCAATCTTTCATTAACACTTAATGATCCACCAAAATCATCTATGGCTACTTGCTCTATAGAAAGTTTTAAAATCCTTCTATTTATATTTTCTTTTATTTCTTCAAGATTTTCTCCCCTAACATTATGAAATTTTTTTTCTATTACATCTTCACTTATTTTTTTAATTTTATTATTACTAAAATTAGCATCATGAATATTAAAATTATATTTTCTTATATTATCAACTACGGGATTTATTTTTTCAGAAAGAGTATCATTAATAATTTGATCATATTTATTCCAATTAAATTCATTATTATTTTCTATATTATTTTTTTCAAAATTTCTCATATTTTTATAATTAATTATTATGTATTTTATAAAATAAAAAGCTCAACTTGAGCTTTTTATTATTATTTATCTTTTTTATTTTTAAATTTCATATAATTCAAATATTATTGTGATTATTGTATCATAAAAAAATTAATTTTTCAATTAAAAATAATATATTTAAAAACTATTGACAAGAATATAATAATATTATATAATGTCAAGTTAAATTTAAGTAGAATATTATGATATCAATTTCAATCACAATAATTTTAGCTACAGTAATTACTAAATTATTAAATAATAAGGATAAGAATAAAAATCAGCAAATAGATACTGATA
>CAYYXD010000015.1:0-15816 GCA_964475575.1 uncultured Gammaproteobacteria bacterium
AAGTATGACATTTCTACTTGGCTAGACTATGACATTATCACATGGGCGCGACAGGAAAATGATATTAATTTTAATAAATTATTTCATTTTTCACATTCTAGACATTAATGTATTATATCTGAAACACTAAATTAATATCCTGCTAATTATTATTTTTAAAAAAATCATATAATTTTAACCAATCTTTAATCAATAATTGTTCTGAACGAACCTTTTCATCTAGGTTAGCTAATTTTAAAGCCTTAATAATTAATTCTGATTTTAACTTTAAACCATTACTCAAATTATTTTTTAACATTTTTCTTTTGGAACTAAAACCTACTCTTAATAATTTAAAAAAGTTTTTCTCTTCTTCAAAATTAGATAATAATTTTTTATTGGGAGTTATTTTAATTACAGCACTATCAACTTTAGGAATTGGATAAAAATTTTCTTTAGAAACATTAAACATTATTTTAGCATCAGCATAAAATTGTACTGAACATGATAATAGAGTCATGTCGGGAACAGTAGCAACAATTCTTTCAGCTACTTCTTTTTGTAACATTAAAACTATACTCTCTGGTTTATTATTTAAACTTAAAAATTTTCTTAAAAAAACAGAAGTTATATTATATGGTAGATTAGATATTATCTTATACTTACCTAATTTAGAAAAATTACTTCCCCGAGCTTTTAAAATATCATTATTAAAAACTTTTATATTATCAATTTTTTTAGTCCTTATATCTTTTTTTAAAAGTGATGCTAAATTGTTATCTATCTCCACTGTAATAACTTTCCTTACTTTAGAAGCTAATTTGCGAGTTAAAAAACCTAAGCCTGGGCCAACTTCTAAGATAGTATCACTTTTTTTTAAATCAGCTACCTCTATTATTTTATTATATATTTCTTCATTAATTAAAAAATTTTGACCCTTAGATCTTTCAGGTTTAATACCATATTTTTTACACAAATCTAAAGTTTCTGATAAAATACTCATAAATTATTATTTTTCTTTCTCCATTTTTATAGCTTTAACCGGACATTCTTTGGCACATAAACCACAACCTTTACAATAATCATAATTAACAGCAGCCTTTAAAGAATTTTTATACTTTTCTAAATTAATAGCCCCATCAGGACAAATTTTAGTACATAATCCGCAAGCAATACATTTGTCTTTATCAACTATAGGGCGATAAGATTTCCATGACCCTGTTTTATTTTTTAAAGATGACCCTGGTTTTACGGTTAACATAAATATATAAACTTAATAATTAAATTATTTAATAGCTTTATTAATAGCTTCAATATTTTTTTCAACTATATCATTACCCTTATCAGAAAATTTCTTTTTAATAGCTATCTTAGCTGATTCCAATTTTAAAAGACCGGAAATATTCACTAAAGAACCAAGCATAGCTGTATTAACTATATTTTTTCCAAAAATATTTAAAGCAATGCTGGTGGCATCAATATTCATTATATTTTTAAAATCAAATCCGTTTGGTAACTTAATGTTTGTTTTTATAATTTCAATAAGTTCGGATAAATTTAAATTAGTATTAACTATAATTTTTGTTGTTTTTTTTATTCCCGAAAAAATATTTGCTTTACCAATTAAAGTAGAATCTAAAATTAATAGAATATCCGGCTCATAAATATGTTCTCGGGTTAAAATATTTTTATGAGAGATTCTAACATAAGATTGAATTGGAGCCCCACTTCTTTCTACTCCAAAATTAGGAAAAGCTTGAACTTCATAACCATCTATAAAAAAAGCAATAGCTAGTATTTCGGCCATAGCCACTACTCCCTGTCCTCCACGACCATGAATTCTTATTTGTTGTTCTAATAAATTTTTCATTTTATTATTTTAAATTATTTTAATATTTTATCTAACAAAATTGTCCAATTTTCAAAAGAAATATATCCATCAGAAACCTTAATTCCATTTATATACCAATTAGGTGTTCCTTTTATTTCTAAATATTGTCCGTCAGAAAAATCTTTTTTAATATTATTTAAATATTTTTCATTAATTAAACAATCAGAAAATTTACTAATATCAGTTACCCCAGCTTCTATGGCTATTAAACTTAAATCATCAACCGAAAAGGTATTTTGTAATTCAAATAGCTTATAATACATGGGCCAATATTTTCCTTGTTCTCCAGCACACCAGGCTCCCATGGCCAAATCAATTGAATTTTCGCCAATAATTGGATAATCTCTTACTATTATTTTTATTTTATCTCCGTATTTAATAGTTAATAAAGCTATAACCTCAGATGTTTTTTTACAATAGGAACAGGCAAAATCAGAAAAAACAACTAAAGTATGTTGAGGATTATCAGAACCCAAATAATAGTTACCCTGATTTTCTATAATTTTTTTAATAGCTTCATTTTCATTGGAACTGGTATTAACTATATTTTGCGTATTAATTAATTGTTTAGCTAATTCAGCTTCCGAAGGATTGGATTTAAAACGAAAAAATAAAAAAAGAAAGGCAAAAACATAAATTAAAAAACCGCCTATAATTAAAAAAAGAGAGATGGCCCACCATCTTTTATACCAACGATAAGAGGTTCCTTTTTCAAGACCTTTTTTTCTTAGATATTCTATTCTTTCATTAATATTCATTGATTATTTACTTAATATATTATATGATAATAATAACACAAAAAGTTTAAATATAAAAGTAATATGAAAATAATTTCTTGGAATGTAAATGGTATACGAGCTATAATGAAAAAAGATTTTTTAAGTTTTTTAAATAAAGAAAATCCTGATATACTAGCTATTCAAGAAATTAAAATAGCTGATGATAAAAAGGAGTTGGCTAATTTTGATTTTCCAAATTATGAAGAATTTTGGCATTCAGCTCAAAGACCTGGTTATAGTGGAACATTATTTTTATATCGAAAAGATCTAAAAATTAAAGACAAAAAAAACGGTTTAGGAATAAAGAAATTTGATGATGAAGGACGAGTTCAAGTATTAGAATTAGAAAAGTATTATTTAATTAATACCTATTTTCCTAATTCTAATCATGAATTAAGTCGCCTACCATATAAATTAGAATTTAATCAAGAATTATTAAAATATTTAAAAAAATTAGAAAAGAAAAAACCAATTATAATCACTGGAGATTTTAATGTAGCTCATGAAGAAATAGATTTGGCTCGACCTAAAGAAAATATTGGCAATCCCGGATTTACTAAAGAAGAAAGATTATGGATGACTGAGTTTTTAAAAACTGGTTTTATTGATACTTTCAGATACTTACATCCTAAAACTATAAAATATTCATGGTGGAGTTATAGAGCTGGAGCCAGGAGAAAAAATATTGGTTGGAGAATAGATTATTTTTGTGTTTCTAAAAAAATAATTAAGAATATAAAAGAAGCTGAAATTTTAGATAAAACGTTAGGATCAGATCATGCTCCAATAATTATAACTTTAAAATAATCAATAATATGAAAAAAAATACATCAAAAGAATTATTGGAAGGTTCAAGGGCTATAGCTTTAATTATAAATAATATAGAACCTCAAGTAGTCTCAGCTTATCCCATTACACCGCAAACTCACATTGTGGAAGATTTGGCCAAATTGAAAGCCGACGGCTTGGCGAATTATGAATATGTTCGAGCTGAAAGTGAATTTGCAGCCGCTTCTATAGTTTTAGGAGCTTCAGCCAAAGGTGTTCGAACTTATAGCGCCACCAGTTCTCAAGGATTACTGTTAATGACGGAGGTTATCTATGGAATTTCTGGATTACGATTACCAGTAGTTATGACTCTAGCTAATAGAGCCATATCTTCACCTATAAATATTTGGAATGATCAACAAGATGCTATGGCTATTAGAGATGCTGGCTGGATAATGTTAATGGCTGAAAATAATCAAGAAGCTGTTTGGCAACATATTTTAGCCTATAAACTAGCAGAAAAAACATCTTTTCCTGCCTTTATTAATGTTGATGGTTTCATATTAACTCATTGTTTTGAACCGGTTCAAATACCTGACAAAAAAACTATAAAAAAGTTTTTACCAAAGTATAAAGCAAAAAAAGGAAAATATTTAGATACAAAAAATCCAATTACTATCGGAGCTTTTTTATCTCCCAATGATTATCAAACAGTTAGAGAACAGATGTATAATGATTTTCAAAAAACTTTAATTGAAATAAAAAAAGAATATTCTATTTTTAAAAAAATATTTAATATTAAGAGTACAGCTACTATTGATAATGGATTATTGGAATATAGTGGTCCTAAAAAAGCTGACACTATTATTATCGCTATGGGATCAGTTATTGGAACAATAAAAGAAACTCTAAAAAATAATAAAAAGATTGGAATTTTAAAAATAAAAACTTATCGTCCTTTCCCCAATCAAACAATCTATGATATAATAAAAGGAGCAAAAAATATAATAGTTCTAGAAAAAGCTTTAAGTTTTGGAAATTTTGGTCCTTTATACTTAGATATAAAAACAATAAGTTCTGATAAACAAAATATTAAAAATTTTATTAGTGGATTAGGTGGTAAAGACATAACTCAAGCTTCTATTTTAAAAATTGTTAATAAATTTAATAGTTATAAAAAAATAAATTTTATTTAATTTATGAAAAAAAAATCATTTCGCAAAACTATTTGCAATTCCATAAAAAAAGCTTTTAAACGAGCCTGTGAACACAAAATTACTGGTTATCCCTATGCTTTTATCATGATGTTTTTTATTATTTTTTTAATGCAATTAATAATGCTTTTGATATTGGTAAAGATAAGTTAAATATATTAAAAATAAAAATATGATAAAAATAATAAATAAATCATTATTTCTGCTTGTTTTTTGTTTTATTTTTTTCCTATTAACCAATACCGTTAAAGCAGAGTGCCGATGGGTAGAAGGTGTAGAACGTTCTGGTGGATCTTCGGGTAATGGTAGAGTTGTTTCTTGTAATATTGGCGATGTTGAATCAGCCACTAGCCAGTGTCAAGAAGAAGCTACTAATCCTACTCCTAATTTTATGGATACTTATATTGATGAATATCAAAGAAGAATTTGGATTTGTTGTTGTGCTAAAGAAGTAGAAGAAATAGAAGAAGAGGTGGATGGCTTTATTCCTCAAATCACCATTCCTGGTTCAGATTTTATAAAAGGACAAACTGTGGAAATGAGTCCTAGTACTAAAACTTTGGCTGACTATATAAAAGCTATCTATAATTATATGTTAGCAGTAGTCGGATTATTAGCTGCTGTTGTTATAATGATAGGTGGAGTTGTTTGGTTGACAGCCGCTGGAAATACTGAAAGAATTTCTCAAGCTAAAAGTTGGATTACTGGAAGTTTAATAGGTTTAATTTTAGCTCTAACTTCTTTCTTATTATTAAAAATTATTAATCCAAATTTAGTAGATTTTAAAATTACTGAAATAAAAACAATTAGACCCATAGAACAAGGATGCTGTACTTCTGAAAAGAGTCAAGATAAAGCTTTTATGACTACCTCAGTTGGTTGTTATGAAACCCTTCTTTTAAACGGAGAGGCGGCAATTGTTTCAAATAATGATTTGGATGAAAAATACGAAGGAAGTTATGCAAAATATCTTAATCTTACTGGAAAATTTTTTGCCGGAGATTATGTTGTTCAAGATGGATCTTGTCATTTATTAACAGAAGAAGAAAAGAAATTAAGTCAAGAATATTGTAAAGGAAAAGGTATAGGTGACAATTGGGGTGAAAGTAGTTGGAATAATGGTTATTGTTATAATGAAAAATTGTATAATGGTTTTGATGGAAAAGAAAATGAACCTTGTGGAAATAATAATGGAAGCAGATGCACACCAAGTGATAGATGTAGCAATAAAGATTTTGGCGGTAGAGATTGCGATACATCCCTTAAATGTTGTGAAGCTTCTGGTATAAAAACAATTGATAATTCTGTCTGTAAAGGAGTATCAAATGGAAATAAATGTATTAATAGAAAAGATTGTTGGTGTTATGATGGTGTTGCTTGGCAAGGAGATGGATCTTTATCAACTCCTTGTGGAGAAAAACCTGGAGCTGTTTGTATGGTAGATAGTTGTGACTCTGGATATAGTTGGGATAGAAGTGGAGGAACAAGAAGTTGTATATCTAGTCATTTTTGTTGTGCTCCCAATTAAATTAATAAATATGAATAATAAAAAATTTATATCATCCGGTCATAATGCTTGTGCTGGTTGCGGACAATTATCGGCTGTTCAATCAGTTATGAGAGCACTTAATAAAAATGTCATTATTGCTAATGCTACTGGTTGCTTAGAAGTAACTACCACTCCCTATCCTCAAAGTGCCTGGAATCTTCCTTGGATTCATTCTCTTTTTGAAAATTCTTCAGCCGTAGCTAGTGGAATAAGCGCCGCTTCAAAACAACAAAAAAATAAAAACACTAAAGTTCTTGTTTTAGCTGGAGATGGTGGAACTTTTGATATTGGTCTTGGACTTATAAGCGGGATGTGGGAAAGAAAAGATAATGTTTTATATATTTGTTTTGATACTGAATCATATTCTAATACTGGCTATCAGGCTTCAGGAGCTACTCCTTATGGAGCATCAACCAGTACTTCTCCTGATGGCGAATGTCAAAATAAAAAAAATTGCCCAGCAGGAGGAAATAATTTACAAAAAAAAGATATGATAAAAATAGCTTTAGCTCATAATATTCCTTATGTAGCTCAAAGCACAGCTGGTTATCCTGATGATATATATAATAAAGTTAAGAAAGGATTAGAAATTAAAGGACCAGGATATATACAAATATTGGCTCCTTGTATTCCCGGTTGGGGAATAAAAAGTGATGAGGCTGTCTATATGGGAAAGTTAGCTGTTCAAAGTGGAATATATCCTTTATTAGAATATGAAAATGGACAACTTATTAATCAAAGTCCTTTAGCCAATAATCATATTGAACTCCAAAAAGAATATAAATTAAAACAAAAAAGATTTAAACATTTATTTTAATTCTACGATTTAAAATCTATGATTAAAAAAACAAACAAAAATAAATATTCTATTTTAAAAAATATTTTATTTATTTTTGTTTGTTTATTTTTATTTTTCTATTCATATAATCCTGTTAAGGCTGTAGGAGAATCTTGTACTACTTTTCAAGATTGCCCTGCTAATTATATGTGCATCAATACCTCTATGACCTCTAGAGGATGTTATCCTAAAATAGGAGGAGGTTGTAATCAAAATAGTGATTGTGCAAAAATAGAAAAAGAATTAGGTATTTCTGGAGCTTTCTGTAGATCTGGTGATTTTGTGGAAGGTTATAACGGAGTATGTTTTAGTAACACTAATACTACTAGTACTACTAGTAGTACAAAAGAATTTAAAAAAACAGCCGATTTAAATCCTTTAGGAAATTTAAAAATAGAAATTCCAGGAGTAAA
This sequence comes from uncultured Gammaproteobacteria bacterium, assembly GCA_964475575.1. Classification (GTDB taxonomy): domain Bacteria; phylum Patescibacteriota; class Patescibacteriia; order Patescibacteriales; family UBA12465. The sequence goes on from CAYYXD010000015.1 coordinate 7,432, forward strand.
AGAATTAGCTGATAAATATCCAATTAGATGTAACACTATAGGAGAAACTGAAAATTGTGAAATTCCTTGGATAGCAATTTATATTTATGCTATTTACAATTATATGTTGGCTATCGGTGGTGTATTAGCAGTGGTTACTATAATGATAGGAGGAGTTATTTGGTTAGTATCAGCTGGAAATGCTAGCAGAATAGCAACAGCTAAAAGTTGGATTACTGGAAGTTTAACCGGTTTATTAATTCTTTTAACTTCTTATGTTTTATTGTATCAAATAAATCCTAATTTAGTTGATACAGTTTATATTGAATTAAGAACTGTTACTCCATTAGCTGATGCTGATATAACAGTTGTCGGAGGTAATAGTCCTTATATGGAAGGTTGCTTGGCCGCCAAAAAAGGTGATTATTCAATTTGTAAAGCATACGGAAATGCCGAACCGTCTGGGTTAACCGCTTATAAAGGGAAAAGAATTAATATTGATGTTTTAAAAAAATATGAAGCGGCTATGGAATGTATAAAAGAAAAAAATGGTAAATACTTATTTTATATAAACGAAGCTTGGCGATCAGCCGCTACTCAAATAAGCTACACCGAGAGAAAATTACCTGCAGCAGTTCCTTGTTGTTCTAACCATGGTTCGGGTCAAGCTATGGATTTAAGTAGATTAGATGGAGCAAAAATGAGTTGGTCATATAATGAATCATCGGGTTTAAAAGAATGTATGAATGCCCAAGGATTATATGCTAATCTTACTCAAGGAGATTATAACGAACCTTGGCATTGGTCGCCAACAGGAAGATAAAATTACATCTTTTTATCCAACGCTTCATTAACTAATCTATCAGCTTCTTTGTTGTTTTCCCGATAAACATGAGTAAATGTTATTTTAGAAAAATTTAAAGATAAATTATATACTTCAAGAAACAAGGGGGCTAATTCCTTGTTTTTTACTTTATATTCACGATTTAATTGTTTTACTACTAATTCACTATCTAAAAAAACATCTAATTCTTGACCACCTAATTCCTTAGCTTTTTTTAAAGCAGTAATTAATGCTTGATACTCGGCTTGATTATTAGTTGCTTCCCCTATATACTTAGAAATTTTTGCTAATACTTGTTTTTTACTGTCATAAAGAACAGCCCCTATTCCAGCTGGACCAGGATTACCTCTGGCTCCGCCATCACTAAAAATTATTATTTTTTTATTCATATTTTATAAATTACTTTGAATGTTTTTTTATGTCTATAATTTTAAATTGAATATCTTTGGATCCATTAAAAAAATTAAATTCTAAAGAATAAACAATATCAATATTATCACCAATTTGTAGATAATCATATTTCTCACTACCACTAAAAGATATTCCCCAAAAAACTTTCATATCCTTATCGTTATGATTTAATAATTTTAATTTTATATGTTGTCCTTCAAAACCCATTTTATTTACATCTATTATTTTAACATTAAAACTAACAAATTTTGGACTAGGATTGCTTTGTCCAAAAGGACTTAATCTACCTATGCTATCAACTAATTCTTCATCAATATCAGAAAAATTTAATTCACAATCTACTTTTATTTTAGGTAATAAAGAAGTAGCGGCTAATTTTTTTTCTCCTAAAGATTGAATATATTCTATAAACTTTAAAGTTTTATTTTCGCCTAAAATAGATAATCCGCCAGCCATTGGATGCCCACCATATTTATATAGATATTCTTTACCATCTTCTAAGGCCTCAACTAAATTAAATTCTTCAATACTCCGACCACTACCTTTGTATAAAAAATATTCTTGACCATTATCGTCAACAGCTTTTTCTTCTGTTTTTACTATAATTAAAACTGGCCGATAATATTTTTCAGTTAATTTTCCGGCTACTAAACCTATCACTCCCTCACTCCAAGGATTATTAGAAAAATTTTTAACAATAATTATTTTAGGTAAATTATCTTTATCAATCTGTTCTTCAGCTGAAACTAAAACCTCTTCAGTTATTCTTTGTCGTTCAATATTTTTTTCATTTAATTCATTAGCTAATTTCTCAGCTTCGTCTTTATCTTGACTAATTAATAATTTTAAAGCTGAATTGGCATGTTGAATACGACTAGCGGCATTTAATCTAGGTCCTAATTGGAAACCAACATTAAAAGAATTCAATGGAACATTTAGGCCAGATACTTTAATAAGTTCCAATAATCCTAATCGTTTAGTATTATTTAAAATTTCTAAACCTCTCTGAGCTATTAAACGGTTCTCTCCGGTCAAAGAAACCATATCAGTTATGGTGCCAATAACTGCTAAATCTAAACTACGAGAAATTAGCATTTCTTTGTAATCATCTTCTAATTTTGATTTTTTTATTAAAGCTGAAGCTAATTTAAAAGCTACTCCTACTCCAGCTAAAAATTTAAAAGGATATCCCGAAGAATTATCAGCTGGATTTATTAATAAACACTGAGGCCAATTTTCTTTTTGTTCGGGATAGGCATGATGATCAGTAATAATAACATCTAAACCTAAACTTTGAGCGTAAATAATTTCTTCCTTACTCCTTATTCCATTATCAACTGTAATAATTAAAGAAAAATTATTACTTTTAATTTCATCAATAGCTGTTTTATTCAAACCATAACCTTCACTTACTCTATCCGGTAAATAGAAATCAACTTCAGCTTTAAATATTTTAAAAATATCATAAAGTAAAGCTGAAGAAGTAATACCATCAGCATCATAATCTCCATAAATCATTATTTTATTTCTTTTTTTGATATGAGAGATTATTAAGTCAATAGCGGCTAACATATCCTTAAAAAGAAAAGGATCTAAAAACCCCATTGGTTCCGAATTTAAAAACCATTTCAAATCTTCTTGAGTCTTTATCCCACGATTAAATAATAATTGTAGTATAAAACGATTATAGTTTTCATTCTCTTCCTGAAAATCAACCGGCATTTTGGGATATAATTGCCAAATCTTTTCCATATTTTAAAATTAGTTATAAACAACTAAACAAAAGAAATCATAATAGTCCAAGCAACCATAGAAAAAATAACGATAGTTGCTAAAATTATCCAAGCTATTTTAATTATTTTTTTCTTAGTTCTTTTTCTCATACCTTATGTAAATTAAATATAAGTTACTATTTTTTTAATATTTTAACAAAAGTATCTGGAGGAATATCAACACTACCCTTACCAGCCATCATCATTTTCTTTTTTCCCTTCTTTTGTTTTTCTAATAATTTTCTTTTTCTGGAAACATCTCCTCCGTATAATTTAGCAGTAACATCTTTTCTCATAGCTGATAACCTTTCGGCAGCAATAATTTTAGCTCCGATAGCCGCTTGAATTTTTAAAACAAACATTTGTTTCGGCAAAGATTCTTTTAAAACATTTACTATTTCTTTACCTCGACGAAAAGCTTCGTCACGATAAACTATGGTGGCTAGAGATTCAACTGCTTCTTCAGCCACTAAAATATCCATTTTAACAACATCAGCTAATCTATAATCTAAATATTCATAATTTATTGAAGCATAACCAGAGCTAATACTTTTTATCTTATCATAGAAATCAGTTAAAATAGCTGACATGGGAATTTCATAATGGAGAATAACTCTTTGTTCTTCTGTTTCTGAGGATATGAATTGAGTATTTTTATAGACACCTCTTTTTTCTTGAGCTAACTTCATTATATTACCAATATAATCTTTAGGGCTAATAATATCCAGTGATACCCAAGGTTCTTCTATTTTTGATACATCATTTGGTTCTGGTAATTTTTGCGGAGTTCTTATTATTATTTCTTCACCATTATTTTTATACACTTTATAGGCAACACTAGGAATGGTCACAATTAAATCTAAATTGTATTCTCGACGTAATCTTTCTTGAAAAATTTCTAAGTGTAATAATCCTAAAAAACCACAACGAAAACCAAAGCCCAGAGCATCAGATCTTTCTGGTTCAAAAACTAAAGCACTATCGTTTAGTTTTAATTTATCCATAGCTTCTCTTAAATCTTCTAAATCATCTCCTTCTCGTGGAAAAATACCAGCAAAAACCATGGGTTTTACTTCTTTATACCCTGATAAAGCTTCAGTATTAGAAGACGATGATAAAGTAACTGTATCTCCCACTCGACATTCACCAACTTCTTTAAACCCAGTGACTATATAACCTATGGAACCATTTGATAAAATACCAGTTGATAAATAATTAGGTTTAAAAACTCCAATATCTAAAACTTCACTTTCAGCTTTAGTGGCTAATAGTTTTATTTTATCTCCTTTTTTTATTTGTCCGTCAAAAATTCTAACATAAGCCACTACTCCTTTATACTCATCATATTTAGAATCAAAAATTAAAGCTCGACAAATATTTTTTTTAAAATCTTGTGGAGGTTTTCCTTGATCAATTACTGCTTTTAAAATATTTTCAACTCCTTCACCAGTTTTACCGGAAGCTGCTAATATTTCCTCTTCTTTACAACCTAATAATTTCACAATTTCTTTTTTTACTTTTTCTGGATTAGCAGCTGGCAAATCAATTTTATTGACCACTGGAATAATAGTTAAATCTTGTTCTAAAGCTAAATATAGATTAGCTAAAGTTTGAGCTTGTATTCCTTGAGTACAATCAACTAAAAGAACAGCTGTTTCAACAGCAGCTAAAGATCTAGAAACTTCATAAGAAAAATCTACATGACCCGGAGTATCAATCAAATTTATTTGATACCCTTTATAATTCATAGTAACTGGTTGTAATTTTATAGTTATACCTCGCTCTCTCTCAATATCCATACCATCAAGAATTTGATCTTTCATTTTTCTTTTATCTACTGTATTGGTAATTTCTAACATTCTATCAGCTAAAGTTGATTTACCATGATCAATATGGGCTATAATACAAAAATTTCTAATTTTTTCCATAAATATTAATAATAATTTCATCCGTAAATACGGCCTATATATTCTAAATTATAAATAAAAACAAGACAAGGCTTATATCCCTCTAGCCTCACTTTGGTCCCCTAAATCAGGGTCTTTTTTAATCCGACGACTAAAAGGCATTTTTCTTTTTATAACTTCAATAATTTCTAACATTTCTTCACTTTTCATTAAATAACATAATAGACAATAAATAAGTAAACCAAATAATCCGGCAAATAAACCTTGAGATAAGACTCCCAAAAATCTAGTCATATCTATAAACGGCCAAATTATAAGTTTACCTAATTGAATAAATAATCCTGCTCCTAAACCAGCAATAGAAAACTTTACTACTGCTTTTATAATTTTTCTTTGATCTAATTCTCCTATTTCAAAATATAACCACATCCATAAGATCATAAAATTTAGAATACTAGATAAAGAAAAAGCTAAAGCTAAACCAGAAACTCCCATTCTTTTACTAAAAAACATTGATAAAAAAATATTTATTACTACGGAAATTAAACCAACAAAAAATGGAGTTCTAGAATTATGCCGAGCATAAAAAACTCTAGTTAATAAAGGAATAGTAGCTTGAGCAAACAAACTTAAGGCAAAAAAACCTAAAGCATCAATAGTCAATATTGTATCCTGCCAAGAAAATTCTCCTGTACCATAAATAACACGAATAATCTGAGCTCTTAAGGTAATAAACAATATAGTGGAAGGAATTATAAAAAACAAAATTTGACGAAGAGTATAAGAAAAATTTTTTATTAATTTTTCATTATCAAAAGCAGCTACTGACAAAGTAGGAAAAACAGCTACAGCAAAAGAAATACCAAATATTCCAATTGGAAAAGATTGAAGATTATTAGCAAAATTAAAAACAGTTAAAGAACCGCTATCCAAAGTAGAAGCTATGATGGTTATAACTAATAAATTAATTTGAGTAATAGCTAAACTTAAAGTACGAGGAATCATCATTTTTACTATTTCTCTAAAATTATTTTCTCTTAAATTTAAATAAAATAATCGCCAACGAAAACCCAAAGATCTAACTGTCGGAATTTGAATAACCATATGCAAAAAAGCTCCAAAAACAACTCCCCAAGCTAAACCAGCCACACCCATAATTGGTACTAACCATAAAGCTCCGGCTATTATACCTAGATTATAAAAAATAGGGGCTAAGGAAAAAATAAAAAAATTTTTAAAAGATTGTAATACTCCTCCTAATAAACTAGAAATTCCTAAAAATAAAGGAGAAAAAAACATAATTCTAGTTAAAGTAATAGTTGTATCTTTTAAATCAGAAGAAAAACCAGGGGTTATTAAATTAATAAGCTGAGGAGCAAAAATAAATCCTATTAAAGAAAAAAATAACAATACTATAATTAAAACATTTAAAAGATTGCTTACTAAATTCCAAGCTTCTTTATTTTCTTCTTTAGAATAATTAAAAAAACTACCTTTATTATCAAAACTCTTCATTTTTTTTATTAAAGAAGAAAAAATAGGAATAAAACCAGCTGATAAAGCTCCTAAAATAAGCAGATTATAAATTAAATCAGGAATACGAAAAGCTGAATAATAAGCATCTAAAATATCCCCAGCTCCAAATTGACCAGCCAATATTCTATCTCTAAAAATTCCTAATAATCTGGAAATTAAAGAAAAGACAGCTATTAAAATAGCCGCAGCCGTAATACCGGTTGTTTTAGATTGAAATAATTGTTTTAATTTTGATAACATTATTTTTTAATAACCCTAACATCAATAGCAGTAATTTTTTTACTATCAACTGACAAAGGATTGATATCAATTTCTAAAATATTTTTGTTTTCTTTTATCAACTTAGCAAACTTTAAAATAATATCAGATAAATTATTTAAATCAATACCAATATTATTTCTAGTTCCGGCCAAAATAGGATAAACTTTTAATTTTTTTATCATCTTTAAAGCTCGTTCTTTTGTTAAATCAGCTAATTCTAAAACTGAATCTTTATAAACTTCAGTATAAATACCACCTAAACCTAATAAAATAACTGGACCAAAAACAGGATCTCGTTTTAATCCTAAAATTAATTCTATATCAACTTTTAACATCGGTTGATAAATAATATAGTTATTAATTCCCTTTTTATTAGAATTAAAAATACTTATTATCTTTTTTAATTCAACTTCATTTTTTACATTCAAAAAGATAGCTTTTTTATCAGTTTTATGAATAAAATCAGGTCCTACAAATTTAACAGCTATGGGATATTTTATTGACTTTATATTATTAGCCATTATTTTCTTAGGAATAATACAATCAATGTTAAATTTTTTTAAAAGTTTAAATGCTTCTATATAATCCATTAATTTTGAAGTATTATTTGATAAAGTAATTTCTTCTTTAAAAGGAATAAAAGGTTTAATATTTTTTCTATTTTTTAAATACTTTAAAAATTTAGATAAAATAATTACAGATTCTTCTACTGATTCAAAACTAGCAATAGAATTTTCGTTTAAGATTTTTTTACCAATTAAAACTTCAGTTCCTCCCAAAAAACAAGTTGTGATTATTTTATTGGAAAATTTTTTCTTAAGTTCAACTATAACCTTAGCTGTTTCTTTAACATTAGTCATACTTTGAGGAGTAAGTAGTACTAAAACTGATGAAACTTTTTTATCATTTAAAACTATCTCTAAGGTTTTTTTATAACGATCGGGATCAGCATCACCTAAAATATCTAAAGGATTTTTTATACAAGCAAAATTAGGTAAAACTTTCTGTAATTGATTAGTAATATTTTTAGATAAATTTGTTAAATCAACTTTTTTATCAAAAACTGCATCGGCCGCTATAACTGATAAACCCCCAGCATTAGAAACTATTACTAAATCACCTTCAATATTAATATTATTTACTGGTTTATCAATTAAACGCATTAAATTATATATTTCATTAATATTATCTAAAATAATAGCTCCGCAACGACGAAGAGCAGTTAGAGTGATATCATAAGAACCGGCTAGAGAACCGGTATGAGATGAGGCCATTTGACTACCAATAATAGTTCGACCAGATTTTAATATAGCTACTGGTTTTATTTTAGATAATTTAGAAACTAACTCTAAAAATTTTTGACCCTGAGAAATTTCTTCTAAATAAGCGATAATTAAATCAGTTTTTTTGTCATGGTTAAAAAAATTAAAAAAATCATTTTCATTTAAAACAGCTTTATTACCTAAACTTATAAAATAGGCTAGCCCAATATTTTTATCAACCAACCAATCTAAGACGGCGCTACCAATAGCCCCTGATTGTGATAAAAAAGCAATATTATTTTTTTTATTTTTAATTTTATAATCAGAAAAAGTAGCATTTAAAGGGTTAATGGTATTTATAAATCCTAAACAATTTGGTCCTAAAATATTCATTTTATATTTATTGGCCACTT
>CAYYXD010000016.1:0-14832 GCA_964475575.1 uncultured Gammaproteobacteria bacterium
TACATTCAAAATTAAAAATGCCGCCTGTTATTTACAGCCGGCTTTATCAGGAATCATGCAAGAATAGTGTCTAATAAAATGGGTACCTTCCATAAATGGAGATGTAAAAATTAGGATAAGAGAGAAATATTTAAACTATTTCATATTACCAGAGAAACCCAAAAAAGAGATAGATATTAAATTGGTGGCGCTTACCAAGCAAAAACAGTTTTCGTATAAACCGCCAGCTGATCATCCCTGGAGAAAGCAGTTCGTATTTAAAAAAGAGCAAAAAATATTTGCTCAAAAATAATTAATCAAGTATGACATTTCTACTTGGTTAAAACTATGACATTTCTACTTGGCCTTTACAAACCAATCTTTTTAATTGACATTCATATAATTTTATAATAATATTTAAAATAAATTTCTTTAATAACTTAATAAATTTTAAAAATGATACTAGATGTAACTCTAAAAAATGAAGCTTATTTTTTGAAAATTAATAAGAAATTTTTTCAGAATAAATCGACACCAATTTCTCTTTTCCAAACCGATAGTCCTTTAATGAAAAAGTATTCTTATTTAGGATTTTTTCATATTGATAATTTGTCTTTTGGTTTTAACGGATGTTTTCAAAAGCAAGAAGAAGATAATAACTATATTTTGTATAGATTTGATTTTCCGGAAATAAATAATCTTATAGCTATTCGAAGAATGTTGTTGACAATTTACTTAAGTACCTATTATGTAGTAGAAACAATGTTTTATGATAAAGAATTTTTTTCTGAAACAATTTGGGATGATCAATCACTTTCTTTTATTGTTTTTGATGGCAATAGAAAGATAAATGGATATTCTATTGGTGGACAAATATACCCTTGGTTTAAGAAAAAATTAAGTTCTTTAGATGATAAACAGTTAGCAAATCTTAATGAGTATGTTCATTTTGAATTAAATAGAATATCTAAATATTTTTTTTCTAAAGAATTATCTTTTGGTCAAATTACAATTAGTAAGAATCATTTTTTTATTCAGGTTAATATAGACGGTCGCTGGTTATCATGGAATGAAAATTCATTTATTACTGATAAACCAGAAGAATTTAGTTCACATAATATTGATTTTTGTTCTGATCAAGAATTATGTTTTGCAGCTATTATAGCTATAAATACTTGGTTAAGAGAAAATTAAGCATTTAATTACTGTAACTAAAAAGGATTGAATTGAATCAACCCTTTTTTTATTTAATATTCTATTAAATATCTATTTCCTTAAACTTAATTTTCTACTTAACTCAGTGATATCTTTTTCCATTTTTACCATTCTTAATCTCATTTTAAATATTAAATAGAAAAGGAATAGGACAGCTACATAGAATATAAGGTTAATACCAGAAGAAGAGAACCCCATATTCATTACTAATTTATCTATTGGTTTTATAAAGATAATTAATAATCCAGCTACTAGCCAAAAAATTAACCAGAAAACAAACTCATTAAGATTAATAGTTTTTTTTCTCCATTGAAAGATTAGTTTTAAAATGAAGAAAACAAGAATTAATAAAGCTATTATTTGTTGTATCATATTTTTATTCACTTATTTTTTTATAAATTAAATCTTTTATTATTTTAAAGGCTCCAGAAAATTTTTGTCCATAACTTTTATATATTACAGTTACTGGTACTTCTTTTATTTTTAATTTATACTTATGGGCTTTAAAAAGTATTTCAGTACAATGAGCCATACGATCATTTTCTATTTTTATCTTTTTGGCTGTATTTATAGTCATAGCTCTAAAACCTATTTGAGGATCACTGGTTTTTATACCAAAGAAAATACGATTAAATATTTTTGCTAAAGGCATGATTACATTTTTTTTGAAATTAGGTATATCTGATTTTTTTTCCATAAAACGAGAACCAAAAACAATATCATAATTTTCTTCAATTATCGGATTAGTTAAATTAATTATTTCTTCAGCTAAAAATTGACCATCACCATCAAAATGAATAATAATATTAGCTCCATGTTCAATGGCATATTCATTGCCAGTTTGAAGAGCTGCTCCTTGACCTAGATTAATGGGGTGATGTAATACTATAATTTTATCTTGATATTCTTCTTGTACTTTTTTAGCTTCTAATAGGGTGGAATCGCTAGAACAATCATCAACTATAATTAAAAAATCAACATAATTTAATGCTTTTTTTATTGTAGTGTTTATGTTTTTCTCTTCATTCCAAGCTGGAATAACACAAAATATTTTCATAGTATTATTATAATAGCATATTTTACATTATATCTAAATATGTTAAAATAAAGAAGGATATTAATTTTAATATATGGATTTTATTATAAAAATTTATGATAAGATTTCTTTATTTTTTGGTCATATAAAAGTGGCTTTAAAAAATTTGTTTTCTCATTTTTTTATTAAGGTTTATTTTATCATTGCTTATGCTATTAATTTATTTTTATGGCTAGCTGTTTATTTTTGTTATTCTCGCTTTAATCAAGATATTGCTATCCTACATTATAATATTGATTTTGGTATAGATTTGATTGGTAATAAAAACTATCTTTTTTTTATTCCAATTTCCAGTCTATTCTTTATTATAATTTATCAGATAATACTATTTAAATTTTTATCAAATAATGATTTTAAATTTTGGTCTCATTTTTTATCATCATTTTTATTGTTATTTAATATTTTTTTAATTTTTATTTTATTTACTATATATTATATTAATTTTTAATTAAAACATATGGAATTTCAAATTGTTAGAATTTTGTTCTTTGCTTCCTTGGCTTTCATTTTTACAATGTTGTGGACACCTGTTTTGACTAATTTTTTATATAAACACAAATTAGGTAAACAGATAAGAAATTCTGGCAATACTCCCATTTTTAGTCAACTACATGCTCATAAAGCCGGAACTCCTACTATGGGAGGTGTTTTAATTTGGGGAACAACCCTGATATTTATTTTGTTTTTCTATGGTTTGCATATATTTTTTCCAGGAAGATTAGGTTCAGCTTTTAATTTTTTATCTCAAAAAGAGACTCTTTTACCGTTAGGAGCTTTAATTGCTTCGGCCTTAATTGGTTTATTTGATGATTGGTTAGATGTTAGAAAAAAAGGAACAGCTGGTGGCGGGGGTCTTAGAATGAAACATCGTTTATTGATATATGCCATTATTGCTACTATTGGAGCTTTGTGGTTTTATTTTAAACTTGATTGGACTACTATTCATATTCCTTTTTTTGGTTATATGGAAATACATTGGTGGTATATTCCAACCTTTATTTTTGTTTTAGTAGCTACTTCTTTTTCCGTTAATGAAACTGATGGTTTAGATGGTTTAGCCGGAGGAACTTTATTAATCGCTTTTGCTTCTTATGCCATAATTTCCTTTGTTATGGGGCGATATGATTTAACTGTATTTTGTGCTGTAATTATTGGAGCTTTATTAGCTTTCTTATGGTTTAATATTCCACCAGCTCGTTTCTATATGGGTGATACGGGATCTATGAGTTTGGGAATAACTTTGGGTATTATAGCGATGTTAACTAATAATGTTTTTATACTACCATTTATTGGTTTTATATTTGTTATAGAATCGGTTTCAGTTATAATTCAAATTTTATCTAGAAAGATAAGACATAAAAAAGTATTTTTATCCGCTCCCATTCATCATCATTTTCAGGCTAAGGGTTGGCCAGAGAGCAAAATTGTTATGCGTTTTTGGTTAATTTCAGGAATTATGGCTGTAGTTGGTTTAATGATATTTTTTGCTGATAAAACTTTTAATTAATTTTACATGTTTAAGAGAGACAAAAAAAAGAATTTTAGTTTATCAAATTCTAATGTTAAAAAATCAGTGATTAATGAAGAGTCGGCTGTTAATAGATTACCTTTGGATAAGACTTTATTAATTATCATTATTATATTGGGAGTTTTTGGTTTGGTTATCTTATTTAGTGCTTCTTTATTTTCTGGTTATTCTGATAAAAGTGATGCTTATTTTTATGTAAAAAAACAATTATGGGCTTTAGTTTTTGGTTTGATAGCTATGTTTGTTGTGGTAAGGATTGATTATCACATTTTTAAAAAACTTTCTTTATTATTCTTAATATTTTCAATAATTCTTTTAACTCTAGTTTTTATTCCGGGTCTTAGAGCTGAATATGCTACTTCTTATAGTTGGATAGTTGTTTTTGGAAAATCTTTTCAAGTAGCTGAAGCTGTTAAACTCTTTTTGATATTTTATCTGGCAGCTTGGGTGGAAACGAAGCAGGATGATTTAAAAGTATTTTCTACTGGCTTAATGCCTTTTTTAGTAGTTATGTCTTTTATTGGTTTTTTATTATTATTGGAACCGGACCTAGGAACTTTTATGTTAGTTTTTATTATTGCTTTATCAATGTATTTTGTAGCCGGAGGTAATATGAAACAATTAATGATTTTGTTTTTAGTGGCTATTATTGGATTGTTTTTTATACTAAATAGAGCTGGAAATGTTGATGGAAATAATAATAATGATACGGGATTAATAAAAGATTATCAATTAACTAGAATAAAATGTCTACAAGATCCTGATTTTGACAAAGATCATTGTTATCAAGTTAATCAATCTCTAATTGCTATCGGTTCTGGTGGTTTATTAGGTCGAGGATTAGGTAATAGTCTGCAAAAATATAATTATTTACCTGAAGTTTGGGCTGATTCTATTTTTCCAGTTATAGCTGAAGAATTAGGTTTTGTGGGTGCTTTAGTATTATTATTTGTTTATTTGTTTATATTTATTAAAGGAGCTTTTATAGCTAAAAGAGCCCCAGATGTTTATGGTCGATCTTTGGCTATTGGAATTTCAGTTTGGATTTTTTCTCAAGCTTTTTTAAATATCGGCGGAATGATAAATTTAATACCTATGACCGGAATTCCGTTGCCTTTCATCAGTGCCGGAGGAACTTCTTTGTTAATCTTATTAATTTCTTGCGGAATATTATTGAATATCGGACGGCAAGGTATAAAAAAATAATTTAAGGTTTATGAATAAAAAAAATAAAATAATATTAAGCGGAGGAGCTACGGGTGGTTCGGTAATTCCGCTTTTACAGATTTATCAAGATTTAAATAATGAGTTTGATTTTTTGTTTGTCGGAACCTATAAGGGAGTGGAAAGAATAATGGTTAATGAAGCCAATTTAAGGTATAGAGCAATTTTAAGCGGTAAATGGCGAAGGTATTTTTCTCTAAAAAACATTGTTGATATTTTTTTAATATTCTTATCTTTTTGGCAATGTTTAATTTTATTATTACAAGAAAAACCTAAGATGGTAATAAGTGTCGGAGGCTTTGTGGCTGTTCCTTTGTCTTGGGCGGCGTGGTTCATGAATATTCCCGTTATAATTCATCAACAAGATGTTGTTCCGGGTTTAGCCAATAAATTAATGGCTAAGTTAGCTACAGCCATTACTGTGACTTTTGAGCAATCAAAAAAGGATTATGGAAGCAAAGCTTTATTTATAGGTAACATCGGTCCTGATTTGGAGAATTTAAAATTTGATGAGGAGAAAATAATTGATAAATATAAACTTAAGAATTCTTCTTTGCCTTTAATTGTTGTTGTTGGCGGTGGAACGGGGTCTTTATTTTTAAATAAGCTGATTAATGAGTCTCTAAATGAATTATTATCAATATCCAAAGTTATTCATATCAGTGGATCGGCCGATAGAGATGTCAGTGTTTTTGATTATGAAAAAAATGAAAATTATTTCAAAATAGAACTAATTGATCACAATGATTTATTAACTCTATTTTCTCTAGCTGATATTGTGGTATCACGTTGCGGCTTAGCTACTTTAACGGAATTGTCTTATTTAAAGAAAGTTGCTGTTTTAATTCCGATGCCGGATTCTCATCAAGAATTTAATGCTCTTGAATTTAAAAACAAAGAAGCGGCTGTTGTTTTAAATCAAAAAAAATTAAAAGCTGAAGATTTCGTTAAAGAGATAAGAGAATTATTAAATAATGAGGACTTGAGAAAAAAATTGAGTCGTAATATTTCTTCAGTTATAAAAAATGGGAATCAGGCGATGATTGATTTAATTAAAAAAACAATATGAAAATAAACGATTTTAAAAATATTTATATGGTTGGAATCAAAGGGGTTGGTATGGCAATGTTAGCTCAATTTTTACATGGTAGTGGTTTTAAAGTTAGTGGCTCAGATATTAGTGATAAGTTTTTAACTGAAAAAAGTTTGTCCAAAGCCAAAATAAAAGTTAAACAAGGATTTTCTTTAAAAAATTTTCCGGATAAAATTGATTTGGTAATTTACTCTTCGGCCTATAATTTTGAAGATAATATAGAATTAAAATATTTGAAAAATAAAAATATTCCTTTTTTGACCTATGCCGAAGCCTTAGGTTTATTATTTGATAATCATTTTGGTATCTCCGTTTGTGGCAGTCACGGTAAAACTACAGTTACTTCATGGTTGGGTTATGTTCTTAAAAAAAGCGGTTTGGACCCAAGTGTTTTGAATGGTTCTTACGTTAAACAATTTAAGGGAAGCGCTTTAATAGGAAAATCAGAATATTTTGTGGCTGAATCCGATGAATATCAAAACAAATTACGTTTTTTTAATCCCAAAGGAGTTATATTGAATAATGTTGATTATGATCATCCGGATTATTTTAAAACTCCTGTTGAATATTTTAAAGTTTTTGCGGAATTTGTGAAAAAAATACCAAAGAACGGTTGGTTGGTTGTTAATATAGAAGATGCGTTAGTTTTAAAAACAACTCGAGATTGTCAAGCTAGTATTATAGGCTATTTTGTTAAAGACAATGATAAGACTGTAATTGTTCCGAATAATTTTAAAAAAATATATTATGCCACTAACATAGAAATAACCAGTAAAAGCCAATTTTTTGATTTGTTTTGCGGTCCTAAAAAAATTGGCAGATTTAAAATTTCTTTACCTGGTCGTCATAACATTTCTAATTCTTTGGCGGTAATATCAGCTTCTTTGCAATTGGGTTTATCTGTTAATACAATTCAAAAAAATTTGTTTACTTTTTTAGGTCCGGCTCAGCGTTTTGATATTTTAGGAAAATATAAAGGAGCTACTATTATTAATGATTATGCTCATCATCCCAGTGAAATAAAAGCTTTGTTACAAGCCGTCAAACAACGTTATCCTAATAAAAGAATAGTTACCGTTTTTCATCCTCATACCTTCAGTCGAACGGAAGCTTTAATTAATAATTTTGCTCAAAGCTTTGTTCTAAGTGACGATTTGTATGTTGTGGAGATATATTCTTCAGCTCGAGAGAAGAAGGGTAATATATCCAGCATTGATTTAATTAAAAAAATCAGGCAATATAATTCCACCATTAATAAAAAGCAAAATGTCAGTTTTTTAAAAGATTTAAATTCGATGGAGAAAAAAATACCTACCAAGATTAAAAAAAATGATGTTGTTCTATTATTAGGCGCTGGAGATATTTTTAGAGTTGGGTATAAATGGTTAAAAATAAAAGTTTAATTTATATATGGATATAGCTATTAAAAATAATGTAAAATTATCTGATTATTCTACTTTTAAAATAGGTGCCTTAGCTAGGTTTTTTGTAATAGTAACCAGTGAAAAAGAATTAGATATGGCTTTGAAATGGGCTCGTAAAAAAAGAAAAAAAGTTTTTATTTTGGGAGGAGGTTCTAATACTTTATTCTCTGATCGTAATTTTTCAGGGTTGATTATAAAAAACGAGATAAAGGGAATAGAAGTTATTGGTGAAAATGAAAATGATGTTATTATTAAATCATATAGTGGAGAAATTTGGTCAAAATTAGTTAATTTTACCATTGAAAGAAATTTATATGGTTTAGAAAATACCTTCTATATCCCCGGTACGGTAGGAGCGGCTCCCATTCAAAATATAGGAGCTTATGGAATGGAAATAAAAGATTCTTTCTATAATTTAGCAGCTATAGAAATTAAAACGGGGGAAGTAAAATATTTTAATCTTAAAGATTGTGATTTTTCCTATCGTAATAGTATTTTTAAAGGAAAATTGAAAGGGCGTTATTTTATCTTATGGGTGGAATTTAAATTAAGTAAAACAAAAAAAATAAATTTAAGTTATCCCGTGATTAAGAATATTTTAATTGAAAAAGGTCTAGAAGATCCAAGTTTAAAACAAATATCAGAAATTATATTTAAAATTAGAGAAGAAAAGTTACCTAATCCAGCTGTATTGGCCAATGCTGGTTCATTTTTTAAAAATCCAGTCATTACTCATGATGTCTTTGAAAGCTTAAAAGAAAAATTTCCTGATATAAAATATTTTAATGAAGAGCATGGAATAAAAATTCCAGCAGCTTGGTTAATAGAACAATGTGGATTAAAGGGAGAACGTTTAGGTCCGGTAGGAGTTTATGATAAACAAGCTTTGATTATAGTAAATTATGGAGGAGCTAAACAAAAAGATGTTTTAAGTTTAGTTAAAATAATAAAAAATGAAGTAAAAAATAAATTTAATATCAATTTAGAAACCGAAGTTAATATTTTATAATTTAAATAATATGGATTCTAATACTATTCGAAAAAAATATTTAGATTTTTTTGCCAAGAAGCAACATCAAATTATTTCTAGTGCTTCTTTAATTCCAGAAAATGATTCTAGTTTGCTCTTTGTTAATGCTGGAATGTCGCCTTTAGTCCCTTATCTGTTAGGAGAAAAACATCCGGCTGGTCAACGTTTAGTTAATAGTCAAAAATGTTTTCGTTCTGAGGATATAGATGATATTGGTGATGGTCGTCATAATACTTTTTTTGAAATGTTGGGTAATTGGAGTTTAAGTGATTATTTTAAAAAAGAACAATTAAATTGGTGGTTTGAATTTTTAGTTGAAGAATTAGGTTTAGATATTAATCATCTTTATCAATCAGTTTATGTAGGTGATGGACAGAAAATAGATAAAGATGAAGAATCTATTGCTGTTTTAAAAGATATTTATAAAAAATATGGAGTAGAAGCTGAAGAAGGACCAGAAACTATTGGTAAAGGGGAATTAGGTTCGGGAAAAGAAATTGATTTTTCTCAACAAAGAATTTTTGCTTATCGTGATAAAAATTGGTGGAAACGAGGCGAGGCTATCGGTGAATTGGGTGGTCCAGATAGTGAAACTTTTTATGATACTGGTCGTCCACACGATTTAAAATTTGGTCCTCATTGTCATATTAATTGTGATTGTGGTCGTTTTATAGAAATAGGTAATTCAGTTTTTATGCAGTATAAAAAAACTACATCAGGATGGGAAGAATTAAAAGACAAAAACGTTGACTTTGGCGGGGGATTAGAAAGAATCTGTATGGCAACAGGAAATTTTAATAATATTTTTGAAATAGATTCTTTGCGTGGTTTAATAATTAAGATTGAAGAGTTATCGGGATTGAAATATGATGATAATAAAAAATATTTTGAAATTATAGCCGATCATATTAAATCAGCCGTCTTCTTATTGGGCGATGATAAAAGATTAAGTCCGTCCAATACCGATCAGGGATACATAATCAGACGTTTAATAAGACGAGCTTTAAGATCAGGACGACAACTAGGCATAAAACAAGAACAATGGATGGGTATTATAGCTAAAACAGTTATAGATTTTTATAATCAAATTTATAATGAATTAAATCGTAATTCCGAATTTATACTAAATAGTTTAAATGAAGAAGAATTGAAATTTAGTAAAATGATAGAACGAGGAGAAAAGATTTTAAATTCTTTAGCTGAATCAAAAAATGAAATTAATGGATTAACAGCTTTTAATCTTTTTCAAACCCATGGTTATCCACTGGAAATGACCGAAGAAATAATAGAAGAAAAGGGAATAAAGAAATCTTCAATGTTTATAAACGAATATAATCAAGAGTTTCATAAACATCAAGATTTATCAAAAACAGCTAGTGCTGGAAAATTTAAGGGAGGATTAGCTGATCAAAGTGAAGCCACAACTAAACTACATACAGTTTGTCATTTATTATTAGCATCTCTACAAAAAGTATTAGGACCTCAAGTTAATCAACGAGGAAGTAATATAACCGCCGAAAGATTACGATTTGATTTTTCTTATTCCGAAAAGATGACTGATGAAGAAAAAAAACAAGTAGAAGAATTGGTTAATGGAGCTATTTCAAAAAAATATGATGTTAAATATGAAGAAATGACTTTAGAAGAAGCTCAAAACTATGGTGCTAATGGTGTTTTTACTAGTAAATATGGAGATAAGGTTAAAGTATATAGTATAGGTGATTTTTCTCAAAATCCTCCGGATATATTTTCTAAAGAGATTTGTGGTGGTCCCCATGTTAAAAATATTAGAGAATTAGGCGTTTTTAAAATACAAAAAGAAGAGAGTTCTAGTTTTGGAGTTAGAAGAATAAAGGCTATAATAAGTCCTCTTGACAATGGTATTAAATAAATATATAATTATCTCATAATATTTAAAAATATTAATTTTTTGTATTTTTAAAAGATTTTGATAAAGATTTTTATCTCTATCAAGTTTTTTTTGTGTTAATGACAAACGAAGAAAATTATATAATTGACTCTAAAGATTTTATCGAGTTAAAAGGCGAAGTTTTAGAATTGATGCCATCGGCTAATTTTAAAATAAAGCTGGAAAATGGTCATGAAATATTAGGTCATTTATCAGGTAAAATGAGAATGAATAAAATTAGACTTTTACCTGGAGACAAGGTTAAAGTTCAGATGAGTCCTTATGATTTAAGTAAGGGTCGAATAACTTTCCGCCTTTAAAGTTTAGTTTATTTCTCTAATTTAAAAAACAGTTTAAAATTAATTTTAGGCTGTTTAAAATATTTATGAAAGTTAGATCTAGTGCTAAAAAAATTTGTAAAGATTGTAAAATAGTTCGTCGTAAGGGACGGGTTTATGTTATTTGTTCTAATCCTAAACATAAACAAAGACAAGGTTAATTATTTTTATATTAAAATTATTTAAATAAAATTATGATGGTAAGAATATCAGGAGTAACAATTCCAAATGATAAAAAAATCGGAGTAGCTTTAACCTATATTTATGGGATTGGTTCAAAATTTTCAAAAGATATTTTAGCTTTAGCAAAAATAAGTCCAGATATAAGAGTTAAGGATTTAAAAGAATCGGAAGCTAATATTTTGCGTGATATTATTGAAAAGAAATATATTACCGAAGGTGATTTGCGTCGAGAAGTAGCCAGTAATATAAAAAGATTTAAAGAAATAGGTTGTCGCAAAGGTTTTTGTCATAATAAACATTTACCGGTTCATGGACAAAGAACAAAAACTAATAATCGTACTGTGAGAGGAAATCGTCGAATGACTATGGGTTCTGGAAAGAGTAAGGCTGGTAGTCAAAAAACATAAGTTAAGTTTCTATTAAAATATTAAAGATTAAAATATGACTGAAGAAAAAAAGGAAAAAATAAATTCTGAAACATTAATCGCTAAAGATGAAAAAAAGGATTCTTTAGATGATAATATTGTTAGTGTAAACACTTCTAATGATGAAGATTTTAATTCTTCTGATGATGATATATTCGCTGATGATGCAAAAGAAGAAAATAAAAATGAAGTTGAGGATCTACCGGAAGAAATAAAACAAAAATTAGAAAAGAATAAACAAGCTAGAAGTAAAAAGAAATTAATAAAGAAAAAAAAGAAAAAAGAAAATATTAGAGTAAAATCCGGAAATGCTTATATTAGTGCTACTTATAATAATACTATAATTTCTTTAACTGATAGAAATGGTAATGTTATTTCTTGGGCTAGTGCTGGTATGGCTGGTTTTAAGGGAGCTAAGAAAGCCACTCCTTATGCTGCTCAAATAATTGCTAAAATAGCGGTTTTAAAAGCTCGAGAAGAATATGGCTTAGAAGAAGTTAAGGTTTTTGTATCTGGTGTTGGGACTGGTAGGGAAGCAGCTATTAGAGCTTTAAATGCTAACGGTTTAGAAATAGCTAGTATAAAAGATACTACCGGAGTTCCTCATAATGGTTGTCGACCTAAAAAACCTCGTCGAGTTTAATCTATTAAATAAAAATATATATGGGAAAAGAATTAGATTCAAAATGTAAACAATGTCGTCGTATAGGAGAAAAAATGTTTTTAAAAGGAGAACGTTGTTCTTCGGCTAAATGTGCTATGGTAAAAAGAAATTATCCACCTGGTTTTCATGGACCTAAGGGTAAAAAAAGATCAAGTGATTACGGTTTGCAATTAAATGAAAAACAAAAAGCTAGAAAAATGTATGGATTATCTGAAAAACAATTTGTTTTATCTTTTAATAAAATTCAGAAAAAAGGTGGCGATGTTGGAAACAATTTCTTAAAATGTTTAGAAATGCGTTTAGATAATGTTATTTATCGTTCCGGCATGGCTTCTTCTAGAACTCAAGCCAGACAATTAGTAAATCATGGCCATTTTTCTATAAATGATAGAACAGTTGATATTCCTTCTTATCAAGTTAAAAGTGGTCAAGTTATAAAAGCTAAGAAAAGTTCTAAACAAAATAAACATTTTAGAGATTTACCAGAAAGATTAAAAAATTTAGCTCCAGAACAAAAAAGTTGGTTAAATTTAGATATAAAAGATTTGTCAGTTAAAATTTTACATGAACCTCAACAAAAGGATTTACCTTCTAATATTAAAACTTACATGATAATTGAATTCTATTCAAAATAATAGTTTTTATTAAAATAATTTTATTAATTAAAAAAATAATATGGAAAAAATAGCCTTGCCAAAAAAAATTGAATTTAAACAAGAAGGTAATATTAATGACGGTTTGGTTGTTGTTGAACCATTATATCCTGGTTATGGACACACTATTGGTAATGCTTTACGTCGGGTATTATTATCGTCTTTACCGGGTTCGGCTGTAGTTGGGGTTAAAATAAAAGGAGCTAAACATGAATTTATGGCTCTACCAGGAATTAAAGAAGATATTTTAGATGTCATTTTAAATTTAAAAAAATTAAAGTTAAAGATTTTAAGTGATACTGATGAAATAATAAAATTAGAATTAAATGTTCAAGGCAAAAAAACTGTAACTGCTAAAGATATTAAAAAGGATAGTCAGATAGAAATTATTAATCCAGATTTAGTTTTAGCCACTATAACTGATCCAGTTGGTAGTTTTAATATGGAAATTCATGTAGCTAATGGTCGAGGTTATTCTTTATCAGAAGTTAATAAAAAAGAAGGAAAAGAAATTGATTATATGGAAATAGATTCTATCTATACTCCAATAATTGGTATTGATTATAAAGTTGAAAATGTTCGTGTTGGTAAAATGACTAATTGGGATAAATTGATATTAGATATAAAAACTGATGGCACAATAACAATCAAAGATGCTTTTGAACAATCAGTTAAAATTTTAATTGATCAATTTAATTCTTTAGTTAATTTAGATTCTAAAAAAGAAGAGATTGAATTAGTAGCAGAAGAAGAAAAATTAGAAGATGAGCCTAAATTAAAAAAGAAATCATCTAAAACTGTTAAAGAAAAAAAATAAGGATATTAATTTAAATAAATTATATGAGACATAAGAATAAAGTAAAAACCCTAGATAGAGAAAAAGCTCCTCGAGAGTTAATGCTTAGAAATTTAGCTTCTAGTATTATTATATATGAAAAAGTTAAAACAACTAAAGCCAAAGCTAAAACAGTAAAACCGTTAGTTGAAAAAGTTATAACTGTAGCTAAAAAAGGAGATTTAACCGCTCGTCGGAGCTTATTAAAGGTTATTCTACAACCTAAAGCCGTTAAAAAATTAATAGAAGTTTTAGGTGAAAGATATAAAGATCGTAATGGTGGATATTGTCGAATAGTTAAACTTGGTAATAGACAAGGTGATGGTGCTGAGATGGTTCAAATAGAATTAGTTTAATAATATAAATAAATATATGAAAAATATTGAAAGAAAAATCCATAAGATAGATGCCACTGATCAAACCATTGGTCGTTTAGCAACTAAAATAGCTAATATTTTAAGAGGAAAAAACAAACCAGAATTTGAACCCCATTTAGATTTAGGAGATATTGTAGAAGTTATTAATATAACCAAAATAAAATTTACCGGAAAGAAATTAGATCAAAAGAAATATTTTAGATTTACCGGTTATATAGGTGGTTTAAAAGATAAAAAAATGAAAGATGTTTTTAATTCTAATCCCGGAGATGTTTTATATCGTGCTGTAAAAGAAATGTTATCTCCAACTAAAATGCGTAATGATTTAATGAAAAGATTAATTATTAGATAATAAATAATTAAATGATTCAATTTTTATTAATCGTTTAATTGATTATAAATAAAATGAGCGAAATTAAAAAAACTAAAAAAGTTACTCCTAAAAAAGAGGTAACAAAAAAGAAAGAAGTTAAAGAAGATTTAACTGTTGAAAAAAATAAAAAAACAATTGCAACTGATAAGTTTATTAGTGCTATTGGTCGTCGTAAAACTGCTGTAGCTCAAATTAGAATGTTTGAAAAAGGTGAAGGGAAGATAGAAATCAACGGAGTTTTATCTGAAAATTATTTTAAAAAAGAAGAAGATTTGAATATTATTTTACAACCTCTTAAAATTGTTTCTAAAATTAAAGATTTTAATTTTTCTATTTTAGTTAAAGGTGGAGGTTATTCAGGACAATTAGAAGCCATTAGACATGGAATAGCTAGAGTTTTAGTGAAGTATGACCCTGAACTTAAGATTATGTTAAAAACTAGCGGATATATTACCAGAGATTCTCGTCAAAAAGAAAGAAAGAAAC
>CAYYXD010000017.1:0-14696 GCA_964475575.1 uncultured Gammaproteobacteria bacterium
TTAAAACTTGTTATAATAATTATTATCATTATTTTTAAAAAATGAAATATAAATTATATACAAGTTCTAAAAAAGCTTGGCGAGGGATGATTGAAGAGATAAAAAAAGCTAAAAAATCTATTTTTATAGAAATGTATATTTTTTTGGATGACACTTCTGATAGATATGATTTTTTTGGTGCTCTGAAAGAACGAGCTGATAATGGAGTTCAAGTTATTATAGTAACAGATTATAAAGGAAGTTTTGATTTAAAAAAATCAGCTATTGAAGATTTAAAAAAACATGGAATAGAGGTATTGTTTTTTAGTCATTGGCTTCGTCGAACTCATAGAAAAATAACTATTATTGATAATAAAATAACATTTATAGGTGGGGTTAATATTAAAAGAAATAGTAGTGATTGGTTGGATTTACAAGTTAAATTAAAAAACAAATTATTGATTAAAAATATTTTAAGATCTTTTGCTTATACCTATCAGATGAGTGGTGGAAAAAATAAAAAAATATTACAAACGCGTGAAAGGTTAATATTTAAAACTATTAAAACTCAATTTTTAGAACATTGGCCTAATCGTAATATTTATCTGTTAAAAAAATATTATCAGGATAAGCTTTTATCAGCTCAAAGAAAAATAGTTATTGTTACTCCGTATTTTTTTCCTCCTCGGTGGTTGATGGCCTTGTTAGATGTAGCTGTTAAAAAGAGAGTTAGAATAGAAATTTTTATTCCTCGAGATACGGATATAAAGTTTCTTAATAGAACTAATAGGATTTATGTTAATGAATTATCAAATTTAAAAATTAATTTTTATGCTCAGAATAAAATGAATCATGCTAAAGTATTAATTATTGATGATCAAGAAGCCCTAATTGGTTCACAAAATTTAGATATTGTTTCTTTTTATATCAATCTAGAATCAGGTGTCTCTATAACTAATAAAAATTTAATAAAAGATTTAAATAAAATTATAAAAACTTGGAAAAGAGGTTCAATTAAGTTTCCAAAAATTAAGAAAAAACTTTTTGTTTGGGATAGAATAATATTGGGAATTATTAAGTTCTTTTATTCCATATTATAATAATGTATATGAAAAAATTTATAAAAATAAAAGGAGCTCGAGTGAACAACTTAAAAAATATTGACCTAGAAATTCCTCATGATGAGTTTATAGTAGTTACTGGATTATCAGGATCAGGTAAATCTTCTTTAGTTTTTGATTTAATTTATGCTGAAAGTCAAAGAAGATATATGGAATCCTTGTCTTCTTATGCTCGACAATTTGTTGGTTTACTTGATAAACCTGATGTTGATTTAATAGAAGGACTTATTCCGGCTATTTCTATAGACCAAAGATCGGCCAGTAATAATCCTCGATCAACAGTTGGAACCATAACTGAAGTTTATGACTATCTTCGTTTATTATTTTCTAGATTAGGTATGGCCTATTGTCCTCATTGTGGAGAAAAAATGAAAAAAGAAAAAAGTGATAAAAAAAATAAAAAAGAAATAAATTTAGTTTGTTCGCAGTGTGGTTTTTCTAGATTAGAGTATAAACCAATAGATTTTTCTTTTAATTCCGGACAAGGGGCTTGTTCAAGTTGTGGTGGTTTAGGTATTAAAATGGAAATAGACAATGAAGCAGTTTTAAATTTTAATTTAACCATTTCTCAGGGAGCCATAAAACCTTGGATGCATTATAATTTTGATAATCAACAATTATTAATGAGTGATATGGAGAAAATGTTTAGACGTTATAATATTAATTATAATAAACCATTGAAAGAAATGTCTAAAAAAGAAATAAATTTAATATTGAAAGGTGATAATCTTTTTCCGGGTGTTATTCAAGGATTAAAAGATAAATATCAAAATACTGATTCTAATTATATTAGACAAAAAATAGGGTTATATATGAAAATGGTAGTTTGTGATGCCTGTGAGGGGCAACGTTTAAAACCTGAATCTCTGGCTGTTAAATTTCAAGGTTTAAATATTTATGAAGTATCTTCTAAAAATATTGAAGAATTGAAGAATTTTTTCAAAAAAGAATCAAATAATTTTAAATTATCTTCATCTCAGAAATTAATTTTTGACCCTATTTCTAAGGAAATATTAATTCGTTTAGACAGTGTTTTAAAAGTTGGTCTACCATATTTGTCTATTGATCGTTCGGCTACTACTTTATCGGGAGGAGAATCACAAAGATTAAGATTGGCTCATCAAATAAGTTCTAATTTAGTTGGTTTGCTTTATGTTTTAGATGAACCTTCTATTGGTCTTCATCCTAAAGATAATGAAAATTTAATAGCCACTTTAAAAAATCTAAATAATAAAGGCAACACGGTAATGGTTATAGAACATGATTCTAATATGATGTTATCAGCTGATTATATTTTAGATATTGGTCCTTTAGCCGGAGAACATGGTGGAGAAGTTATTTTTTCCGGAAATTTAAATCAATTTAAGAAAAATAAAAATTCTTTAACAGCTCAATATTTATTTGGTAATAAAAAAATATTAACTCCAAGTTCTTATAGAAAAAAATCTGGTAAATTTTTAGAAATAATTGGAGCTGAAGAAAATAATTTAAAAAATATTGATGTTAAAATTCCTTTAGAAAATTTTGTAGTTGTAAGTGGGGTTTCGGGTTCAGGTAAATCTACTTTAATAATAGACATTTTAGCTAAAGCTTTAAACAAAAAATTTTATCGATCTAAAGAAGAGCCGGGAAAGTATAAAGCTATTTTAGGTGATAACTATATTGATAAAATTATAGATATTGATCAATCACCAATTGGTCGAACTCCTAGGTCTAATCCAGCTACTTATACGGGAGTTTTTTCTGATATAAGAGAAGTGTTTGCTTCTTTGCCCGAAGCTAAAGCTAAGGGATTTAAATCACAACATTTTTCTTTTAATCTTAAAGGTGGTCGTTGTGAAAAATGTCAGGGGGATGGGATGATAAAAGTGGAAATGCAATTTTTACCAGATATTTATATCAAATGTGATAGTTGTCATGGTCAAAGATACATAGATGAAGTATTGGAAATAAAATATAATAATAAAAATATTTTTGAAATTTTAGAAATGACCATTGAAGATGCTTGTTTATTTTTTTCTGATTTTAAAAGTATAAAAAATAAATTAAGTATTTTAAATAGTATTGGCTTGGGTTATGTAAAATTAGGTCAAAGTGCTACCAGTTTATCAGGTGGAGAGTCACAAAGAATAAAATTAGCTTATGAATTATCCAGACCGTCAACTGGTAAAACTTTGTACATATTAGATGAACCAACTACTGGTCTTCATTTTGAGGACGTTAAAAATTTGTTAAAAGTATTACATGGTTTGGTTGATAAAGGTAATACCGTTTTAGTTATTGAACATAATTTAGATATAATAAAATCAGCTGATTGGGTAATTGATTTAGGTCCGGATGGGGGAGATAAGGGCGGAAAAATTATTGCTTGTGGAAATCCTAAAGATATTGTAAAATTTAAGAAGAGTTATACAGGAAAATATTTAAAAAAGGTAATTTAATTTTTATGTTTAATTTTTTTAAAGATAAAAAAGTTAAAAAAGTTGGTTTGGCTTTAAGTAGTGGTGGTTTTAGAGGACCGGCTCATATTGCCGTTATAAAAACATTAGTCAATAATGGTATTCCCATAAATTATGTATCAGGAAGTAGCATTGGAGCCTTGATTGGAGCTCATTATGCCTTATTTCAAGATCTTGATAAATTAGAAACCGACATGTTTAAGCAACAAACTAAAAAATATCTTCATTTAAGAGATTTTGGTTTAAGACAAGGATTTTTAAGTGGTAATACCTTTGAAAATTCTTTTATAAAAATATTTGATAAAGCTAAATTTTCGGATACTAAAATTCCTTTAAAGTTAGTGGCTACTGATTTAATATCAGGTGATCCGGTTATATTAAAAGATGGAGATATCGCTCAAGCTGTTCGAGCTAGTATTTCTATTCCTGTAGCCTTTAAACCAGTTAAAAACAATCAAAATTTTTTAATTGACGGAGGTTTAAGTATTCCTGTGCCTGATTCCATAGTTAAAGAAATGGGAGCTGATATTGTTATCTCTGTTAATTTATATCATAGATATAGTTTATCAGAAAAGAAGATATCTATGGCTAAAGCTAGTGCCAGATCATTAGAAATATTTCTGACTAATATGAGTCGTTATAGTATTAATAATTCAGATATTGTTATTAATCCTGATGTTTCTAAATATTCAGAAATATCTCGTCTTAAAACTTATTTTAGTCCAGAAATAGCTAGAGATATAATGAAAATAGCTGAAAAAGAAACCTTAAAAGCTATTCCAGCTATCAAAAAATTACTTAATAATTAATAATAATTGAGAATAAAAAAAGACAGATGATTAACATCTGTCTTTTAGTGAAGAAGTTTTAATTTAATTTTTCCGTTATTACTATCCCAAATAGCAAAACTTGATTTCTGAAAAACTCCGCCTAGGGTTCCGGGATTTATTATAGTAGCTTTATTTTTCATCGATAACCATGGTTTGTGAGTATGGCCGTAGAATATAAAATTAAGATTTTTTTCTTTTTCTAATAGAGTTTTTATAAAAATAGGTTCATGGCATATTCCAATCTTAAAATTACCCAATTCAATAGTATTATAACGACCCAAATATTTTATATTTTTATATTTTTCCAAATTTTCTTCTTGATAAATTTCTCCATTACCTTTTATTAAATAAATTGTTTTGGTAAATTTTAATGATAATTCTTTTAGGGTTTTCTCATTAGTTACATCTCCACAACAGATTATGTTTTCAATTTTATTTTCTTCTGTTTCTTTTGCTATTAATTCAAAAAAAATATTCAAAGTACTTAGATTATCATGAATATCGGAAATAACAGCTATTTTCATAACTTCTTTAAATTAATTTCGTAATCTATTTGTTCTATTTTTTTAAGATTTCCTCGAGCTTGATCATATTTTGTTCTTAAATAACCAGTTATATCAAAATCAATTAATTCATTTAGTACTTCATTGATAGTATCCTTTATTGGCTTAATAGCTGATAAATTTTTATCAATAATTTCATTAATAGCTAATCTAACTAATTCACCGGTAAAATCACACATTCCTCCGATATATGATTCTACTGGTAATTTTATTTCTTTTATTTTATCTATTTTCTTAGTAGTGGCAAAATTAAAGAATAATTTAGCTTCAGCATATTCTTCTAAAGCGGCCATAAAAGATCCTTCTTCTAGCGGTCGATTAGTTCCAAAGTTTTTAAATATTTTATTTATTATATTATCACTTTCACTTAATTTTTCCGAAGCTATCTTAATATCTTTACGATGGATAGCAAAGATAGCTTTTTTAGAATTATTTAAAACTATATTTGACAAACTTATTATTTGTCGACGATCGCTATTTTTTTTCAAATAGTCTTTTTTTATAGATTCAATAAATTTTTTGTTTAACATATTTATATTTTTATTTTGCAACTCGAAATATTTCCTCAATACTGGTTAATCCAGCTAAAGCTTTTAATATTCCGTCTTGTATTATAGTTATCATTCCATTTTCTACAGCTATTTTTTCCAATTCTTGATCACTTATATTTTTATTAATTATAGCTGATTGAATAGCCGGATTCATTTCTAATACTTCATAAAGTCCCAATAATCCTTGATAGCCGATATTATTACATTTAGCACAACCCTTACTGCGATAAAACTTAAATTCTTTAGGCATGACAAAATCTTTATTTTTTATTCCCGCCAAAATTTCTTTTATCTGATTAATATTTTCCGGACTTAAAATAACTTCTTCTTTTTCACAGTGTGGACATAATTTTCTGACTAATCTTTGTCCAATTGAACATTCTAAAGTATTAGCCAACATTTGTCTTTCAATATCAAGACCCATAAAACGAGACACAGCTCCAGCAGCACTATTAGTATGAATAGTTGAAAGAACAAGGTGTCCGGTAGAAGCTGCTTCCAGAGCTATTTTGGCAGTTTCATTATCTCTAATTTCTCCTATCATCATTATATTAGGATTTTGACGAAGTAAGGATCTCATAGCTGAAGCAAAAGTATAACCAGTATCATTATCAATTTGAGTTTGTATAACTCCTGATAATTGATATTCTATAGGGTCTTCTACAGTTATTATTTTAACATCAGGAGTATTAACTTCTTTTAAGATGTTGTATAGGGTGGTAGTTTTACCAGAACCGGTTGGGCCAGTGGTTAAAATTATTCCTTTTGTTTTTTTAATAGCCTTTTTAATTATTGGTAATGAATATTGAGAGAAACCTAAGTTTTCTAAGCTTAAATTTTTTCCTTTATCAATTAATAATCTGATTACAATAGTTTCTCCAAAACCTCCTGAAATAATAGAGACACGGCAATCTAATTTTTCAGAATCAGGTAGGGAAACTGAGAAACGACCATCTATAGTACTTATTTTAATGTTAGTGGCGAAACCTGATATTTTTTTTATTTCTCCCAACAAAGGTAGAAAATCATTTTTTGATAAATCCAATATATCATGTAAGAAACCATCAATTCTAAAACGAAGTTTAACATTTTTTTCACTTGGTTCAATATGAATATCTGCAGCATTTGATTTAATGGCTAGGGCTAGTATAATTGAAATTGATTCTTTGGTCGGAACTTCTTTTAATTTGTTTGATAGAGAAGATGTATTATTAAGTATATCTTCAGCTTTTTGTAATTCTTCTTCACTTAAACTAATTCCTCTACTTATAGTTTGAGATATGGCTACATTATATAATTCATTTATGTAATCAAAGTTACCTATAACTCTATAGACTTCTTCCAAACTTACTATTCCTTCGCTAGCTTTTAATACCCCATCTTGTAACATGGTAACCATACCGCTTTCAATAGCCTCTTTTAATATTTTAAAAGAAGGAGCATTATCCATGGTTAATTGTTTTATACTATCATTCATGGTAAAAATTTCGTAAATACCAATTCGTCCTTTATAGCCTATTCCATTACAAAATTCACAACCAGCACCAGCTTTAAAGAAAGTTGGAGGGGTATTAGGAATAACAATATCAGCCTTAGGTGATATTACTGATAATATTTTTTTGACCAATTCTGAATCTTCCTCATTTAAATTATGAATTTGTTTACATTTTGGACATAATTTTCTGACTAATCTTTGTCCAACCACAGCATTAATTGATGGCAATAATAAATAGGGTTTTATACCCATATCAGTTAAACGGGGTATAACTCCAGCAGCATCATTAGTGTGAAGAGTGGATAATACTATATGTCCTGTTAAACTGGCCTGAATAGCAATTTCAGCTGTTTCTAAATCTCTGATTTCTCCCACCATTACAATGTCAGGATCTTGACGTAATATTGACCTTAATCCAGAGGCAAAAGTATAACCTTTTTTAGCGTCTATTTGACTTTGATTAATTCCTTTTAATTGATATTCTACTGGATCTTCTAAAGTTATTATTTTTATTCCGGGTTGATTTAATCGGTTTAAAACAGCATAAAGAGTAGTTGTTTTACCAGAACCAGTTGGACCAGTAGTCAATATTAATCCATTCGGTTTACTTATTTCTTTGCTTAAAGTTTTATAAGCACTGGCGCTTAAACCTAAATCATCAAAAGATAATCCGACAGAGCTTGATTTTAAAAGACGCATAACTACACTTTCACCATAGGCTGTTGGTAAAAAAGATGATCTAACATCAACTCGATCATTAGCTAAGAATATAGAATAACGTCCATCTTGAGGTTTATCATCAATATTTATTTTTACTCCAGCCAATATTTTCATGCGAGAGATTATTTTTTTCCATTTATCTTTTTCAATAGTAGCTGCTTCCTGCAGAACTCCATCAATTCTTAGTCTTACCATTATTCCTTCAGCTTCAGCTTCAATATGAATATCACTGGAATTTGTTTTTAAGGCAGTAGCTAAAAGTAAAGTAACAATATCAGAAACATTTACTTCTTGTATCCTATCATTTAAGCTTTTATAATCGGTTATAAAAGATTTAAATTTTTCTAATTCTTCAGCTGTTATTTCTACCCCTTTTATATTGTCTTTCATTTTTGGTATTTTTTTGTATACCGACAAAGCTTCTTCCAAACTATTTTTTGAAATCAAAAAAATAGAGCTTTTAGTAAAATATTCTTTGTTTATTTTATCAACTATTTCTTGAATTTTAGGATTTTCAGGATTAGTAGTAGCTACTTTTATTATTTCTCCATCATAAAAAAAACAAACTATTTTTTCTTTTATAGCTACTTCTTCTGGTATTAAAAGCATGGCTTCGTGATCAATAGGGAAACCAAATAAGTTAATATAAGACAAACCCAAAACTTGAGCCTGAGTTTGTGTTTCTTTTTCCATTTCTCTTTCTTTTATTTCCTGTTGTTTTTTTAATAATTTATTTTGAGCACTATTATTACTATTATTATTTTTCAACAGGCTGGAAATCGAATCGAATCCGCTCATAGTATATTTTTATTTTAATTCTGAAAAATTTTTTCTATTTTACTAAGTTCTTTTCCATTTCTTAATTGAACAAATAGATTAGTCCATGAAGTTATTTGAAAAGTATTTAATAATGCTCCACCTAATACAGCTACCGCTAACAATACTAAAGATCCAGCTATCATTATAATCCAGAACAAGAAAATTGACGAAGTCATTAATATTATAGAGAATGATAAACTAAATACTAAATAAAAGATTACGAAAGAAATAAAGGATAATAGGAATATAGTAAGAATATTTATTAAAAATAATACAATTGACATTTCCATGCTTATTAACCAATTTTTAGTAAATAACTGCCATCCTTGTTTTATAGATTGACCAAATTTTTTGTTTTCTATTATAAAATAGGCAATAGCATATTTCATAATAAAAGAGAAAATTAATGATAAGGAAATCATTACTATAAATATTAAGCCAAATATTATAGCAGTAGTAACTTTACTCTTTAAAGCTACGGTGACTAATAGTATAGTAGTTACTAAATAAATAATATTAACAACTACAGAAATAATTACATTCATAGCAAATATTGGCCAAAACTTTTTATTAGCACTTCTTATTCCATTTTTAATAGTTAATTTATCTCGGCTATTTTTCATTATTTTATTTGTTGAATTTATAATTCCAATTTGAGAAACAGTAGACAACCAAGCTAAAAATATGATTATAGCTACAATAAGTAATAATATTAAAACTAATAAAATCATGGTAAAAGTATCAGTTTTAAATAATTCAATAAAATTTAACCAAGAATTTTTAGAAAAAATACCGGTGCTTAAAAATGTTTTAATATTAGATAAAACATTAATACCAGAATTTTGGTTTAAAGAACGGGAAAATATTTTTAATTCAACATTAAAACTTACCAATGAAGCAAAAAATCCAAAGAACCATAAATATTTATTTTTCCAAGATATTTTCCAAGATTCTTTTAAAATAGCTCGATAAGATAACATACTTTTTTAAAATTTAATTTTTAAATTATATTAAAATTATAGCATATTTAGAAAAAATGTAAAAGAAAATAGTCAATAATCCTAGTATTTATATAATTGCCAAAAAATAACAAATAATATACAATAATTGTATGCGATATATCTTTATTTCGTATTTAGAATAATAAAATAAAGTTAAAAATATGTCTAAAGTTATTACTAATGCCAAAATGATTGATGAATTATTATCTCGGGGAGTTGAAAAAATATATCCCAGCGCTTCTTTATTAAAAAAGAAATTAATGACTGGTGAACCGATAAAACTATATTGCGGTTATGATCCTAGCGCTCCATCACTTCATATTGGTCATGCTATCTCTTTTAATAAATTGTCTCAATTTCAAAAATTAGGTCATAAAGTAGTTTTTTTAATAGGTGATTTTACTGGTATGATAGGAGATCCGACTGATAAAACAGCCGCTAGAAAAAAATTGAGTCGGGAAGAAGTTTTGAAAAATTCTAAAGAATATCAAAAACAAGGAGCATCTTTTTTATCTTTTTCAGGAGATAATTCTGCCAAACTTATGTATAATAGTGAATGGAATGATAAATTAACTTTTAAAGATTTAATAGAATTATCATCTAATTTTACCGTTCAACAAATGATACAACGGGATATGTTTCAAGAAAGATTAAAAGAGGAAAAACCTATTTATTTACATGAATTTATGTATCCTTTAGCTCAGGGTTATGACAGTTATGCTATGGACGTTGATTTAGAAGTAGGTGGAAATGATCAGATGTTTAATATGATGAGAGGTCGTGATTTACAGAAAGTTTTACGCAATAAAGAAAAATTTGTTATGACTTTAAAATTATTAGCTGATGATAGCGGAAAGAAAATGGGAAAAAGTGAAGGTAATGCTGTATTCTTAGATGAAAAAGCTAATGATATGTTTGGCAAGGTAATGTCGTGGTCGGATGGTTTAATAATTAATGCTTTTGAATTATGTACTCAAGTTCCAATGTCGGAAATAAAGACAATGAAACAACAGATGACTAATAATGAAGTTAATCCTCGTGATTTAAAAATGAAATTAGCTTATGAAATAGTAAAAATATTTCATGATGAATCGTCAGCTCAAATAGCTCAAGATTATTTTATTAATACTTTTCAAAAAAAAGAAATTCCAGATGAGATAGTAGAAGTTAAAATGAAAGGGAAAAATAGAAAAATAGTTGATTTGTTAATAGAAGGATCTTTGGTGGAAAGTAAGGGTGAGGCCCGTCGTTTAATTGAACAGGGAGGTATAAAAATTGATGGACAAGTAATTAAAGAAATCAATATGGATATTGATTTAAAAGAAGGAATGATTATTCAAAGAGGTAAGAGACAATTTATTAAAATCAAATTAATTTAAGTATGGTACTTAGTGATATAAAAAAAATAATAGCCAAAAAAATAGCTATTGATCACAGTAAATTAATTTATCCCCCAGATACTAATTGGGGTGATTTTTGCCTACCTATTTTTGAATTGGCTAAAGAGAAAAAGATAGCTCCTCAGATTATAGCTGATGAATTAAAAGGAAAAATTGACCAAGATAAAGAATTAGCCAGTATTTTATCTAAAGTAGAAATAGCTGGTGCTTATTTAAATTTTTTTGTAAATTCCGAATATTTAGCTGATAGGGTTTTAAGTAATATAATGAAACAGAAAAAAAAATATGGAATTAATAATAACGGAAAAAATAAGGTGGTAGTTTTTGAATTTTCTAATATTAATACTCATAAAAATTTTCATATTGGACATTTAAGAAATCTTTGTTTTGGAGAATCAATGACTAATATTTATAAAGCTAATGGCTATAATTCATATCCAATTTCCTATATTAATGATTTTGGTATTCATGTCGCCAAAGCTATTTGGTCCTATAAACAAGGATATAGTAAAGATCTAAATAAATGTTATGCTCAAACAGTCAAAGAAATAGAAAAAAATTCTGAAATAATGAAAGAAGTGGGAGTTATTATGTCGGACATTGAAAAACATCAAGGAGAAAATTATGCTCTATGGAAAGAAACTAGAAGAATAAGTTTAAAAGCTATAGATGATATATATAAAAAGAATAAGATTAAGTTTAAAAAAGTATATTATGAAAGTAAAGTTATAGATAATGGTTTTAAAATAGTAAAAAAATTAATTGATAAAAAGATATTGGTTTTAAGTGAGGGGGCAATAATTGCTAATTTAGAAAAGTATGATTTAAATATTCTACCAATTATTAGAAGTGATGGAACCGCTTTGTATCCGGTAGCTGATTTAGCTTTGGCTGAAATCAAAGCCCAAGATTTTAAAAATTTAAATAATTCTTACGTAGTAGTTGATATTAGACAAGGTTTATACTTTAAACAATTATCTAAGATTTTAGAATTAGCTGGTTATAAACAAAAGTTAAGTCATTTACCTTATGAATTTGTAACCCTTCCTGAGGGTATGATGTCATCACGTTCTGGTAATGCCGTTCCGTTTATTGATTTATATAATGAAGTGTTAGAGTGTTTAAAAAGAGAAACAAAAAAAAGACATACTGATTGGACTAATAAAAAGATTGAGAAGAATTGTTCAGAATTGGCCATAGCCATTTTAAAATTTGAAATGTTAAAAATATCTCCTCAAAAAATAATAATTTTTAATATTGCTGAAGCTACCAAATTTGACGGTTTTTCCGCTTTATATATTTTATATGGATTGGTTAGAATAAAAAGTATTATTAGAAAAGCTAAATTTAAAAATAGTGGAAAATTTAAGTTTGATTTATTAAATAATAAAAGGGAAAGAGAATTAATTATATTCTTAGCTAAATATCCGGAAATTATAATTAGAGCTGAAAAAAAACAAGATCAAAGTGAAATAGCCAAATATTTATTTGAATTATTGAAATTATTTAATGATTACTATCAACAAGTAAGAATATTGCAGAGTGAAGTTGATATTAAAAAGAGTCGTCTATTTCTTCTTTCTTCTATTTTGGTAGTAGTAGAGAATGCTTTGGATATTTTAGGTATTAAATCTTTAAATGAAATTTAAAAAATATATATATCAATATGACAAAAAATAATCAAGATAAAATGGACAAAATAATTTCTCTATGTAAACGTCGAGGTTTTGTTTTTCCATCATCAGAAATTTATGATGGCTTAGCGGCTGTTTATGATTTTGGTCCCTATGGAGTAGAATTAGCTAATAATATTAAGAATTTTTGGTGGAAAAATATGGTTCAATTTAGAGAAGATATAGTTGGTTTAGATTCAGCTATTTTTATGAATCCTAAAGTTTGGGAAGCTTCTGGTCATGTAAAAGGTTTTTCCGATCCTTTAATAGAATGTAAAAAATGTCATAGTCGTTTACGATTAGATACTTTATTAGAAGATTATGGCATAGCAGCTGATGAAAAAATGAGCGAAGAAGAAATTAATGAAATATTTTTGGCTAATAAAGAAAAAATAAAATGTCCAAATTGTGGAGCTAAAGATTTTACTGAAGCTAAAAATTTTAATTTATTAGTAAAATCTAATTTAGGTAATTTTACTTCTGATTCTGAAAAAGATCCAGTCTATTTAAGAGGAGAAACTTGTCAGGGTATTTATGTTAATTACAAAAATGTTTTAGATTCTACTCGGGTTAAAATTCCTTTTGGTATTGCTCAAATAGGTAAGGCTTTTAGAAATGAAATTACCGCCCGTCAATTTATATTCCGTACTAGAGAATTTGAACAAATGGAAATGCAATATTTTGTTAAACCGGAAGATTTTGGAAAGTATTATGAAGACTGGAAAAATATTCGTTGGAATTTTTATTTATCCCTAGGAATAAAAGAAGAAAATTTACGATGGCACAAACATGAAAACTTAGTTTTTTATGCTAAAGAAGCTTATGATATAGAATATAATTTTCCTTTTGGTTTTAAAGAATTAGAGGGAATTCATGTAAGAGGTGATTATGATTTAACTCAACATGGTAAATTTTCTGGCCAAGATTTAGCTTATCTTAACCCAGTGGATAATAGTAAGTTTATTCCATATATAATTGAAACCTCAGCTGGAGTAGGAAGAACATTTTTAGCTGTTTTAAGTGAAGCTTATGAAGAAGAAAATGTAGAAGGAGAAATAAGAACGGTTCTAAAATTAAATTCTAAAATAGCTCCAATTAAGATAGCTGTTTTTCCGTTACTTAAAAACAAACCGGAATTGGTTAATAAAGCTCGAGAAATTTTTGATAAGCTAAAAATTAATTGGCGCTGTGAATTTGATGACAACGGAAACATTGGAAAACGTTATCGTCGCCAAGATGAAATAGGTACTCCTTATTGTTTAACAATTGATTTTGATAGTTTAGAGAATAATGATGTTACTATTAGAGATCGAGATACTATGGAACAAAAGAGAATAAAAATTGAAGATTTAGTCTCATATTTTAATGATAAATTATAAAAAAAGACAAGAATTATCTTGTCTCAATATGTATTTATATACATGGTTTTAACGGAATTAAAAGAACTTAAATTTGGAAGGTTTGTTTTAAATAAACAATTTTTTCCTTCCTTATTTTCTATTCTTATTTCTTCTTCGTTATTGATATCAGGGTTGGCATGAGTGATATATATTTCAAACACCATTCTTTGTATATATTTATTTCTTTTATTTGTTTCTAAAAATAAATATATATTGGCTCTAATTTTTTTTCCTAGTGGTATTTTTCTTATATCTTTATCATTAAGACTATGCCTTATTTTTTTAATAACGGTATTTTTGTTAAAAAATATTTTTTCCTCCCAATAGGAATTTTCTTTTTCTATTTCTCCAGTTTCTATATCAAAATATAATTCTGAATCAATAAATTTAGCAAACTTTTTATAAGCAATACCTATAATATAATTTTTTAATACTACTAGTTGTTTTCGTTCCCATTCGGGAATATAATATATTTGATCGGCTATTTTTGCGCCGATAATTTTTCCGTTTTCCAAAATTAATTTTTCGGGTTTAAGTGTAATATTATTATTTCCCATGATTTTTTATTTTTTAAGAACTATTTTTGACTAACGTATAAACCTAGCATAAGTATTAAAAAAAGTCAATAATTGTACGGTTGCAGAGTTAATGTTACATTCTGTGGATAATTAATATTATTTAATGA
>CAYYXD010000018.1:0-12684 GCA_964475575.1 uncultured Gammaproteobacteria bacterium
GTGCTTCTGGACTACCGCCACAATGTAATAATAATGATTCATATTCTGAAGCAATAGTTAAAAAATATGGCCGGACACTACGAATCGGTCCTATCTCTAAATCGTCATCTAAATCAGATGGAAAAAAAGCTAAATAACGATCTATTCCTCCCTCAGCTGGAACATCGTACACTAAAGAAGCTTTGGATAAAGAAAATTGAGGACGAGCCGCTTCATTATTATCAACAATAGCTGAAATTAAAAAAGGATTTTCATTCCCTGCTTCCACTGATATTCCATCTATTAAACGAAGAGTACAATTCCCTTCACAAGCCATAATATTAGAAACTTCAGTAGAAATATTTTCTTCTTCTTTATCTTCAAAATTTTTTTTAATAAAAAATAAAGTTGATAAAAATAAAACTAAAAATATTCCTATGATATAAAAAACTTTTTTTTTCATAGAGAGTTTAATTCTTTTAATGTTTCTATAGCGCATTTTCGCCAACTAAAATTTGAGGATAATTTTTTACCTTTGGCTATTAATTCTCTTCTTAATTCTTCATTATTTAAAATCATAGCCATTTTATTAGCTAAATCATTAGGATTAAATTGATCAAAAAATAAAGCTGAATCTTCAGCGATTTCATGAAAAACCTCAATATTTGATAATAACACCGGAGTTTCACAAGCCATAGCTTGAATAACTGGAATACCAAAACCTTCATAAAAAGAAGGAAACACAAAAGCTTTTGCTTCACAAACAAAATAAGGTAAATCTTTTTCTTCTACCCAACCTAAAGTTATAACATCATTATAAATACATAATTCTTCAATTAAATATTTTATTTCATCGTAACCAAATCCCGGATTTCCAATCAATACCAACTTTTCTGATAGGTTTTTATTATTCTCTTTTAAAATAGAAAAAGCTTCCACTAAACATTGAACATTTTTCTTTTTTTCTAAACGACCAATGTACAAGAAAAAACGATTAGTGATACCATATTTTTTTAAAACATTTCTTTTTTCTTCTTCATTATCTATCTTTTTATATAAATTATCAGCAAAACCATTATAAATAACTTTTATCTTATTAGCATCTACTTTTTTATAATTTCTAATTATTTCGTTTTTAGTAAAATGGGATACGGCTATTATTTTCTCAGCTCTTTTTAAAACAAACTTAGTTGACCAATTAATATAATCAGTAAATCTAAAATTATAACGACCAAAAGAAAATAATTTAACAAAAAAATTAAAAATTTTGTGATGAT
This sequence comes from uncultured Gammaproteobacteria bacterium, assembly GCA_964475575.1. Lineage (GTDB taxonomy): Bacteria > Patescibacteriota > Patescibacteriia > Patescibacteriales > UBA12465. Next base: position 1,257 of record CAYYXD010000018.1, read on the forward strand.
CAGAAAAATTTTTGTCTACTATATTATTATTAACCACATTTTGATTATATAGATTATCGTTTTTAATAAAAGCAACATCATGAATGGTGCTAATTGTTTTTTTAGGAAAAACCAAAGGTAAAGTATGAGCTGGAATAAATAAAACATCGGGACAATTAAAAATCATTTCCAATGTTAAACGTCCTAAAGTCCATAAGTTTTTAAAAGGCCATTTTAAAACTTTTATTTCAACATTAGTATTTTTACTTAAGTTTAAATCAAATAAAAAAGCCTTATTTAAAGGCTGATCAGTATATAAAATATATTTATTTTCTCTATCTATTTCTATTAAATTGATTATTAAATAATAAGAATACCATTCCGTACCCGTTTTAAAGCTTCTATTAGCTCTGGAAGCATCTATTCCTATAATCATATCTTTATTTAGCCGCCAAAATACTTCTTTTATAAGAATCTAAATTATCTAAAGCAATCCCCGTTCCCTTAGCTACACATAGTAAAGGATCATCGGCAATATAAGCTGACACACCTAAAGCTCTAGAAAATAATTGATCCATATTTCTAAGTAACGCTGTTCCTCCGGTTAACACTATTCCCTTATCAATTATATCAGCTACTAACTCTGGTGGTGTTTGTTGAAGTATTTTTTTAGCTGTATTTAAAATAATTTCTAATTCTCCTGAAATAGCGGCTGTAACATCATTACTACCAACTTCAATAGTTTTAGGTAAACCACTTACTCCATCTCGTCCATTTATTTCTATAAACAATTGATCATCATCTTCTAGGAATAAAGCTGAACCTACTTTTATTTTCATTTCCTCGGCCGTTCTTTCTCCTATAACTAAACCATATTTTTTTCTAACATATTCTAAAATAGCTAAATCTAATTTATTACCACCAACTCGAACTGAAGTAGAAGATACTACTCCTCCCAAAGATATAACAGCCATTTCTGAAGTTCCACCACCAATATCAACAACCATATGACCATTAGCTGAACTAATTGGAATATTAGCACCTATAGCTGCGGCCACCGGTTCCTTTATGATATAAGCTGCTTTAGCTCCAGCAGCGATAGTAGCCTCTATTACCGCTCGACGTTCAGTTGAAGAAATACCAGCTGGAACAGCTACCATAACTTCTGGTCTAAAAATTCTAATCTTACCCAAAGTTTTATTTATAAAATAACGAATCATGGCTTCAGTAGTTCTATAATCAGCAATAACTCCCTCCTTTAAAGGTTTTAAAGCTACAATTGTGTCAGGAGTTCTACCTAACATATCTTTAGCTTCATTTCCAACCGCCAAAACTTTATTATCATCAATTGATACAGCAACAACACTTGGTTCATTAATAACCACTCCTCTTTTTGGCATATAAACTAAAGTATAAGTTGTTCCTAAATCTATTCCGATTCTTTTAACCATCATATTATTTATAATAAATATACTATATATTAACCTCTTATTGTTTTTTAGTCAATGTTATACAAAAAAATTAGTCCTTTATACAACGAACTGCAAAAGCATAGGCATGATAAGTTTCTTTCTTATATACAGAAACTGAATTATATGGAAATCTTATAAATCCAGGATAATATCCACCACCCCCTAAAGTATCACCCCATTGAAGACTTGAGGTCCAATAATATGATTCCCAAGTAAAATTTGTAAAATGACCATCTCTGTGACGAATGCCTATAGGAAAAGCATTAAATCCGGTAACATTATTAGTTTGTTCATTATAACCGGGAAAACATTCATTACTGGTAGTAGCTTGAAAACCGAGAGCCGAAGACAAAGATTTAATAATTGCACCATCAATTCCATTACAACGATAACTCAGATTATTATTAATAGTAGTGGTCGCCGCATCCCAATCATCAGATGAGGGTACATGCCAACCATCGGGACATATTCCTTGAGAACTTGAAGCATTATTATTCATAGCTGCGCTCCATTGATATAATTTACCATAACTTTCCATACTTTCTAATTCGCTATAATTTCCACACCAACCTTCATCACTATAATTAACCCAAAGTGTTGATGAACAACCATTATCATATCTCATATTTTCAGCCGTCCAACATTGTTCACCTATTTGGACAGTTTCATAATATTGTCCATCACGATAATCTAATAATAAATCACCACACGACCAATTATTTAAACCTCTAGGAGAAGCTACTATTTCTCCGGCTGATAGACTGCCAGATTTTTCCCCTATGCAAAAATGAATATTATAATTATTTCTATCATAATCCCAATTATGATAAGTCTGCTGATCTTCAGCTATATAAAAATAATCTAAACGATAAGGATTAATATAAGTAAAACCATTTTCTTCTTCCGAACAAGCACCATCATTAGGAGTAGGAGCAAAAGGAATTTGTTCCATATAAATAATAGAACCAGATGAAAGTGACTCCCCCGGATTTAAAGAAGAAGGATATAAACCATTATCATGATAATATAGTTCTAAAGCAATTTGCATTTGTTTAGCATCAGCTATTCTTTTAGCATTTCTAGTATTTTCACGTGAATTCTGAATAGCAACCATAGGTAAAGAAGTTAATATTCCAACGATAGTTATTACTACCAACATTTCAACGAGTGTAAAAGCAGAACGATTAGTATTAGATAATTTTATACTCATTTTATTTATTTTTTAATAAATATTACTCATTATAATATTTTAACAGATTATCCATCCTATGTAAATTTAATAAATATTGAAATTTATTAATCCCGTCTTAAAGCTTCTACCGGATCAAGTTTCCCGGCTTTTCTAGCTGGTAATAAACCAAATAATACACCAAATATTAAAGCAAATAAAATAGCAACAATAAATGATTTTATCGGTAAAATAAAATCCCAATCTAATCCAAAATAATTAGCTCCTAGATATATAAAGAAAGAAAATAATATTCCTAAAAATATCCCCACTATTCCTCCCACTAAAGTTATTAAAACTGATTCAATTAAGAATTGTCTCATGATATCAGAAAACCTAGCTCCCACTGCCTTACGTAAACCTATCTCTGGAGTTCTTTCAGAAACTATAACATACATAACATTCAAAATTCCAACTCCTCCCACAACTAAAGATATGGCCACTATCAATAATAATAAAATGGTTAAAGCATTAGTAACTGTCTTAGAAGCATCCATCATTTCCTTCATGGTTGTTACTCTAAAATCATCCTCAATCGGATCATCAATATTATGATTATCTCGTAAAACATCTCTCATTAATTCAGCTGTTTCCTCTGATTCTAGAGGATTTACAGCTTGAAAAATGAAATATGAATAATAATTTATTCCCATCATTTTTTTCTGTAAAGTTTTTGCCGGCATTAAAATTAAATTATCAAAATCAAAGCCCATAGTAGCTCCCTTTTCTTTTAGCACTCCAATTACTTTATAGCGTCCTCGCTTTATAGTTATATATTTATTAACAGGATCAACATCTTCAAATAATTCTTCAGCTATTTTAGGTCCCAATACCACCACTTGAGATAAAGAATTATTTTCATCATCAGTAAAAAAATAGCCTTTATCAATTTCTGATTTATCTATATTAATATAATCAGGACCAACTCCCATTATTAAACTTTGTTTAGTTTTATTTAAATAAGTTACTGAGGCTTGATTAGTAATTGATCCATAACCACCAGAAATATTTTTTATTTTTTTTAAATCTTCCAAATCATTTTCTTTTAAAGTAGTAATCTGAAAACCACCAGCCATACTGCTAGCACTTTGAACATCACCTTCAGTTCCAGTTTTAGAAACAGGAACCTTAACTTCTATTTCAATTAAATTAGTTCCAAAAGATTCTATTTGCCCAACAATTAAACTACGAATTCCCTCACCGGCTGAAAAAACTATAATAATACTGGATATTCCAACTACCATACCCAAAACAGTCAAAGCCGTTCTCATTTTATTCTTTAACATTGATAATAACGATAATCTAACTACATCTTTTATACTCATATTATTCGTAATTTAATGCTTCCACTGGTTCTAATCTACTGGCTTTTTTAGCCGGATAAAGTCCGAATACTAATCCTATTAATCCTGATATAACAACAGCTACAAAAACTGATCCAAAACTTACCACAAAAGCCCAATCATAACCTAAGGCAGTTATGATGATTGATATCAACCAAGAAATTAAAATACCAACAATTATTCCAATAATTCCGCCTATAAAAGTTAAAAAGATAGCTTCTATTAAAAATTGATTTATTATTTTTTTATTAGAAGCTCCTAAAGCTTTTCTAATACCAATTTCTCTTGTTCTCTCATTAACACTAATAAGCATTATATTCATAATTCCAATTCCACCAACAATCAAAGATAACCCAGCCATTAAAGCCAAAAAATATTTTAAAGCATCGGTTACTGTAGTAATTAAATCTACTAATTCCGATAAACTTATAACTGAAAAATCATCACTATCTCCACTTTGATCTTTAATTCCATGATTATCACGCAAAATAATTTCTACTTCCGAAATAACTGAATTAGAATCAAAATCTTTATTTATTTTTAATCCGATAACGTTTAAATAATCTATGCTAATCAATCCTTTTTGTGCTGTTTTAAGAGGTAGGACAACTTTATCATCATAATTTTGAAAAGCAACCCGACCTCTTTCTTCTAATATTCCAATAACTTCAAATATTTGTTTATTTATTTTTATTTTTTCTCCAACAGCATCTGAATCACCAAATAATTCTTTTTTAACAGTATTACCCAATACTACAACTTTACTCATATTTTCTATTTCTTCTTCAGTAAAAAATCTACCGGAAAATATTTCTCCTCCTTCAACATCAAAATAATCTTTGGTTACACCTTCAAAACTAGAATCATAGGAATTATTTTTATAGGATAAAGTTCCAGCTCCATTAACATAAGCCACTATTGAATCTATGCCTATTTCTTTTTTAACCTTTTCTATTGATTTAAAATCATCCATAGTTAAAGATGTAACCACTATTCCCATAACTGAAGTGGGAGGACCTTCATCATCTGATTTTCCAGGAGTAATTGATACAACATTAGAACCTATGCTTTCAATTTGTCCCAAAATTAAGCTTTGAGCTCCAGCCCCTAAAGACATAATAATTATAACCGAAGCCACCCCTATAATTATTCCTAACATAGTTAAAAAACTCCTGACCTTATTAGTCAGAAGAGATTTAATAGATGTATTTATTGCTTGTTTAAAAGATAAATAACTCATGTTTTAAATATTACTTCAATAATTCGCCTTCCTTAGCAATTTTTCTGTTTTTTACCAATTCATCACTGATTATTAAACCATCTTTTATTTTTATAATTCTTTTAGCATGTTCGGCGGTAAAAGTTTCATGAGTTACTAAAATAATAGTATTACCAGCATCATTAAGTTTTTGTAGAATTTCCATTATTTGAATACCAGATTTAGAATCAAGATTTCCAGTCGGTTCATCAGCAAAAATAACCGCCGGTTGATTAACTAAGGCCCGAGCAATAGCTACCCGTTGTTTTTCTCCTCCAGAAATTTGGTTAGTATAATAATTTAAACGATGTTCTAAACCAACACTAGCTAAAACTTTTTTAGCTCTATCACTCATATTCTTTCTATTGTCAGAATAAGTCAAAGGTAAAATTACATTATCTAAAACTGAAGTTTTAGGTAATAAGTTAAAGGATTGAAAAACAAAACCTATTTTTTTATTTCTAAAGCTAGCTAATTGATCATCACTTAATTCATTTACATTTTCACCTTCAAATTCATAAACACCACTAGTTAATCTATCCAATAGACCAAGAATATGCATCAAGGTTGATTTTCCAGAACCAGAAGGACCCATAATAGAAACAAATTCTCCTTTTTCTATATCAAACGAAATACCATGTAAAACCTTAGTAGCTACATCAGAATCAGAAATATATTCTTTTTTTAAATTTCTAATTTTTATTAACATGTGATTATTGTTTAGAATTTGTATTAGTAATAGAGGTGATAATTTCATCTCCCTCTTTTAATTGTTCCGAATAAACTTCAGTCATTGATTGATCTCCACTTATTCCAACTACAACTGGAATTTCTTTTACTTCTTCATTTAATAAAATTCGGACATATTGTTCTCCATTATCTTTATTTAATATGGCTCTATTTGGTATCACTAAAACATTATCTTTAGAATTGGTTATAATATCAACATTAGCGGTCATACCAGATTTTACAACAAAATTATTTTTGTTAATTTCATCCTCAGTAAAATTTATTTTTACTTTATAGTATATAACATCAGAAATGGAAGTAGCGGCTGGATCAATAAAATATACATGACCAATTATTTTATAATCATCACCAAAAGCATCAAAAGTGATATCAGCTTTATTATTTACTTTTATTTTAGAGATATCAGATTCTGATATAAAAACCTCTATTTCAAAATTATCATCAGCTAACATATTAATTACCGGGGAAGCATTTAAAACTTGCTCCCCTATTTCATAATTTATCTCCGTTATTTTTCCGTCAATGGGAGCTTTTATAATATTATTTTCTATTTGTTTATTAATTAAATCTAAATTAGCTACAGCTTGATCAACTTGCGATTGAGCTAATTTTAAATCATCATAACTAGCACCAGCTTTCATTTTAACTAATTGTAGACGTACTACATCATAATTTTTATAAGCAGAATCAACTTGTGATTGAGCTGTAGATAATTGATGATCTCCGCTTATTTTAATTGATGATAAAGAGTTAGAAGCGGTTAAAATAGCATCACTTAAATTAGCTTCAGCTTGTTTAACGGCATCAGATGCTACTATTACACTGGTATCGTAATTTAAAACTGCATTATTAAAGGTAAAATAACTATTTTGATTAGAAGAAATAGCAGCATTAATTAAATCTTTATTAGCATTAACATTAGTCTTAAAGGCATCTAAAGAAGATTGAGGGAAATCAGAAGAAATAACTGAATTTTCCAAAGCACTAAAACAATTATTTAAAACTGAAAATATTTCTTGTAAAAAACTGCCTAGTTGTTCAGAGGCTGTTTTCAAATTATCTTTACTTGGATTTTTTCTAGCTTCATCTATGTATGTCTTTATTTGAGAAGATTTCTCAATTGTTTGATTATATTGTTTTTCAGTTTCAGTTTTATAATAATAATTTTTAACACTAAAAACACTATCTAAATTATCATCATCTAAAATTCTTTTAATAGCATCAAGTGATGATTTAGCTAATGAATAATTATAATCTAAAGAAGACAATAAAGAGCTTTGACTATTATCTAAAGTTTGTTTGGTTGTTTTTTGAGTATTAGCTAAATTAATTTTAGCTGACTCCAAAGCTTGTTTAATAGCCATTGGAACTTCATCGTTTGCAGACTGTAAATCATTTAAACTTTTTTGAGCTTGAGAAATATTTTCTTCAACTATTTTTCTAGTTTTTTCTAAATTTTCTTTAGCTGAATTATATGAAGATTCAGCTTGAGATACCTGAGCCTCTAAAACAGCTAAATCCTCGCTGGAAGATCCTTTCTTTATTTTATCCTGATTAGTTTTAGCAATACTTAAAGCAGCTTCAGCTTGTTCTTTTTGAATAAGAACAGCTGAATAATCTAATTCAGCTAAAACATCTCCTGTTTTTACCGAATCTCCAACTTTAATATTTACTTTTTTTAAGTTTCCTGATTGTAAAAAATTAAGACCTATTTCCTGGCTAGCTTTTACTGCCCCTATTTCACTAACTGTTTGAACTAAATTTTGTTTTTTTAAACTTACAGTAGAATATTCAACATTATCTTTTTTAAAAACAAAAAGAGAAACGATTATTAAAATCGTTATAGCACAAGAACTGATAATAATTATCTTTCTTTTCATAATTTTATTATATTGAAAATAAATTAATCTAAAACCAAGTCGGATTCTTGATTATCATCTTCATCTTCAATTAAACTAGCTTCTTCTCTATCAGTTATTCTCATAACTTTATTAGAAAAAGTATAAATATCAAATTCACTTTTTAAAAAATAATAATTGGCTCCTAAACCAACACTACGACTTCTACTATCTTCATCACTTAAATCAGTAAATATAAAGATTTCGGCGTTATTAATTTTATCATTTTCTTTAATCTTTTTTATTATTTCCAAACCATCCAATTTAGGTAAAACAATATCCAAAACCACAATATCTGGTTGAAATTTTTCTATTTTTTTAATTATTTCTTCTAACTCTTCCATAGAATCATTAGTTTCAACTTCATAATCATTAGAAGTGAAAAGATCATTTAAACCGCTTAATATGTCAGAATCATCTTCTATTATAAAAATTTTTTTCATATTTTTTTAATTAATAATAAATATGTTTATTTTACATTTTTTAAAGACATTAATCCATTTTGAGCTCCGAATTTAGTAACTAAAGAAGCTGTATTCTTCATACCCCAATACATAGCTTTTTTGAAATTACCATTTAATTTTAACATTATACCAATAAAAGTAGAATTAAAAGCATCTCCTACTCCAGTAGCATCCACTTCAACTGACCGACGATAAACATTTTGATGATGGAAATTTTTTCCATCATAATAATAAGCTCCTTTAAGACCATTGGTTAAAATAATAATTTCTGGACCACTATTTTTTAATATTTTTAATAAATTTTTTTCATTTAATAAATATTTATCTTTATATCCTTTCATACTTGGAGTTTTTTTTATTAATTCCAAAGCTTCATCTTTATTTAACATTAAAACATTAGTTTCTTTCAAATATTTATCTATTTTATTTATACCACCCGATAATTGTTTTAAACCCGGATTCCAAGCTATTTTATTTTTCACAGAAAAAATATCTTTTAAAATATTATCAGACTTATTAGGCAAAGATGTTAAATAAATCCATTCTGATTTCTTTAATATCTTTTTTTGTTCAGATGAAATACTTAAATTATCATTAGTTCCCCGACAAGAAAATATTATTCGATCATTATTACTGTTAATTATAAAAGAAAAACCGGTATTTCTTTTATTATCAAAAGAAATAATTTTAGTATCAATTCCATTTGCTTTTAAATTATCTAATACTTTTTGACCACGAACATCACGACCAACATTAGCTAAACAAGCTACTTTAAAACCCATTTTTGCCAAATTAACAGCCGTATTAGAAGCTCCACCACCAAAACAAGAATAACTTTTAGTTATATTTATTTTAGCTCCATATTCAAAAGCTAATAATTTTTGTCTTAGTAAATCTTTTTTATTATTTAACACTAACCCTTCTTTAGTGAAAAAAATAACATCTTCGGTAACTCCACCGACACTTATAAAATCATATAACATAAAAACTTATTAAATTTTATATTTTAACACTATTTATTATAGCATTAAAATGGATGTTTTTCAAAGCTTAAACCCTCAGAATGACCTTTCCTAGGATTTAGAAAATAAAAAGAAATTATTACCCCTATCAGTATCCAAATTATTTCCTTTAATAAATTTAGCCAAAAAACACCATTAAACCAAAATATTCCTGATAAATTATTTTCAAAAGGTAAAATTATTAAATAGAAAAATAGATTAAAAAATAAGGTTATAAAAAAACTCAAGGCTAAAAAAGAATAAATGGAACGATTGGTGAATAAATTTTGCCAAATAAAATTAGCTAAAAAAATTGTTATTAAAAAAGAAAAAGAATAAAGACCAAAAGGATAGAAAGAAAAAATATCCATAATTAAACCTACTGATAAAGAAAAATAAAGAGAAATTCTAAAATTACGAAAAATAAAAAGCCAAATTACGAAAAATAAAATTAGATTTAATCTTCCTAAAAAACCAGGCAAGGAATTTAAAAAAGAAAATTGAAATAAAAAAACAATTAAAGCTAAAATAAAACAACCTAATATTTTCAAATATTTAGACATAAAACTTACTGTTTAGGAATAATAACTGAAACGATATTAAGATTATTAATATTAAATAAGGTTTCAGCATTAACATCTTGCCAAATATCATTAACTTCTTTATTGATAAAATTTATTCTACCAACAGCTAAGCCTCTAGGAATATTGGATTCTAAACCAGAACTCATTATCATATCTCCAATATTAAGATTCTCACTTTGTGAAACATAATTAAGTTTAATTGATAAACCTAAATTACCTTCAGCTAAACCAATACTTTGTTGACTATTATTAACTGATACTGCCAAGCGACAAAAATTATTACTAATAATACAAAGTTTAGAATTTTTATTATTAACTTCTATAATTTTTCCAACTACTACTCCTGATTCATTCACAACAACTAATCCAACTTTTAAACCATCATCACTCCCCTTATTTATCACTAAATTTTGATTATAAGTAGAAAAATTTAATAAATTTTCTTGCCAAACAACGTTAGCCATTACATAATCAAAAGAATTTTCTTCAAAAAAATTTAGATATTGTTTTAATTTTTTATTTTCTTCTTCCAATGAATAGAGTTTAGCTAATTCAGCTTCTTTAGAAGCCACCTGACTTTTAAGAATAGCCACTTCTCCTATTAATTCTGTTTTACTCTCTTTACTACTCTCTTTATTTGAAATATTTCTTACCTTTTTTCCAACATTATTAACTAATCCTGATAAAACTCTTTGGCCAAAAGAAGAAAAGCCAATCAAACTTAAAAAAATAAGCAGTAAAACAACTGCCAAAAAAAATCTATATCTTTTCTTTCTTTGCAAAAAATCCATAAGTTTATAAATCTAAAACTGAAGTTATTTTCTTTAATAATTCTTCATTAGAAAATAAACTTCCTGCTCCTCTAACCATAGAAGTTAAAGGGTCTTCTATTACTATAACTGGAATTTTAGTAGCTTTAGCTATTAATTTATCTAAACCATAAAGCAAAGCTCCACCACCACTTAAATATAATCCATGTTCATAGATATCAGCTACTAATTCTGGAGGAGTCTCTTCTAAGGTTAATTTTATATTCTCTATTATTTTAATAACTGTTTTTTTAATAGCTTCCCTAACTTGATCATCGGTTATAATTATAGCTGTTGGTAGACCATTAGTTAAATCACGACCTCTTATCTCCATTTCTCTATCTTCATCAAATGGAATAACTGAAGCTAAATTTATTTTTATTTTTTCAGCCAATTGTTCTCCTATCAAAACATTAAACTTATCTCTGACATAATCAATAATATTATTATCAAATTCATTGCCGGCTATTCTTAATGATTTCCAAGAAACTACCCCTCCTAAAGAAATTACAGCAATATCAGTTGTTCCTCCCCCAATATCAACCATCATATTAGCTCTAGGACTATCAACTGGTAGGCCAGCTCCTAAAGCTGAGGCCATAACTTCTTCAATTAAAAAAACTTTTCTGGCTCCGGCTGATT
>CAYYXD010000018.1:12784-13919 GCA_964475575.1 uncultured Gammaproteobacteria bacterium
AAAGCTGAGGCCATAACTTCTTCAATTAAAAAAACTTTTCTGGCTCCGGCTGATTTAGCAGCATCCTCTACCGCCTTTTTTTCTACTTCAGTGATATCAAGAGGAATACCTATAATTACCCGAGGTCGAGGAAGAATAGAAAAACCTTCTCCATGAACTTTATTTATAAAATGTTTTAACATTTTTTCAGTAATTTCAAAATCGGAAATAACACCATCAACTAGGGGTTTTATCGCTTGAATATGAGCTGGAGTTTTTCCAACCATTTTTTTAGCTTCAAAACCTATTTCTAAAATTTCGGTAGTTTTAGTATTAATAGCCACTACACTCGGTTCATTTATAACAATACCTTTTTTATCAACATAAACTAAAGTATTTTTAGTACCTAAATCAATAGCAATATCATAACCTAAACGACCAATTTGTTTAAAAAATTCAAACATAAAAGAATTATTCATTTATAGTATTATGATAATAGTATAATAAAATGCTTTTGTAAATACTGATTAATTATCTTTTAAACAACGAATAGTGAAAGCATAACCCATAGCAGTGGAATAATGTTCAACTATAGCTAAATAATAACGAAAATATCGACTATACGACATATTAGTTTTAGAAACATTTATAGTTGATGACCAAAAATAAGCATAATTGTTAAGCCAACCATAATTTCCGGCCGTATTTCTATTTCCGGAAGGAAATACAGAAAAACCAGTAGTATTATTTAATTGTTGATTATTTCCTATAGCACAAGAAGTAGATGTACTAAGCCAGCCATAGCTCAAAGATAATGCTTTGGTAATATTTCTATCTATTCCTTCACATTGATATTGAGAAACACTATTTACATAATTTTCTAGTTCATCCCATTCTTCAAAAGTTGGTATATGCCAATCATTAGGACATGCTCCCTGAGTTCCTGGAGTAGTTATTCCACCCATAGCCGCGCTCCATTGGTAAAGTCTTCCATATGTATCACAATTATTTTCTTCATCATTATAACAGCCACACCAACCCACATCTGTAGTTGAATATAAAACAGAAGAACAATTATTGATATTATATTTTAAATTCTCGGCCATCCAACATTGACTACCTATCTGAACTGTCGCATAAGATTGATTATCTCTAT
>CAYYXD010000019.1:0-13714 GCA_964475575.1 uncultured Gammaproteobacteria bacterium
AGAGATAATCAATCTTATGCGACAGTCCAGATAGGTAGTCAATGTTGGATGGCTGAGAATTTAAATATTGGTACTATGGTTCAAAATACAGTTACTACTACTGCTGAGGTTACTGCTATTGAAAAATATTGTTATAGTAATTTAGAAAGTAATTGTGATATTTATGGAGGACTTTATCAATGGGATGAAACTGTACAATATGAATATGAAGAAGTTAATATTAAAGGAATATGCCCAGACGGTTGGCACGTACCAAGTGATGCGGAATGGACAAGTTTTTCTGGTATTATTAATTCCAATCCCAATTATCGATGTGAAGGATTAAATAATGCCATTGCTAAAGCCATATCATCATCTAATTATTGGATTTATGATAGCAGAACATGTGTTTCCGGTAATAATACTTCAACTAATAATACCAGTGGTTTTAACTCTCTACCGGCCGGCTATACTCACCCCGGTTACGTTCATTTAAATGATATAGCTGATTTTTGGTCATCATCTATTAATGCCGGTGATAATAATCTTGCCTGGGATCGTCTTATATATTTAGCTGATTACGGATTGGTAAGAACAACCCATAGTCGTCTTTTCGGTTTTTCGGTTCGTTGCTTAAAGGATTAATCCTCTTGCTTTTTAATTTTTTTATGATATAATTCTAAATTCAAAATGGTTTGAATTAATTATTTTATAATATGTCTAAGCAATTAAAGCAAGTAATAAATCTATCAAAAAAAACTGGGGATCGTATTATTGTTTTTGATAATAGTGAACCGGAGGATTCTTTTGTAGTTATGACCTTAGAGCAGTATGAAAAATTATTAAATCTGTCCGATAATAACTTGACAGATAAAAAAATAATTGATAAAATTGAAAGCACTGAAAATGATAATGGTATAAATTCTGATAGTTTGTTAAGAAATTCTAAGAATAATTGGAAAATCCCTAAGGAAGTTAAAGAAGAGTCGGAAGAATAATTGGTGATTATTTATTAAATAATATAATAAAATAGTTAATTGTTTAACTATTTTTAGTTGTTTAAATAAAAATTTATAATTAATTTTAAACGATTGGTTGCCTTACATGGCAGATAACCCTCTCTTGAGGGGTCGTAAGATCAAAAAAATGGCAGACAAATATGAACGAAGTAAACCCCATGTAAACGTTGGTACTATTGGCCACGTTGATCATGGAAAAACAACCTTGACAGCTGCAATTTTAGCTGTAGCTAATGCCAAGGGTTTAAAAGCTTCTAAAAAGGGAGTTAATGATATTGATAACGCCCCAGAAGAGAAGCAAAGAGGTGTTACTATTGCTACCTCTCATCAAGAATATGAAACAGATATTCGTCATTATGCTCACGTTGATTGTCCGGGACACGCTGATTATGTAAAAAACATGATTACCGGTGCTGCTCAAATGGATGGAGCTATATTAGTAGTTAGTGCTACTGATGGTCCTATGCCTCAAACTCGAGAGCATATCGTTTTAGCTAAACAAGTTGGTGTTCCTTACATTGTTGTATTTTTAAATAAATGCGACATGGTTGAAGATAAGGAATTAATTGATTTAGTTGAAGAAGAAATTCGTGATTTATTAAAGAAATACGAATTCCCTGGAGACACTACTCCTATTATTCGTGGTAGTGCTTTAAAGGCTCTAGAAAATCCAAGCGGTGCCGATGCTGAACCTATTATGGAATTATTAAATACTTTAGACAGCTATATTCCAACACCAGAAAGAGATTTAGATAAACCTTTCTTAATGCCTATTGAAGATATCTTTTCAATTGAAGGTCGTGGTACTGTAGTAACTGGAAGAATTGAAAGAGGTATTATTAAAGTAGGGGATGAAGTTGAAATTATTGGTTTAATGGATACAAAGAAAACAACTGTTACTGGAGTTGAAATGTTTAATAAATCATTGGATCAAGGTCAAGCTGGAGATAATGCTGGGTTATTACTTCGTGGAACTAAAAAGGATGAAGTTGAAAGAGGTCAAGTATTAGCTAAACCAGGAACAATAACTCCTCATTCTGAATTTGAAGCTCAAATCTTTGTATTGAGTAAAGAAGAAGGTGGAAGACATAAACCATTCTTTAAAGGATATAAACCTCAATTTTATATCGGAACAACTGATGTGACTGGTGAAATTGAATTACCAGCTGGAGTTGAAATGGTTATGCCAGGAGATACAGTTACATTAAAGGTTAAATTAATTGCTCCTATTGCTTTAGAGGAAAAACAAAAATTCGCTGTTCGTGAAGGAGGAAGAACTGTTGGTGCTGGTGTTGTTTCTAAGATTATTAAGTAAATATTTAGGTCCGTTCTTTAATTAGAACGGACTTATTATGTTTATTTAACAAAATTCATCTTATCTTTTTTGTCAGTTTAAAAAAGGGAAGATTTTTAATTAATTTATGGCCGATAATAAAAACAAATCCGTTAAGATTAGTGGCGGAGATTTTAAAACAAAAATCAGAATAAAGATTAAGGCGTTTGATCACAAAATTATTGATCAAGCTGCTAAAACAATTATGGAAACTGCTCGAAGAACTGATGCTCAGATTTCAGGACCTGTGCCTCTACCTATCGAGAAGAAAAAGTATACTGTTAATCGTTCTACTTTTGTTCATAAGAACGCTAGAGATCAATATGAAATCAGAACTCATAAGAGATTGATTGATATATTTGAACCATCAGCTAAGACTATTGAAGACTTGACTAACTTAAATTTACCAGCAGGGGTTGACTTAGAGATAAAAATGGATTAGAATAGAAAAGTATTTTTTAAAACATAAAATGTTTGACTTATTTTTTAGAAACTCTTAGTGATTTTATTAAGAAAGTTCTTTAATTGAGGTTAGACGTTGTCGGAGACAAAATTCAACAAAATAACATTTATATAATAAATTGATTTTTTAGTTTAGTTTATTTATTTGTTTTTATGCTGGTTTTGTTTAGACCGGTTTTTTTATTTTAATTAAATTATAAAATTTAAAATATGAAATTTATACTAGGAAAAAAAGTTAATATGACCCAAGTTTGGGATAATGATAAAGTTATAGCTGTAACTAAAGTTCAAGCTGGTCCTTGCTATATAACCCAAATTAGAAATACTGAAAAAGATTCTTATCAAGCCATACAAGTAGCTTTTGGTGAAAAGAAAGTTAAAAATATTTCTAAACCGGTTCGTGGTCATTTAAAAAAAGCTGGAATTGAAAAAGAAAATGCCAGACATATAAAAGAATTTAGAGTTTCTGAATTAAAGCCAGAAATAAATATTGGCGGAATAATTGATGTTTCTACTTTCAAAAAAGGTGATATTATTGACGTTACTGGAATTTCTAAGGGTAAAGGTTTTCAAGGATCAGTAAAAAGACATCATTTTAGTGGTCATAAAAGTACTCATGGTAATAAAGATCAGGAAAGAACATCGGGTTCTGTTGGAGCTAAAGGTCCAGCTCGTATTTTTAAAGGAACAAGAATGCCAGGAAGAATGGGTGGTGAACAAGTCACTGTAAAAAATTTAGAAGTTGTCGAAGTTGATTTAGATAATAATTTTTTACTGATTAAAGGAGCTGTTCCAGGATGTGAAGGAGGACTATTAGTAATAAAAGGAAATGGGGATTTAGTTGTAAAAGATAAATCAATAAAAACTGAAGATAAAGTTGTTATGGAATCAGAAGAAAATATTTCTAATGACACAGATAATAAAGTAGAAGAAGTTAAAGAAAATACAACTATTTCTGAATCGGAAATTGAAACGGAAGAGAAAAAATAATTTATTATTTATTTATTAAAATGTATGCCGGTTAAAACAAACATCTATAATCAAAACGGAGATATTATCAGTGAATTGAAATTAGCTGATGATGTTTTTGCTGTTAAAATAAATGAAGATTTAGTTCATCAAGCTGTGGTTTGTCAAACCTCTAATGATCGACAGGTTTTAGCTCATACTAAAACTAAATCCGAAGTTCGAGGTGGAGGAAAAAAACCTTGGAAACAAAAAGGAACCGGAAGAGCTCGAGCTGGATCAAGTCGTTCTCCTATTTGGATTGGTGGAGGTGTAACTTTTGGTCCAAGAAAAGATCGTAACTTTAGTAAAAAGATTAATAAAAAAATGAGACAAAAGGCTTTAACTATGGTTTTATCAGATCGTTTATCAAATGGAAATATGGTGGTAGTTGATAAGCTTGAAATGGCCGATTTTAAAACAAAAGTTTTTAATAATTTTGTTAATAAAATAGAATTAATATTTTCAACTGAAAAAGATAAAAAAAATAAAAGAAGTGTATTATTTGTTAATGATAATAAAGATGAAAAGATTTTTAAATCAGCCAGAAATTTAGTTGGTTTCAATATCATCAATTTAGAAAATTTAAATATTGTAGATTTATTAAAGTATAGAAATTTAATTATTACTGAATCGGCTGTTAATACTATTAATAAAAGATATACAAATAAAAATTAATTATTTATAAATATATGGGAATATTTAAAGATACCAAAGATGATAAAAAGAAGAAGAAAGATATTGGTAAACCGGAGGAAGAAAAAAGCATGAAAGATCTGTACACTGCTAGTGGAGAAATGAAGAAAAAAGATGCTAAAAAAGTTTCTGGTCAAGCCTATAGAGTTTTAATAAAACCGATGGTTACTGAAAAAGCTACTAATTTAGGATCAAGTAATCAATATGTTTTTATGGTTGGTATTGATACTAATAAAATTGAAGTAGCTAAAGCCATTCAAGAAGTTTATGGAGTTAAACCAATAAGTGTAAATATAATAAAAATTAAAGGTAAAAAGGTTAATAGAGGTCGTATTACCGGTAAAAGAAAAGATTTTAAAAAAGCAGTAATAACTTTAAAAAAGGGTGATACTATTTCAGTTTATGAGGGAGTTTAATATTATAAATATATAAATTATATAAATTAAATATGGCAATAAAAAAATTAAAACCAAATACACCTAAAAGACGTCATGCTACTTATGATGATTTTTCCGATTTAACTAAAAAAGTTAAAGTTGAAAAAAGTTTAGTAGTAATAAAGAAAAAGAGAAGTGGACGAAATAATCAAGGAAAAATAACTGTTAGACATCGTGGTGGTGGTACCAGAAAATTTTTACGATTAATAGATTTTAAAAGAGATAAATTTGATATTCCGGCTACTGTAAAAACTATAGAATATGATCCAAATCGTGGAGCTCGTATTGCTTTAATTATTTATCGTGATGGAGAAAAAAGATATATGGTTGCTCCAGTTGATTTAAAAGTTGGAGATCAAATAGTAAATTCTAAAGAATTAGTAGAAATAAAAAGTGGTAATACTATGCCATTAAAGTTTATTCCAGCTGGTATAGCTGTATATAATGTAGAATTAGATCCGGGTCAAGGAGGAAAAATAGCTCGAGGAGCTGGAAATTCAGTTCATGTAATGGGTGTTGAAGGAAAATATTGTCAGATTAAAATGCCTTCAGGAGAAATTAGATTAGTGAAAAAAGAATGTTTATGTACAGTTGGTCAAGTAAGTAATCCAGATAAAGCTCATCTTAAGATTGGTTCAGCTGGTCGTAAGAGACATTTAGGTATTAGACCAACAGTTAGAGGTACAGCTATGAATCCAGTTGATCATCCTCATGGAGGTGGAGAAGGAAAACAATCTATTGGTTTAAAGAGACCTAAAACAAAATGGGGAAAACCAGCTTTAGGGGTAAGAACTAGAAAGAAACGTCGTTCCAATAGATTAATAATAAAGAGAAGAGTAAATAAAAATAAAAAATAATATATAATTTTTAAAAAATAAAATATGTCAAGAAGTTTAAAAAAAGGACCTTATGTAAATCCACGAATATTGAAAAAAATTAAAGCTATGGGTTCTGGTGATAAAACAATTATAAAAGTTTGGGATAGATCTTGCACAATTACTCCAGAAATGGTTGGTTTTACTATTGGGGTTCATAATGGTAAAACTCATGTTCCAGTTTATATAGTTGAAAATATGGTTGGACATAAATTAGGTGAATTTTCTATTACTAAAAAATTTATTGGACATGGAGGAAAAATGGCCAAAATTCAAGCTAAAGGAAAATAATATTAAAAATAATTTTAAATAAAAATATGGAAGTAAAAGCCAGTTTAAAACATTTGAAAATTGCTCCACGAAAAACCAGATTAGTAGCCGGTTTAGTTCGAGGTTTAGAAGTTAATAAAGCAATTAATCAATTAAAATTTTTAAATAAAAAATCAGCTCATCCAGTATTAAAATTAATAAATTCAGCTGTATCTAATGCTGTTAATAATTTTGATTTAGATAAAAATAATTTAATTATAAAAGAGATCAGAGTAGAAGATGGAAAGACATTAAAAAGATGGATGCCAAGAGCTCATGGTCGAGCTACTACTATTAGAAAAAGAATGAGTCATATATATGTTACTTTAGCAGAAATAGTAGAGAGTGGAAAAAAGAAAGTCAAAGAGAACAAGATTGAAGCTCCAGTAAAATTGGATGATTTAAGTAAGCAAGCAAAAAAAGATACAGAAACAACAGATCATAATTTAGAAAAAGGTAAGGGAGCAAAAAGTGAAAGTAAAACAGCTGGTAATAAAAGCTTTGCTAAAAAAGTATTCAGAAGAAAAGCTGGTTAAAAAATTTCAAATAAATAATTATATTAAATAAATTTATGGGTAAAAAAATAAATCCAAAAATAATAAGAATAGGCGTTATAAATACTTGGCCATCAGCCTGGTTTGCTTCTGATAAAAAATATATAAAAAATGTTAAGCAAGACGTTCTAGTTCGAAAATATATTATTAAGAATTTTAAAGAAGCTGGAATTGATAAAGTAGAAATAAATAGAAATTCCGGTCAAATTAATATTGATATTCATACTGCTCGTCCCGGAGTTATTATCGGTAGAGGAGGAAATGGTGTAGAGGAATTAAAAAAGACTTTACTTCATAAATTTTTATCCAATCCAATGGAAATTCGTTTGAATAATATTAATATAAATATAAAAGAAGTTGAAAATCCAAATCTAAGTGCCCAAATAAATATTCAATCGATGATTTTAGAAATAGAAAAACGTGTTCCTTTTAGAAAAGTTATGAAGACAACTATTAATAGGGTTGAAAGAGCTGGAGCCTTAGGAGTTAAAGTAGCTGTATCTGGTCGTTTAAATGGAGCTGAAATAGCTAGAACTGAAAAATTAACTTCCGGAAAACTTCCTTTAAGTACTTTAAGAGCTAATATTGATTATGCTCGAGGAGCTGCTCATACTACTTATGGAAGTATTGGGTTGAAAATTTGGATATATAAAGGGGAAGTTTTCAATAAGGAACAAAAGTAATAATTTTTAATTTTTTTACAAATATATGTTAATGCCAAAGAAAACTAAATATAGAAAATCACATAAAGGTTCACGAGGTGGAAAAGCTACCAGTATAACAAAGGTTGATTTTGGTGCTTATGGATTGAAAAGTTTGGAAGCTTGTTGGGTCAATTCTCGACAAATTGAAGCTGCTAGAAGAGTTATAACTAAATACACAAAAAAAGGTGGTAAAATTTGGATTAGAATATTTCCTCATAAACCAGTTACTAAAAAAGGTGGAGAAATTCCAATGGGAAAAGGAAAGGGTGGAGTTGATCATTATGTTTTTCCAGTAAAACCGGGAATGGTTTTGTATGAATTAGATGGTTTAAGTGAAGAATTAGCTAAAAAAGCTTTAACTTTAGCAGCCTATAAATTACCAGTAAAGTGTAAGTTTATAAAAAAAGATTAAAATTTAAAATTATTATATATGGATTTCAAAGAATTAAAAACAAAAACTATTGCTGAATTACAAAATATTTTGTCAGATTTACGTGATAAATTACGGGATTTTCGTTTTAAAGATTCTAGTAAGCAATTAAAGAATATTAGAGAAATTAGAAAAACAAAGAAAAATATTGCTCAAGTTTTAACTTTAATAAATAAAAATAAAGAAAATAAAAAATAATATATATAAATATGGCTAATTCAAATAAAGAACAAACCAATATTAAACCAAAAACTATTATTAGAAAAAAATTTAGTGGAGTTGTAGTAAGTGATAAAAATGATAAAACAGTAGTAGTAGAGGTAGTTAGAACTAAGATTAATGCTAAATATCGTAAAAGATATAATGTTAGTAAAAGATATAAGGTTCATGATAAAGATAATTCTTGCCATGTAGGTGATAAGGTTAATTTTGTTGAATGTCGACCTATTAGTAAAGATAAGAAATGGCGAATAGTTTAATTTATTATTTAATTTTTAAATATTTAAACATATGATACAAACAGAAAGTCGATTAAAAGTAGCGGATAATTCTGGAGCCAAAGAAGTTCTATGTATTAGAACTTTAGGTGGTTATAGAAAGAGATATGCTCATGTTGGTGATATTATTGTGGCTTCGGTTAAATCTTCTACACCTCATATGCCAATAAAAAAAGGTGATATTGTTCGAGCAGTAATTGTTAGAACTAAAAAAGAAATTCGTCGTAAGGATGGATCATATTTACGTTTCGATGATAATGCTTGTGTGATTATTGATAAAGAAAAAAAAGAACCTAAGGGATCCCGTGTTTTTGGTCCGATTGCTCGTGAAGTTAGAAGAGCTGGTTTTACTAAAATAGCATCCTTAGCTCCCGAAGTTTTATAATTATATAATTCATAATATGAAAATAAAGAAAAATGACAAAGTAAAAATATTAAATGGAAAAGATCGTGGTAAAACAGGAAAGGTTTTACAAGTTTTTCCTAACGAAGGAAGAGTTAGTGTAGAAGGTTTGAATATTTTAATCAAACATTTACGTCCTCAAAAAAGAGGTGAAAAAGGACAAAGAATAGAATTTCCAGGATTGATAAATATTTCTAATGTAGTTTTAATTTGTCCTAAATGTGGTAAAGACACTAAAATTGGGTACAAGACAGTAAAGAGTGATGATGGTTCTACAAAAAAATTTAGAATTTGTAAGAAGTGTCAAGAAACCTTAGAATAAATAAGAAAAATTTCATAAATAAATTATCCAAATATGAATTTAAAAGAAAAATATAATAAAGAAATAGTTCCTAAATTAAAAGAACAATTTTCCTATACCAATAATCTTTTAGTACCTAGAATAGAGAAGGTAGTTATTAATGTTGGTTTTGGACGTCATTCTAAAGAAAAAGATTTTATTTCTAATATTGAAAAGACTTTAATAGCAATTTCAGGTCAAAAACCTGTCTATACTAAAGCTAAAAAATCTATTTCTTCATTTAAAATTAGAGAGGGTATGATTATTGGAGCTATGGTAACCTTACGAGGGAAAAGAATGTACGATTTTTTAGATAAATTGATAAATGTTAGCTTTCCTAGGGTTAGAGATTTTAGAGGAATCAGTGAGAAATCAGTTGATAAACAAGGTAATTTAAGCATTGGTTTTAAAGAAAATACTGCTTTTCCAGAAGTCAGGGTTGAAGATATCAATAATATTCATGGTTTGGAGGTAATTATAAATTCTAGTGCTGAAAATAAAGCTGAAGGTTTAGAATTATTCCGTTTGGCCGGATTTCCTTTTAAGAAAGAAGAAAAAAATAAAAAATAATTAATATAATAATATGGCTAGAACTGCGTTAATAGTAAAAGCAAAAAGAAAACCAAAATTTACAACTAGGAAGATAAATAGATGTTGGCGTTGTGGAAGAAATAAAGGATATATGAGAGACTTTGATTTATGTCGTATTTGTTTTAGGGAATTAGCGGATAATGGAGATTTACCGGGAGTAAAAAAATCAAGTTGGTAAAATAAAAAATATAAAATATACAAATTGTAAATTATTTCAACCTTTAAAATAATTTTCAATTTTAAATTAAAAATATTATGATAGATCCAATAGCAGACATGTTAACAAGAATAAGAAACGCTTCTTTAGTTAAAAAGGAAGAGGTTGTCTTACCAATGAGTAAAGTAAAATTTAATATTGCTAAAATTTTGGAAAAAGAAGGTTTTGTTTCTAGTGTTAGTATTATTTCTGGTGGAGAAGATTTAAAGAAAAATAAAGCATTTAAATTTGATCAAATCAAGATAGTTTTGAAATATGGAGAAGATGGTAAGTCAAAAGTTACATTATTAAAGAGAATCAGTAAACCTGGTCGTCGAATTTATGTTGATAGAAATAGTATCGGTAAGGTTTTAAATGGTTTTGGAATTTCAATTATTTCAACTTCCAAAGGAATTATGACTGGTAAAGAAGCTCAAAGACAAAAAATAGGTGGAGAACTTATTTGTGAAATTTATTAATTTTTAAATATTTTGAAAGTATAAAATATATTTTCAAAAAATAATAAGATATATGTCAAGATTAGGAAAATTGCCAATACAAATCCCAGAAGGTGTTAAAATTAACATTGATAAGGATATTATTATTGTTAGCGGTAAAAATGGAGAATTAAAACAGAAACTTCATTCTGATGTTGTTGTTGATATTAAAGAAAATGAAGTTGTAGTAAAAGTTAAAAATCCTGAAGATAAAAAACAAAATTCGTTATGGGGACTTTTCCGAGCCTTGATAAATAATATGGTAATTGGAGCAGGGATTGGTTATGAAAAGAAATTAGAAATCAAAGGTGTTGGTTATAAAGCGGCGGTTAATGGTAATAAATTAAATTTGAATTTAGGTTTTTCTCATCCAATAGAATTTGTTTTACCAAATGGAATTTCAGCTAGTGTTGAAGGTAATACTATAAGTGTAAAAGGAGCTGATAAACAATTAGTTGGAGAAGTAGCCGCTCAAATCAGAAAATATAGAAAACCTGAACCATACAAAGGAAAAGGAATTAAATATAGTAATGAAATAATTAGACGAAAAGCAGGAAAAGCAGCTGCTAAATAATTAATATTTTAAAATATGAAAAGAATAGAAGAAAAAAATAAAAAATTAGCTAGACGTCATAAAAAAATACGTTCTACTATAAAAGGTACTAAAGACCGACCTCGTTTAAGTGTTTTTCGTTCCAATAAAGGTATGTATATTCAATTAATTGATGATGTTAGTGGAAAAACTTTAGTTAGCGCCGGAATAAAAGAAATAGAAAAAGATAATAAAGATAAAAAAATAGATCAATCTTTTAAATTAGGTAAAATCTTAGCTGGAAAGGCAGTAGAAAAGAAAATTACTTCAGCTGTTTTTGATCGAGGAGGATATAAATATCATGGACGAGTTAAAGCGGTAGCTGATGGAGCTCGAGAGGGAGGATTAATCTTTTAATTTTTAAATATAAAATAAAAAAATATTATGTCAGAGGAAAAAAAGGTGGAAACTGAGAACAAAGAATCAGTTTCGGAAAAAAACTCAATAAATAAACCAAATTCTAATTTTAAAAAGAAAAAAGATTTTGCTGGTAGAAAAAAATTTGGAGAACGACCTAAAGAAGAATTTGAACAAAGAATTTTAGATGTAGCTCGTGTTACTCGTGTTATGAAGGGTGGAAAAAGAATGAGCTTTAGAGTTTGTATAGTAATTGGAGATAAAAAAGGACGAGTTGGAATAGCTTTAGGTAAGGGAGCTGATGTTACTTTGGCTGTTAATAAGGCGGTTAATAAAGCAAAAAAGAATGTTATTACTGTACCGATAGTTAATGATACTATTCCTCATGCTGTTTTAAATAAATTTGGTTCAGCTAAAATATTAATTAAACCAGCTGCTCAAGGTAGAGGAGTTATAGCCGGAGGAGTGGTTAGAGTTATTTTGGATTTGGCTGGTATTAACAATATTACTAGTAAAATTTTAGGAACCAATAATAAAGTTAATAATGCTAAATGTACTATTTTAGCTTTGAAAAGTTTAAGAGGTTTAACAGTAAAGAATAATGAAAAGAAAGTGGAGAAAATAGTTAAGGAAGATAAAAATAATATAAGTAATATAATATAAATATATGGCTATTTCATTAAGTAATATAAAAAAAAGTTCAGGTATTATAAAAAAAGGCAAGAGACTTGGTCGTGGTAATTCTTCTGGAAAAGGAAATTATAGTGGTAAAGGTTTAAAGGGACAAAAGGCCAGAGCGGGAGTTAGCCGAGAAAAGTTAAAGAGATTAGGTATGAAACAAAGTTTATTAAAACTTCCAAAAAATCGTGGTTTTAGATCTCTACAAGCTAAAAAGCAGGTGGTTAATATTTCTCAAATTAATAAATATTTTAAAGATAATGAAACAGTTAGTCTTCAAACATTATTTGAAAAGAAATTGGTTAATAAAAAAGATATTGCTGTAAAGATTTTAGGTAAGGATATAATAATTCCTAAAGGATTAAAATTTGAAAATGTTTCATTTAGTGAAAGTGTTAAAAAACAAATTGAAAATAAATAATAAAATATGAACATAATTGAAAAAATAACAAAAATTTGGAAAATAAGAGATTTACGAAATAGTATCTTATTCGTTTTCTTAATGTTGGCTATTTTTCGTTTATTTGCTCATATTCCAGTTCCAGGAGTAGATTTAGCAGCTTTAAAACAAATATTTTCTTCTAATCAAATTTTAGGAATGTTAAATATATTTTCTGGAGGAAGTATGGATAATTTTTCTATTGTTATGATGGGTATCGGTCCATATATTACTTCGTCTATTATATTTCAATTATTAGGTATGGTAGTTCCTAAATTAGAAGAAATGCAAAAAGAAGAAGCTGGAAGACAAAAAATCAATTCTTGGACTAGATGGGCCACTGTTCCTTTGGCTATGATTCAAGCTTACGGAATGATTACTTTACTTCGTCGATCATCATCAGCTATATTAGGTAATATTGGATTTTTTGATTTATTCTCAATAATTATAACTGTTACTGCTGGAACTATTTTCTTAATGTGGATAGGTGAATTAATTTCTGAGAAAAAGATTGGTAATGGAATATCTCTTTTAATCTTTGCTAATATTATTGCCGCTTTACCTTCAGCTGTTCAACAAATATTAATTACTTTTGATTTATCACAAGTATATATGTTATTAGGTTTTGCAATTATAGCTATAATAACTATTGTTGGAGTTATTATTATAAACGAAGGACAAAGAAATATTCCAGTACAATATGCTAGACAAATAAGAGGCAATAGAGCTTTCGGAGGAACATCAACTCATTTACCTTTGAGAGTTAATTCAGCTGGAGTTATTCCAATCATCTTTGCTATTTCAGTTGTTGTTTTTCCTAGTATGATTGCTCAATTTTTTGTTTCAGCTAAATCAGCTTGGTTAGCTAATGCTGCTACTTGGTTTGTTAATTTATTTAATAATCAATTATTCTATGGCATAACCTACTTTTTATTAGTTGTAGGTTTCACTTATTTCTATACCGAAATAATTTTCAAGCCAGATCAAATAGCCGAGAATCTTCAAAAACAAGGAGGCTTTATTCCGGGAATTAGACCAGGAAGATTTACTAGTGAATATTTATCATACATCAGTCATCGTATACTATTAACTGGTTCTATCTTTTTAGCTTTAATTGCTGTTTTACCTTTAATCTTAAAATATTTTACTGGAGTAGCTGCTTTATCTATTGGAGGAACCAGTTTACTTATCGTAGTATCAGTAGTTATTGAAACAGTTAAACAAATTGAAGCTCAGATTACTATGAGAGATTATGATGGAGTTTAAAAATATTTTTTAAAATATATTAAAGAAGAATTGTTTAAAAGCAATTCTTTTTTAT
>CAYYXD010000020.1:0-3664 GCA_964475575.1 uncultured Gammaproteobacteria bacterium
GGCGACGCCTGTTTCATTAAATATTATGAGTAATAATATTTAATACTTTTATATGCTAGCAAATTTTTTTCTATTTGTCAATTTTTCAAATCATTTATACTGTACATATATGTACGGCATATTAAAACATAACCTTGTCCTAATATTTTAATTTGGTATATTTTTTGACGATAAAAGTCAATATCCTACAAAATTTTGTAGGAAAACCATTTAAAACACCAATTTTTTGTCAATTTAAAATAAAAAACAGGTATTAGAACATAATACCTGTTTAAATATCTTAATGCATTATTTTTTTATTTTTTTTACTACTCTAGAAACATTTATCTTCCCTGGGGTTCTAGCTTTTTTCACTGGTTTACCTTTCTCGGTCATTTCTTTTAAAGCAGTGATGGCCCTATGTAAGATAACTCTAATATTTATTTTCTTCTTTCCGGTAACATCAGCTATTTCATCTAAAGATAGTTCATTAACAAAACGCATGATAAGAATTTCACGATATTCATTTTTTAATTCCATAACCTTAGACATTAAGTCATCATAATCATTCTTAATTTCCGCATCAATCAATATATTATTTTTATCATCAATCACATCAACCTTGTTCTCTTCATCATCAATAGAAATATTATCCGGTCTTTTTTCACGATAATAATCAATAACAACATTACGAGCCACTTTATAAATCAAAGCTCTTAATGTTCTATTTTGATCAATTTTATTCTTTTGAATATATTCCCAGGTCTTTAAAAAAACCAAGGATGACAAATCTCCAGCCTCATCTTTCTTCCCTATCTTAAAATATATGAAGCGGTAAATATCGTCGGCATTAGTATTATATAGTTCTTCAAAAGCCACTTGATCCTTATTCTTTAAACGATCTTGTAAATTTCTATCTTTAAATTTTTCTATTATATTAAAATTCATGTTATTAAAAAATTATTGAACTTATCTTTTTTGTTTCATTCTAAAAAATAAAACAAAAATATTAGTCATTTAGCCAAATACCTTTAAAAAATAATATATTATAGAGTTTTCACTCTATACTTATGAGAATATTTTATCATAAGCTAAAACAAAAAACAAGTATTAGTTTGACAAATTAAATCCCCTTTTGTAACATATAATAAAACTAATACTACTATGAATAAAGAAAAGAATAATAATGAAATAAAGGTAAAAACCGATAAGAAAAAAGATCGGCAGATTTGGTTATCAGTTTCAGAATCAGCTAAGCTAGGTGGTATTGATGCTAAAACTATTCGTCGAGCTATAAAAAACAAAAAGCTAAAGTATAAGGTTAGTGGTAATCGTTATGCTATTCGTCTTTATTCCTTAATAGAATTCACTCATGACAATGCTAAATTAAGAAATAAATTTTATCACTGTGGTCTAGGTCAATATGTAGAAAAATTTAAAAAAACTATACCAACTAAATAAAAACAAAAGCGACCCGCAGGGGTCGCTTTTGTTTTATAAACTCTTAACGATTTGTTATTACAAAATAGCATCTTTAGCTGCTTTTGCAACTTTAAATTTAACAACTTTTTTAGCAGGAATATTAATTTGTTCCCCAGTTGCTGGATTTCGTCCAATTCGAGCTTTTCTATCCAAACGAACTAATTTACCAAAACCAGGTAAAACAAATTCGCCATTTTTTTTAGCTTCGCTGTAAGCCATGGAGGTTAATGTTTCCATGAAGTTTACAACTTCCTTCTTACTTAAGCCAGTTTTTTCGGCTAAAGTAGTCATTAATTGTGCTTTTGTCATAATTTTTTTTATTGACCCGGAAATAATTTTAAAAATTATCCAACGTCAATTTATAAATTAATTAATTGTAATAACTAATCGAAAAAGAATTAATTATTGTTTTATGTATATATTATAGCATTTTTAAAAAATATAGCAATATTTAAAGGGTTTTCTCAATTTTTATTATTTCTATCAATTTACTACCATCAGTTCTTATTTGATAAACATTAAAATCAATACTTTTATCAACTTTAAAAATTAGAGCAATAGCTAAACCACTTTGAGTTTCGGCTGAAAAATATTGATCAAATATGAAATTACCTAAGGAATAAAAAATTGGTTTTTCTTTATATATTTCATATTCTTGAGCCACATGAGGATGATGACCAATAATAGCATCAGCTCCAGCATCAATCATGGCCCGATATAAATCTCTTTGTTTTTTACTAGATAAAGTTTGATATTCAATACCAATATGAGAATTAACTATTAACCAATCACTTTCTGATTTTAATTTTTTTATTCTATTTAATATTTCTTCTTGATCAATTTCTTCATAGACAGCACTAATACTTAGCATAGCCACCTTCTGTCCATTTATTTTTAAAATAATATCCGAACAGTTAGCTTCATTTAAAATCGGCATCGAATCACCCCAAGAAATAACAGTTGAAGTTGTAGAAGGTGATAAAAAAGCATCACGACAACCAGAATAATAGAAATTTTCTGAACTTAAATTTTTATAGGTTTCTTCTATTCCTCTATTACCCTGATCTGATAAATGATTATTGGCTACCGATAAATAATTAAAATAATAGTTTTTTAATTGACTAATTAATTCTGGGGCAAAAGCAAAATCATAAAGATTATCAGGTAGATAATGTTGTCCACCATCACTTACCGTTCCCTCTAAATTACAAGCTATTACATCATAACCATAAGTAAAATTGGTATTTTTTAATTCTTCTAATAAATAATCTAAACCGTATTTATCAATCTTATTCTTCACATTACGATCTAACATTAAATCTCCAAAAAACAAAAACTTAATTTCCTTAGTATAATCAGTCATTACTTGTTCATTATCAGGATAAGAATCATTTTCATTTAATAATAAACTTAAAAAACGACCACGATCATCACCTATTCTCTTAAAATCATCAATCATTTCTTTTTTTAAATATTTCTTTTCATTTATTACATAAAAATTAAAAATAATAAAAAAAATACTTAAGATAATAATTAAAAACAATAAAATAATGTTTAGATACTTATTTTTCATATTTAACTATATTATTTATTTTTCCAAACTACCATCATATTCCAATTCATATAAATGGAAGATAGTAACCGCTAAAGAAATAATTAAAGGACCTACTATAACTCCCCAAAATCCAAATAGGGCTATTCCGCCAATAATGGAAAAAACAACGAAAATTGGATTAACTTCAGCCTTGCCCTTTATGATATAGGCTCGGATTAATTCATCCATATTACTTACTACCAAGAAACACCAAGCTAAGATAAATATTCCCTGCCAAATTTGACCGGTTAAAATAAGGTAAATTCCGGCTGGAACATAAAAAATAGATGAACCTATATAAGGGATAAGGGATAAAAAAGCCATAATAACAAAAACAAATACAAAGGGCCAACCAATTATTAAAAATCCCAAACTACCCAAAAGACCTTGAATAAAAGCCGTAACAAATACCGATATAAAAGTTGTCCGACTAACCGCCCTAAATTTTCTAATAATTTCTAAATCATAATTATTTGGTAAAGGAGATAAAGCTATTACTCTTTTAGCTAAATTTTTTCCTTCAACAAAAAAGAAAAACATAGTTAAGACTATAATAACTAAAGAAAAAATAAAATTAGTTGTTCCCTTTACAAAGGCTGATGTTCCGCT
>CAYYXD010000020.1:3764-8015 GCA_964475575.1 uncultured Gammaproteobacteria bacterium
CAATTATAAAAAACAGAAACAATAGCCGTAGCAATTATTATTTCTATTATAAACGGTTTAAATAGTAAAAATAAGGCTGCTAAACAAATTAAAACTAAAATTATTAAAAAAGGTCTATAAATTAATTTTTTCATATTATTATTTATAATTAAAATTCATAAATTTGATTGTATTCAGGAATAATGGCATTGCTCTTTATTTTTTTAGAAATTTCTTTGGCCATAATATTATTAGCTTCTTCTTCACCATGAATAACAAAAATATGTTTAGGTTTCGGTTCTTTTATTTTTTTTAGCCAACTTAAAATAGCGTTATGATCGGCATGAGCTGAATAAGAATTAATAACCGAAATTTTAGCTTTAACCGGAACTACGGTATTCTCAATGTTTACAGTTTTATCACCTCGTAAAAGTTTACGACCCAAAGATCCTGGAACTTGATAAGAAACTAAAAACACCTGACTTTTAGGATCACTTAAATTAAATTTTAAATGATATATAATTCGTCCTCCGGTGCACATACCACTTCCGGCTAACACCACTTTAGGAGCTGGAATGTTATTTATTTGTTTTGATTCTTGTGAAGTGGCTGTAAATTTCAAACCTGGAAAATTAAATAAATCATCACCTGATACTATTAATTTCATAGATTCATTATCATATAAATATTGATAATCATGATAAACAGCGGTTGATTTTATAGCCAAAGGACTATCTAAAAATATCGGAACATAAGGAATTTTTTTATTCTCAGCCAAATTATTTAATTCATATAATATTTCTTGAACTTTTTCTAAAGCAAAAATAGGAATCATTAAAACACCTTTACTATTAACACAATCTATAATCGCCTCCCTTATCTTTTTTAAACCTTCATCTCGTGATTCATGAGTAACACCGGCATAGGTTGATTCAGTAAAAACTATATCAGCTCCATTACAAACATCTAAATCTCGTATAATTCTAGCCGAAGAATCTCCCAAATCACCAGAAAAAACTAATTTCTTTTCCTTTTCTTTTTCTTCTTTTATCCAAACTTCAAAAAAACAAGAACCCAAAACGTGTCCAGAATTCTTTAATTTAACCTTTATTCCATCATTAATAACTATTTCTTCATTATATGGTAATTCTTCAAATAAAGTCATAACTTTAGCTGCATCTTCCTCGGAATAAAAAGGTTCTCTTCTAGCTGCCTGAGATTCAATTGTTATTATCCGAGCTGAATCAGCTAACATTAATTGAGTTAAATCTCTAGTAGCTCCAGTACAATATATTTCACCACGAAAACCATCTCTATACAATTTAGGAATTCGTCCTGAATGATCAATGTGAGCATGGGTTAAAAGAAGGAAATCTATTGATTCTGGATTAAAATCAAAAGGTTCAAAATTACGATTAGTAGCATAATCTTCTCCTTGAAACATCCCACAATCAACTAAAAATTTTACCTTATCAGTTTCTATTAAAATACAAGAACCGGTTACTTCCCGACAAGCCCCATGAAAAGATATTTTCATAAAAATTTATATCAATTATTTTTTAATTTTTTCTCCGTAAACTAAAACATCATCTATTAAATCATTCTTTTTCCAATCATCAACCCAATCAGAAATTTCGTAAATTTTTAATCCCCCCGGAGTATTGGACACCAATTTCTCTAAACCGGCATTAATAATCATTTTTTTACAAATAAAACAAGGTAAGGCTTCAATGATTTTACTATTACCATCAGAATCAAGTTTTTCTGAGTATAAATACAAAGTTCCACCTAATAGATTTGTACCAGAACGAGCGGCATTAATAATGGCATTTTGTTCAGCATGAACACTGCGACACATTTCATAACGTTGACCTGAAGGAATATTCAATTCATCACGTAAACAATTATTTCTCTCTAAACAATCCTTGGTTTTTCTAGGAGAACCATTGTAGCCAGTACAAATTATTTGGTCTTCTTTAACTATAATAGCTCCGTGATGAGCCCTAAAACAAGTGGACCGACTGGCCACCTCTTTGGTTATATTCATATAATATTCATTTTTTGATATTCTACTCATAAAAAAAATTAATTACTTATATAAACAATTATAACAAAAAAGAGAAAATAATGAAAATATAAAAAAACAACAACCCGAGGGTCGTCATTTTTTAACACAATTTATTTTTTTAAGATATCAGTTCAATATGATTAATAATGTTAATTATTATTTATTATTCATCAAAGGGAATTATCCCTTTATTATTCGGACGATTATGCCCAAAATTGTCATCATGATCACCTATATTACTTTTTCCCATCATTATACATTCACCTTCCAATCCTAATTCAGATAAAATATTTTTGGCTTGTTCTTGAAGATTGTATGCCTCAACATATTTAGAAAAATTATCAGAATTTATTTTTTCAGCCAATTTATTATCACTGCCAATTGCCTCTAACCAAGCATCATAATTAGAAGAAATAACAGCCGATTTTATAGCCTCCATTTTAGTTTCCATTTCAGCTTGCTTAGCTTCTCGTTCAGTATTAATAGTAGCTTTTTGTTCATCAGTTAATTCTGATAAATTACTATTAGTTTTACCATTTTTACCAATAAAATTATCTACAGTATTACCAGCGGCCATAGAAATAAGAGGAATAAAAATAGCCAAACCAAAACCTGGTAAAATTTTCTTTATTTTTTTAATCCTTTTGTTTCTTTTATCATTCATAATCTGAAAAGCTTTTAACCAGTTAAATCAAAACATTGATCTAATAATGATTAAAAGTTAAGTTAATTATTAAATATAAAGGCCCTCAATTCTTAATACGCAACGTTATAAAAAAACTTCAAAAAAAATGGATTAAATACCCATTTTAAAAATATATTTAATATTTATAAATTATATTATATTAAAAAATATCAAATTAATCTTGATTAAAACTTAACATATTTTTAATATATTCCCATATATCAATAAAAATATTTTTTAATGAAAATTCATTTTCATATTTATTTTTAGAAATAATTAATTTTACTTGTTTGCTTGAAGAATTATTAATTGTCATTTCTTCTTCCTCTGAAATTTCTGTAATCTTGATATTATACCCTTTAGATTTAGTTAACCAACGATACATCCTAAATTTGTCAAGCATAACATTGTCAATTTCCGTTTTCACGGTAATAGTATGTGTTCCAGATCCTAAACCAATACCGAAATTATAAAGACAATAATTATATCTACCTATTTTTATACAACTACTTTCGTTAATACTTAAATCTTCTATTGGAATATTTTTTTTATCTAAGCTTATACTAAAATTTGAGGTAGTAGAAGTAGTTGAAATGGTGGTAGCCATAAAAACCTCAATATTATAATAACCTTGATTTCTGACTATAAATTTATTGGAAATACTATCGCCTTTATCAGGTAAAGAAACCATACCGAAACTGGTTGGAGTAGGTGTATCACTGGAACGATCCACTATATTATCATTCAAATCACTGTTAATTCTATAACCTTCTTCAAATTGCCACCAACCGTTATACCATACTCTACCGGCTAACGCTTCTGGAGTATCTTTTTCTGGTTTATAGTAATGCATATGCCAAATATATTCCGGATCAAAACTGACGGTAGTTGAACGAGTGTCTCGCCAAGTATTATCTTGAGAAGTGTCACGAGCGGCTATATAGCCGGCCTTTTTTACGCTTTCCACCACATAATCATTCCAAACTCCCAAAGGATAAGCCAAAGTTTTTACTTCACCAAAACCATGTTGTTCCAATATTATTTTAGAAGCTTCAATTTGCCTGTCTATTTCTTCATTGTCTCCAAAAAAGGCTTCCAAACTACCACCACCGATGGTATGAGATCCTATCTCATTGCCTTTTGCGTACAATTCATCAACTTGTTCCCAATTCATATAAGTACCTTTTCCAACACTGCCGGTAATTATATAAAAACTTCCTTTTATCCCTTCTCTTTCCAGTACTGGAAAAGCATTGGAATAATTGTTTTCCCGACCATCATCAAAATTTATAACACAGGTCAATTCAGGAATTTTATTCCCGGGTAAAACATAATTTTCCATGATATCCGAAAAAGTATACCAACGACAACCTAAAGTATCGTTGAAATAATCCATTTGAGCTGAAAAATCACTGAGTTTAATTTGTGATTCTGGATATTGTATAATTTGATCATCATCTATAACATGGTGATAACCGAGAATCGGCAAATAATCTTCTTGTTCATACATTTTTCCGCC
>CAYYXD010000020.1:8115-13339 GCA_964475575.1 uncultured Gammaproteobacteria bacterium
TCTCTGACTCCAATATGAATATGGGTGAAATAAAAAGCTTCTGTTCCCTGTTGTCTATATGATATTGAATCACAGGGTTCTTTTTCTTCATACTTATTTGAACACCAACCCTCAAGAGGATTTTCTTGCCCGGAAACAATATTCAATGAAGAGTTGTCGGAAACGGCCACTTGCTTTATTTGCATCACATCTTGGCCCGAACTATCGGTTACATAAAGAGTTGTTCCATCTTGAGTAAAAGATAAATCGGAGGCCAAATGAAACATTTGTTTGTAATCATGATTTTCATCAGAAGCCAATTTATCCACTATAAATACATCATCACTGCCGATTAAAGAAATATTACGATAATGACTTACCCCCAAATACAAATCATGGCTGGCAGATTGCTGAACAATATTGCCATCTTCATAGAAATCACCTTTGGAAACGGCTCCGGCAAATTGATCTTTATCGTCAACCACTACGGTATTATGAGCTAAAGTACCGTTAAAATAACTTTTTAGTTCACTTTTTTCATAAGAATATAATCCAGAATCAACAATAAGATCCCGACCCTTGGAATAAAGAATAAAATTTAAAGCATCATAATCACTGTGAGTAGTTCTGTAAGCTCCGATATTAAAAAACAAATAAGTTTGATTGGAAAAATTACTTTCATCTCCCCAAGAACTTCTCATTATTGTTTTTCCAGCATTCTCAAAAAAAATATTTCTGGATTTAGGCTTCGTTCCTTTCTTCCCCTGAGTTATAGCATAATAAAACTCAGAATTATCATTAATTAAAAGCTTAAAAATTTTATTAAGATGAACATTAGTAGCAATAGAAGCTCCCACCAAAGGAACCGATAAATCGGGTTTTATCAAATACAAAGAATAATCAACCATTTTTTTTACAACCGAGGAAAAATCATCGGATATTTTAACATCATATCTTTTCGAATAACTTTCTATTTCAGCATATTTACTCAACACATAAAATTGATAATAAGGGGAATTTTCTATTAAAGAACCATCTTTATCTATTAAATCGGTAGCGCTGTTAGCTAAACGTTTAATGGCCTTTTGTTTCCATTCTAAAGCTCCGGTCAAATCGGGAAAATTTTCCGCCATCACTAGCAAAGCCGCAGCTTCATTAATACCGTGATTATAATTAGCTTCATAATGATTATCGTCAAAAAGATAATCGCCATGTTTCTTTATACCTTCCAAAAGTTTATTATTTAGATCATAAGATAAAGCTTTTTCTTCCCTTAATTTCCACCAAACATTGGTTAAAACCATAGCTCTGAAAGCGACAGCATGATTATCCGACCAAGTTTCTTCTTTGTTAATTCCATCGGTCAAATAACTATCAATAATTTCCTCAAGTTTTTTTCTATAACGATCGTCATCGGTTTCTTTCCACGCATAAATAAGGTTATTAGTGGGACGCAAACTATAAAAAAGCAAACGCCAATAATTTTGGTCGTAAGGATCTTCAATCCAAGTAATATCTTCTAAATAAACCGGCTGATAACGATTGCTGTCAACATCATAAACATCATTTAACATCTTATCAGCTATACTTAAATCACCTTCATCCAAAAATGAATATATAACTTCTTTACCATCAACTGATAACGGATAAGTTTCAAATATTTTTTTGTATTCTGAATCAGCCAAATTTCTCTCTTCTAAGGTTTCGCAAATATAACCACCTTCTATTAAAAATTTTTCTTTGTTTCCATCACATTTTCCAAAACTATTGTCCCATATTCGACTTATCTCATATTTTGTTTCTATATAATAATCGGAGATATAACTTCCGAATCCGCTAGATATATATTTTCCGATTACAACTGAAAAAAGAAATAAAATAAATAAGACTACTAAATATTCAACTATACGTAAATTTTTTTTCATATAATTAATCTCTATGCCAAACCATTTTTTTTATAGTAAAAACGGAAATAAATATTAAAAACGATAAATATAAAGTTGATAATAAACTCATAAACGGACGATACATCCAAAGATGACAGTTTTCATTTTCGATTTTATAAGCAAAACCGAAAATAAATCCTACAAACATAATACCAAATAAATAACAGAAAGGAGACCAAATATTTCCGTTCAAGGGCATGTATATTAAATGCCTAAAAGTAATAAATGGTCCAACCAATACAAACAAAATATGTAGATAATATACAAAAACTGGAATAATGGGTTTATGATAATAAAAAGATCCGGTAAAAAATATATTGCGTAAAAAACTCTTTTTCCATCTGATATGTTGTCTAGTCAAAGATTTCATATTATCGGGTAAGACCGTCCAAGATTTAGCCGACTTAGCATAAACTACTTTCCAATCTTTTTCGGGATAGTTAATTGATTTTACGCAATATTCATCAGCAAATTTCTTTTTAAGTTTTGGACCAATATATTTATTACCTAATAAAAAACCGGTTAAAGTTCTATCCGTGGAAAATCTGAATTCTTGACCCAAAAAACTATCCTTTTCCCAGGCTGGTATAAAATTATATATAGATTCCCTTCTAAAAGCGGCCAAGGGACCTGAAACACAAGTTACGGCTCCGAAACAACTTTCAAAAGCTTTACGAATTGAAAATTGTCCTTCAACCCAAGAATCTTGAGCCTTGGTAAGAATATTTTTTTTTGAATTTTTTAGACGAAAATGACCACTTACTCCACCGACATCTGGATAAAGATTAAATACTTTAACTATTCTAGAAACAGCATCTTTGGCTAAGATAGAATCACTATCGGTAAATATAAAAATACTACCATTAGATTCTCTCATGGCTTGTCCCAGAGCTCTTTTTTTTCCAGCGTTAACTTGATGAATAACTTTTACATTTTTTTCATTAGTATATTGATCAAGAATCTTTGGAGTATTATCAGTACTACCATCGTCAACAATTATTATTTCTTTATTATCATAATCTTGTAAAATCAAAGATGCTATACATTGTTCCACAATGCTTTCTTCATTATAAACAGCCACCATCAAAGTAACTAAAGGACACTTTGGTTCTATACCCTTTTCCAAATCTTCTCTTTCTTTTATCTCCGCCAAAATAGCTGGATCTTGATATTTAAAAAAAGCGTAATAAAGAGTAAGAAACAATACAAAAGTAACTAAAACTCCATAAATATATAAAAGAATATTATCAGTATTGGCAAAAATGGATTTACTGATAAACACTAAAAAAATAGAGGAAAAAATAAAAACAGTCATTAAAGTATATTTCCTTTTTAACTTGCTTTTTTCTCCTATTGTATATTTTTTTGAACTTTTGACGCTTTTCATAAAAAATTACAAATTTTATTCTCCAAAATAATAAACCCCCTAAAGGGTTTAAAAATATTTTTTATCACAATTAAGTATTATACTACTATTAATAATATTTGTCAATACTATTTTTAATCAATAAAAATAGGGTAAAAACAATAGAAGTATAGACATATTATTAAGAATATGGTAAAATAACTTTTACACCAACAAAAAAGAGACCTTTTAAAATCACTTTTTGTATATTTTATTTTATTAAAATTATTTCTTTTTCTTTTTTATTATCACTTTTTTTACGGGTTTCTTAGCTACAACTTTTTTTTCAACTTTATTCTTTTTATTTTCAACAGGCTTCTTTAAATCAATTATCTTTTTCTCAACTTTTTTCTCACTTAATTTTTCTTCATTAGGTAATAATAATTTTAAAATTTTATCAAGTTTAACATTTAAAATTTCAAATTGATCTTCATTTTTTTGATCTTTGAATTTTTCATTTTTACCAAAACAATCATCACAATAAACTGGTTTATCACTACTTGGTTTAAATGGTACCTCGCATTCCTTATGACATTTATCACAAATAACTTTATACATTCTTTTATCACCAAAATTTGGACGATTAGAATGTCGATCTGAAGATCTTTTATTAAAACGATTTTCACCAGATTGTTTTTCAAAACAATTACTACAATAGACTGGTTTATCACCTGTTGGTCTAAAAGGTACTTCGCATTTTTTTCCACATTCAGCACAAATAGCTTGATGCATTTCAGGTCTTTCTCTTCTTCCACCACGATCACGATTATTACCAAAACTTCTTCTATTACCTCCTCGATTAAAACTTCCCATAATATTTTTTATTAATTATATTATCAAATTACATTATAAATATAACTTAACTTTATTTACTCTATCAGAGATATTATAATTTGTAAATACAAGAGATTATAATAATTCTAATAAATATTCACCGGAGTTCCAATTTCACCCCAATTGTATAGGAATTCAGCTGGACCTATTCCTAAACGAATACATCCATGGGAAACGGCTACACCTAAATGATTAGCTCCCTCACGATAACCACTGGGCCAAATAGGTAATTCATGAAAACCGAATTTTCCTGTTTCTAAACCCAACCAAAAAGGCATCCATAAACCATAAGAAGACCAGGCCAAACGATGTTTATTAATTATTTTAAAATTACCTTTAGGAGTTGGGGTAGAATATTTACCAGACGAAATTGGAAAAGACCCTATTTGAACACCAGATAAAAAATAATACAAGCGTTGATTTTTTCCAATATCAACTTTAATACTTTTATCATTTATATTTTCTATAGAAGCACTGTCAGCTATATAATTTAAACTAGTAGAATTAATTCCATATCCAACAATGGAAATCATTTGAAATAAATCTTGATAATCGGAAATATAATATCTTAAATTATCTTTAGGACTAACATACCAAGCCTCCCCATTTCTTTCAACATCTAATAATATTTGTCCGGCTAATTTAGAAGATAATTTAGAATCAATTGAAAGACGACCAGATCCTAAAGGATTAAAATGTTTTAAAATTTCTAAATCATCGCTATATAAATCGCCATCACTATCACTTTTAAAAGGATCAGTTCCTATAGCTTTTTCCAAACTGTCATCTAAACCATCTTGATCACTATCATTTTTAATTAATCTTTCATTAACCGCCACAGGAATTTTTTCCAGATTAGAGTGAGAAA
Organism: uncultured Gammaproteobacteria bacterium; assembly: GCA_964475575.1. Lineage (GTDB taxonomy): Bacteria > Patescibacteriota > Patescibacteriia > Patescibacteriales > UBA12465. Next base: position 13,148 of record CAYYXD010000020.1, read on the forward strand.
TACCTAAACCAAAGTCATGAACTAATTGCCAAGCTGAAGAATCTTTTACTAATTTATATCTTAAACCATTGTTTAAATCAACATACCAAGATTGACCATGATTATCAACTTGAATTAAAAAATAACCTCTTAATTCATAAGATAAAGAAGAATTAAACAAATTAGAAGCAAAAACAGTAGATGGAATAGAAA
>CAYYXD010000021.1:0-12463 GCA_964475575.1 uncultured Gammaproteobacteria bacterium
TCTATTCCTAATTCATTAATACTATCAATTTTTGGTACAGGATCAATTTCTACCAACAGAGGAATTTTGTCCATATTTCGTTTTTCAAAAGCTTCTTTTATATTCTTTATACTTTGTTCATAATTAATTTTTAAACCATCTTTACCAGATTCAAAAGATGTAACTTTATTATCTTTAAATTCAAATTTTGGAAGAATTGGTTCTTGGTTAACTTCATCTTTAATTTTTTCATCAAAATATTTAGAAATTTCTTCATCAGATAAAGATATTTCAACTCCAATAATTTTATCTTGAAAAAATTTGTTTTTTAAACACAGCCACGAAGCAAAAGTTTTATTATCAATTATAAATGTTTTATTTTTTTCTTCATAAATTAATTCTTTAGGAATTAATTCTAATAATAATTGAGCCTCATTTTCAATACCAACAACATTGTCTTTAATAATAGTCGGAATTTTATCAACCAAACTTAATTCTATGGTATCAGTCTTTAAATTCTTTATATTTTCTTCCATGTCTTTAAAAAAGATATTAAAATCTATTTCTTTTCCAGAATTTTCTGGAGTAATAAAGAAAACTATCTTGCCATTTTCTTCAACAAAACTTAATTTGGCATCATTGGCTAAAACTGTTAAATCAGAAAAATTATCATTTAAAAATTTTGATAAAATTTCTTTCTCAATTAAAAAATCAACTCCAATTTGAGTTTTTAAGAATAAAGATTTTAATTTAAAAAAAATATCTTTTATATTTCCTTGACGACCTAATAAATACATTTTATCAACACTAGAATCTACATTAAACACTACTGATTGATAGGCTAAATCTGGATCAAAAGAAGAAACTGTGTTATGCCAAATTATTTGACGATTTTTTAACTCTATTTTTATTCCACTATTTTCAAAAACTTGTATTTTTTCGCTAATAATTTTAGCGGCTTCTTCCTTGGTTAAACCTCCCATATTTATATTATTAAAATAAACATTGGGATAAATTTGATTAGAAAAAAAAGTATTAAATATATAATTGAAAGATAATAAAAAAATAAGTAAGAATAAAATAATACTCAAACTTATAAAAATAGTTTTTTTAGTTTTATCTTTCATACAAGCTTATATTTTTTTATTAGTGGTCTTCTTCAACTGCTAATATTTCATTTAAAATATCAACAGATTGTTTTCTTTTGTTAACTGCTTCTAAATCATCTAAACTTATAATAAAATTTATTTTTTCACCAATTTTTAAATCCGGAGGTAAAAAACTTATTGGCCATAATAATTCTTTATTATGTTCTTCATTATATAAAACCACATTTTCTTGAGAAAATTTAATAACAACAAAAGATTTTTCCATATTTTATTCTTTAATTTTTACTTTAACTGACTGTTCTTTATGTGTTTTTTTTAAAATTATAGTTAGAACTCCATTTTCCAAAATAGCTTCCATTTTTTTTTCATTTACTTCTTCTGGCAATATTATAGTCCGAGAAAAAGAACCAAAATAACATTCTCGTAAAAAATAATCATTATCATTTATACTTTTATCGTATTCTCTTTTACCTTTAATAGTTAAAATATCCCTATTTAAAGAGATTGATAAATTTTCTGGCCTAACTCCAGCCATAGTAGATTTAACTATTATTTCCTCTGGAGTTTGATAAACATCAACTAATAATTGTCCTTCCGATAATTCAGTATCTGCCCAAATCAAAGAATGTTCTTCTGGTTCATTAGAATTTGGAATTTTATAAGAATTAGATTTATTTTTTTTAAATATATTTATCATAGTGTGGGCATAGATGGACTTGAACCATCGACCCCCGCCTTATAAGGGCGGTGCTCTAACCAACTGAGCTATATGCCCAAAAATTTTTTTGCTCAATCAAGTGGGTATATCCCGACTTGAACGGGAGACCTCTACGATGTCAACGTAGCGCTCTAACCAACTGAGCTATACACCCAAAAACAAAAAATCACCGTCTCCTGTTATTATTTCGGTTTAACCATAAAAATATTAGCATTATTAAAATATTTTATCAAGTTGTTTTTTAACACTTGAAATAATCTCCTTCTCTACCTCTTTAATTGGACGATCAACTGTAGCTTGAGCTATTTTTTTAGTTCCTTCTGGTTTTAAATTTTTTATTAAATTTAAAGCATCAATGTTTTTAACCGAACAAACACTTATATTAGTTTTAAAAATATTTTCATTTGAATTATGAACCACTAAAGTTTTATTAGAAAAGTCAATTTTATCTTCATCAGATAAATATTGATTTTCTAAAACTGACATTTCAGTTAAAGAATAAAAAATAATTATTACTTTAGCTGTTGGTATACTAATAATTAATTCGTCAATAATATCTTGTAAATTTTCTTCACTAGATTTGGTTATTTGAAAATCATTTTTAAATAAGGTAGCCCAAATTATACTATTATTTTCATTAGTTGATAAATTATTTAAAACTCTTCCCCATAACTTTAAAGTATTTAAACTACGAGATCGATATAAATTGGCTACAATTTCTTCTCGTCGAGCTCCTATTTCTATTAACCTAGAAGTTATAGATAAAACTCTTGGAGTAATATTAGGGGTTTTAAAACTTTTTGTTCTAAAAATTATTCCCGTTAATAAACAAGTAGCAATATCTTCATCAATTAATTTTTTGTTATAATCATTCATTAAACTAAATATTATTTCAGTAACCGAAACAGCCTTTAAATCTAATATATTAAGTTGCCCAAATTCTTCATTTTCTGGACTTTGATCTATATTAATAATTGGAGTTTTATAAAAAAATTCTATGTTATTATCATAAATTTTACCTAACGATTCTAAATCTTGACTATCAATGGTAATAATTAAATCATACTTAAAACCACTAATATTAGAACTTATATCTTCTTCTGTAAAAAATCCATCTTGAGGTGAAATTATAAAATTAAGTTTATTATTTTCTATAACATATTTTATTTGACTAACTTTGGCATTTTTTAAATCTACTGAAACTATAAATTTAGTTAGATTTTCTAAAGAATTTTTTATAGAAGAAAAAGATGGTAAAAATTTAAAAGATTCCATTGGAATTTTAAAATTATCAGTCTTTCTCATTTGTTCCGCACCAATTTCTACGTTTTTACCAATTTTTTTTAGAAATAGAAAAAGAGCTAAAGAAGCTGAAATAGCATCTCCATTCCAATTAATAGGAAAACTTATAAGAATATTATTTGATTTTTTTATTAAGTTAAAAAACTGTTGATTTATAGTCATTTTAGCCCTTAAAAATGTTAATAAACTACTATATATTGATTTAAAAAAATAGTCAACACCAATTGACCAGCTATATTAATTTTGATAAGATAATACTATAATTTAAACAAAAAAGATGAAAAAAGAAATGAATAAAACATATAATCCTAATGAATGGGAGGATACTATATACGAAAAATGGGAAAAATCTGGTTATTTTAATCCTGATAATTTGAATTTACCTGAAAATGCCCCAAATTACACTATGGTTTTACCTCCACCTAATATTACCGCTAAACTTCATATTGGTCATGCTTCAATGTTGGCTATAGAAGATTTGTTTATAAGATTCCATAGAATGAACGGCTATAAAACTTTTTGGATACCAGGCACTGATCATGCAGCTATAGCTACACAAAATGTAGTAGAAAAAAAACTATTAAAAGAAGAAAAGAAAACTAGACACGATTTAGGACGAGAAAAATTTTTAGAAAAAGTTTGGGAATTTCTAAATGAAACTCAAAATACTATATTAAATCAAACAAAAAAAATGGGTTCTTCTCTTGATTGGAGTCGTCAAGCCTTTACCTTAGACGAAAAACGACAAGAAGCTGTAAGAAAAATGTTTAGTGATATGTATAATGAAGGAGTTATTTATCAAGGTGAAAGAGTAATTAATTGGTGTCCTCGCTGTCAATCAACCCTAGCTGATGATGAGGTTGAATATAAAGAACAACAAGCTAAGCTTTATACATTTAAATATAGTAAAGATTTTCCAATTGCTATTTCCACTACTCGTCCTGAAACTAAATTAGGTGATACGGCTATGGCTGTAAACCCTAAAGATGAGCGATATAAAAAATATATTGGACAAACAATAAATACTGAATTTTGTGGTCAAAAATTAAATATCAAAATAATAGGTGATATAAGTGTGGATATGAATTTTGGAACAGGAGCTTTAGGAGTAACTCCAGCTCATTCTATAATAGATTCTCAAATGGCTCAAAAAAATAATTTACCTACTATCAAAGTTATAAACGAACAAGGATTAATAAAAGAAAATTTTGGAAAATTTTCTGGTCAAACTGTTTTACAAGCTAGAGCTATGATTGTGGAAGAATTAAAAAAACAAAATCTTATAAAAAAAGAAGAAGAAATAAATAATAACTTATCAATTTGTTATCGTTGTGATACTCCTATTGAACCCCTACCTTCTAAACAATGGTTTGTGAGTGTTGATAAAAAATTAGATCGTTTAAATGGTAAATCCTTAAAAGAAAAAGCTTTAGAAGTAGTTCAAAAAAAACAAATAGAGTTTATTCCTGATCGATTTACTAAAAGATATATAGATTGGACTTCTAATTTACATGATTGGTGTATTAGTCGACAAATTTGGTTTGGACATCAAATTCCAGTTTGGTATAAAGATAATGATATTCATGTTGGAGATAAACCACAAGAAGATGGTTGGATTCAAGATCCAGATACCTTAGATACTTGGTTCTCTTCTGGAATGTGGACTTTTTCAACTTTAGGTTGGCCAGAAAATTTTGTAAATAATAAAAAAATAAATGACTTGGAAAAATATCATCCAACTCAAATGTTAGAAACTGGTTATGAAATTATAACTTTATGGGTATCTAGAATGGTTATTATGTCTCTTTTTGCCTTAAATGAAATCCCTTTTGAAAAAGTTTATCTTCATGGAACAGTACTTGATAAAAATGGTAAAAAAATGAGTAAATCAAAAGGTAATGGAATAGATCCTTTAGATGTTATAAAAGAATTTGGTACTGATGCTTTAAGATTATCCCTTTTAATAGGCAATACTCCCGGAAATGATATGCGTTATAGCGAAGAAAAAGTAGCTAGTAATCGTAATTTTATAAACAAACTTTGGAATATTAGTCGATTCATAATAATTAATACTGATGATTTATCGGATAATTATGATAAAAATAATTTAAGTTTAAGTGATAAATGGATATTGAATCGTCTTAATAATTTAATAATAGAAACAAGAAAAAATTTACAAGAATATCAATTTGCTTTAGCTGGAGATAAATTAAAAGACTTTACCTGGAATGATTTAGCCGATTGGTATATTGAAGCTAAAAAATTTGAAAAAAATGATAACAATAACAAAATATTAATTTTTATACTAAAAAATATTTTAAAATTATGGCACCCTTTTATTCCTTTTATAACTGAAATTATTTGGCAAGAATTAGGAGAAAAAGAAACTATAATGATTGCTTCTTGGCCTCAAGATATTAATATTTCCTTTGATTCCGAAGAACAAAATTTTGAATTAATAAAGGAAATAATAACAGGTATAAGAAATGCTCGTTTTATTAATAAAGTAGAGCCTGGGAAAAAAATTAAGGCTGTAATTATAGCTGGCGATAAAGAATTATTAATAAAAGAACAAAAACATCTTATTCAAAATTTAAAAACTGGTATTTCAGAAATTGAATTTATTTCCGATAACACTAACTCAGATAAAAATAATATTATTTTAATAAACATTGGAACTATTGAAATTCATTTACTAGGAACCATAGATGAAGAAAAAGAAAAAATGCGTCGTAATAAAGAAATTGAAAATTTAAATAAAATGATAAGTATTATTGAAAAGAAATTAGCTAATAATGACTTTATTACCAAAGCTCCAGCTGAATTGATTCAAAAAGAACAAGAAAAATTAAAAAATTATAAAATAGAGTTAGATAAATTAAAAAATAATATATAAAATATGTCATTAAAAAAATATTTATTAGCCATGTCTAGTCTTACTATACTTTTATGGATTGTTTTTATTTGGTTAATAAATTCTATCAATCCAGAAACTACTAATTGGTTTGGTTTTGCTTTCTTTTATTTTTCTCTATTCCTATCTTTAAGTGGAACAATAGCTTTAATTGGTTTTTTACTAAGAAAAAAGTTTTCAAAAAATACCTTAGATTTTTATTTAGTAAAAACATCTTTTAGGCAATCATTTTTATTTTCTTTTTTAATCACCACTGTTTTATTTATGTTAGCCGAACATATATTTTCCTGGTTAAACATCCTTATCCTTATAATCATCCTATCAATTATTGAATATCTCTTAATTAATAAAAAATAATAATAACAATATGAAAGAAAAACTATTAAAAATAAAAGATGAAATAATAAAGAGGTTAAACGAAATAGAATTAGATGAAGAATTAAAAGAATTAGAAGATAAATACATGAGTAGAAAGAGTGAATTTAATTCTTTGTTAAAAAATATAAAAAATTTAGATATTGATTTAAAAAAAGAGGTTGGTAATTTAGCTAATTCTATAAAAAAAGAGATAAATGAAAAAATAGTAGAAACTAAAAATAAATTTAATAAAAACAATTATTCTGAAGTAATTGATCCAACTCTACCGGGAGAAATATTAGAAAAAGGACATCTTCACCCCATTACTACAGTCAGAAATGAAATAGAAGAATTGTTTTCATCTATGGGCTTTATGGTTTTAGAAGGACCAGAATTAGAAAGTGATTATTACAATTTTTCAGCTCTAAATTTTCCTAAATATCATCCGGCTCGGGAAATGCAGGATACTTTTTTCATAGATGCTAAGAATAAAGACGGTGAATATGATACTATAATGAGAACTCAAACTTCTCCTATGCAAATAAGAGCTATGGAAAAATATGGAGCCCCAATTAAAGCTATTATGCCGGGACGTTGTTTTAGAAATGAAGCCACTGATGCTCGTCATGAACATACTTTTTATCAAGTAGAGGGTTTAATGGTTGGAGAAAATATTAATTTTTCTAATTTAAAAAACTTTTTAGAAACAGTTGGCAAAAAACTATATGGTCCTAACACTAAATTAAGAATGAGACCTAAATATTATCCTTTTGTTGAACCGGGAAGTAATGGTGAATATACTTGTTTTCTATGTCAAGGAAAAGGTTGTCGAGTTTGTAAACACACAGGTTGGTTAGAAGTTTTAGGTTGTGGAATGATTCATCCTGAAGTTTTAAAAAATACTGGAATAGACCCTGAAAAATATTCAGGTTTTGCTTTTGGCTTTGGCTTAGATCGTTTAGTAATGCTTAAATACAATATTGACGATGTTAGACTATTAAATAGTGGCGACCTAAGATTTTTAAAACAATTTTAAAATATTTAAATAAATTAATCATATGAATATTTCATTAAACTGGTTAAACGAATATGTAAATTTATCAAACGTTGATCCAGAAAATATAAAAAATAAATTAACTACCCATACCGTAGAAGTAGAAAAAATAATTCAACAAAAAGATTTGTTTAAAAATGTAGTGGTAGCTAAAATTTTAGAAATAAAAAAACATCCTCAAGCTGATAAACTTCAATTAGCTGTAGTTGATGCTGGAGAAAAAGAAAATATTGAAGTGGTATGTGGAGCTCCTAATATTGTTGTTGGGCAAATAGTTCCTTTGGCTAAAGTAGGAGCAATATTACCTAACGGTTTAGAAATAAAACCAACCGTAATAAGAGGGGAAAAATCTAATGGAATGTTATGCGCAGCTGATGAATTAGGCTTAGGAACTGATCATAGTGGAATAATGATATTGGATAATAAAGCTAAAATTGGACAAGATTTTGGCTTATACTTAAATCTAAATGAAATTATTTTAGAAATTGATAATAAATCTTTATCAAATCGTCCTGATTTATGGAATCATTATGGTTTAGCCAGAGAATTAAGCGTTATATTTGATAAAAAATTAAATAATTATGAAACAAAAAAAATAAAAATAAAAAAAAGTAAAAATCCAATAGAAAATATTAAAGTTGAAATAAAAGCTAAAAATTTATGTAAAAAATATTTAGCTTTAAAAATAGATAATATTAAAATAGATGAATCGCCTAGTTGGTTAAAAAATAAATTAATGGCTATTGGTTTAAACCCTATAAACAATATTGTTGATATAACTAATTATATAATGATGGCTATTGGACAACCCCTTCATGCTTTTGATGCCGAAAATATAAAAAAAATAATAGTTCGTAGAGCTGAAAAAAATGAAACTATAATAACCTTAGATGATCGAGAACATAAATTAATAGAAGATGATTTACTTATTGCTTCAGAAAAAGAAGCTATAGCTTTAGCTGGTGTTATGGGTGGAAAAAATAGTGAAATAAATAATACCACCTCCTCTATTATTATAGAATCAGCTAATTTTGATGCTGTTTCCGTAAGAAAAACTGGTCAAAGATTAAATTCTAGAACTGACGCAGCTATGCGTTTTGAAAAAGGATTAGATCCTAATCTTTGTCAGATAGCTATAGAAAAAGCAGCTGAGATAATAAGAGAAATATGCCCAACAGCAGTTTTTCAAAACGATTTAGTAGACGAAGGAACATATGGAGATGAGGAAAAAACTATAAACTTAGATTTAATTTGGGCTGAAAAAATTATTGGGCAAAAAATAGATGATAAAAAAATAAAAAATATTTTAGAAAAATTAGGATTAAAAATAAAAAAAATAATTCCAGCTTCAGCTACTAGTGGAGAAATTTGGGAAATAATTATACCTTCTTGGAGAAAAAAAGATTTACAAATAAAAGAAGACTTAATAGAAGAAATAACTAGAATTTACGGTTATGATAATATAATTTCTAATGTTCCGGAAAATAAAATATTTCCTCCAATTAAAGATGCTGAATTAGAATTAATAAAAAAAATAAAACAAATATTGGCTTTAAGTTATAAAATAACCGAAACCTATAATTATTCTTTTGTTAGCGAAGAACAATTATTAAAACTTAATTCTGATCCTAATACTTATATAAAATTATTAAATCCTTTATCTTCTCAGTATACCATGTTAAAACAAACCCTGTTAACAAATATGTTATCTAATATTAAAAATAATCAATCTAAATATGATAAAATATTTTTATTTGAAATAGATAATGTATTTCTTCCTATTGCTGGTGGACCTGACAAAGATAATAAAAAAACAGAAAAATTACCTTATCAAGAAAAAAAATTAGGACTTGTACTATCTAATAATTCTAAACAAAATTTTATCACTTTAAAAAATGTAATATTTAATGCTTGTTTAGAAATTACTAATAATCAAATAATAGACTTCTGGCCAACTGAATCAATAATAACTTGGGCCGATGATAAGGAGAAATGTTTAATAATGTTAAATGGTAAAGAAATAGGTTATTTAGCTTCAATTAATAATGAAATTTTAAACAAAAATGGAATAAAAAAACAAACTGTCTATGCTGAAATAAGTTTAAAAACATTATTAAACACCTTAATGACTGGATCAACAAAGCAATATCAAGCTATTCCTAAATTTCCAGCTATCAACCGAGATTTAGCTTTTGTAATTGATCAAAAAATATTATATAATGATATTAGTAAAGAAATAAAAAAATTTCATCCCCTTATTAAAGAAGTTGAATTATTTGATGTTTATTCAGGCCAAAACTTAGAAAGTAATAAAAAAAGTATGGCTTTCCATATTTTATACCAATCTAATGAACGAACTTTAAATCATGAAGAAATTGAAAAAATTCAAAAGAATTTAATAAAGACCTTGCAAGAAAAATTTAATGCTCATATTAGAGATTTTTAAATCTCTTTTAAATAAAAATTAATAAAAAAATATGTTTGAAACAAGTAGAGATATATTAAATATATCTATTTCCACAGCCGTAGTAGTTTTAGTTGTATTTCTTTGTATAAGTCTATACTATTTAATTGCTAATTTAAAGAGAATCAACAAAATTAGTCGTCAAATAGAAGAAGGAGTTGATAAAGTTGATAATCTAATTGATTTAATAAGAAATAAATTAAGACAAAGTAGTTCTTATCTTATGTTATTTGGAAATTTAGTAGAAAAAGGACTTGATTTTTTAAACAACCGAAAACAAGAAAAAAAAGAAAATGATGAAAATAATAATAAGAAAAATAATAAAAAAAAGTAAATGAAAAAAATCATTTTAACTGGTGATAGACCCACTGGACAACTTCATATTGGTCATTTATTTGGATCATTATTAAATCGAGTCAAACTACAATCAGACTATAATACTTATGTTATGATAGCTGATGTTCAAGCCTTAACTGATAATTTTAATAATCCTGAAAAAGTGAGAGAAAATGTCATGGAAGTAGTTTTAGATAATTTAGCAGTTGGTATAGATCCTAAAAAATCAACCATATTTATTCAATCATTAATTCCAGAAATAGCTGAATTAACTGTTTTTTATTCTAATTTAGTAACTATTAATAGATTACAAAGAAATCCAACTGTTAAAGAAGAAATAAAGCAAAAAAAAGAATTATTTAAAAATAGTGTTACTTATGGATTCTTAGGTTATCCTATTAGCCAGGCAGCTGATATTACTGCTTTTGAAGCTGATTTAGTACCAGTAGGAGAAGATCAATTACCAATGTTAGAGCAAACTAAGGATATTGTAAAAAAATTTAATAATATTTATGGAAAAACTCTAAAAATACCCGAAGCATTAGTAGGAACATTTGGAAGAGTTAAAGGATTAGATGGTAATAACAAAATGAGTAAAAGTTTAAATAATGCTATATATATAGCTGATTCCCCTGAAATAATAGAGAATAAAATAAAAAAAGCATTTACTGATCCTAAAAAAATAAAATTAAATGATAAAGGTCATCCTGAAAATTGTAGTGTTTATTATTACCATCAAATATTCAACTCACCTAATTTAAAAAATATAAAAAGTGAATGTCAAAATGGACAACGAGGTTGTGTTCAATGTAAAAAAGAATTAAGTGAAAATATTATTAAATTCTTAAAACCAATACAAGAAAAAAGAGAGTATTATAAAAACAATCCTAAATTGGTTGAAGATATATTAAAAAATGGAACACAAAAAGCCAGAGAAAAAGCTGAAGAAACATTAAAGAAAGTAAAGGAAAAAATGAGATTAAATTATTTTTAATATATATCAAATTATACATAAAAAATAAAACAACCCAAAAGGTTGTTTTATTTTATTAAATATTATGTTATTAATTATTTTTAATACAACGAACAGGAAAGCCCCAAGAAGTAAAGGTAGTAGGACTGGAAATCCAAGGATTATCATAATAAAAACGACGATAAATAGCATTATAACTTGGGAAATTGTAAATAAAACTTGAAGTCCAAAAAAAAGCGACACTACCACGAAGATCAAAAGCACCAGTAGACCAATAACGATAGCCAGCTGGTAAAGCATTAAACCCTGAAGAATTATTAGTTTCTTGATTATTACCAATAGCACAAGCAGTGGTATGAGATTGCCAACCATAATTAGAAGCTAATGCTTTGGCAATATAACCATCAGTTACGTTACATCCGTCACTATTATAATCAGGATTAGTAATAACATAATCTATTAACTCTGTCCATTCTTCATTTGATGGCATATGCCAACCATCAGGGCATATTCCTTGATGATTAAATTCTTGATAATCATAATACATAGCTTCATCCCATTGATATAATCCTCCTTCTATATTACAATATGATTCTTCGTTATTCCAACAATATTTCTCAATATCAGAATCAACAGTTTGATTATTTGTATTTATAATCATTTCTCCAACATTTAAATTCTCTGCCATCCAACATTGATCCCCAAGTTGAACAGTCTCATAAGATTGATTATTTCTTTCATCTAGTAATATTCCACAAGTCCCAGAAGATGGAATAGAACAACTATTTGTTAATATTCCATCAGGAGTAGCACATTTTTCTCCTTGAGATAAATTGGCAATTTGGCCACCTAAACAAAAAGAAATTTGATAAGAAGAATTATTTGTTTCTGTTGGAGTATATATATATTCATTATTGGAAGAACTACAATCTCCATCAGCTGGTGTAGGAGCTTGAGGAAAATCAGACATATACACTATTCCATTATATGCTATAGAATTACTAGCTGTAATACTAGCTAACTCTGGATAAGAACCAACATTATTGTAATACAATCTTAAAGCTGTTTGAATTTGCTTAATATCAGCTATTCTTTTAGCATCCCTAACTCCTCGACGTGAATTTTGAACAGCAATTACGGCTATAGTAGTTAATACTCCAATCACAACAACTACTACTACCATTTCAATAAGAGTAAAAGCTTTTTTATTTATTTTTATCATATTTTTGAAATAAAAAGTAAAAAATTATTTTAAAT
>CAYYXD010000022.1:0-10961 GCA_964475575.1 uncultured Gammaproteobacteria bacterium
TATTTTCTCAAATAGTATTATAATTATTATATAGGTAAACAGTTTTTTAAAATTATGAACAGGTTATAAAACAAAAACATCTACTAAAAACTTGCAATATTTATTATTTAATGATACACTATAATTAACATAAATGATAATTATTATACATCTATGAATTTAGAACAATTAGAGCAATATAAAAAAAATTTAAAAATTTCCACTGATAAAATTATTCGTGAAGAAATAGAAATGATTTTTTTAAATGAATTAGCACAAAATGACTTAAGTTCTAAAGTTGCATTTTATGGTGGAACGGCTCTCCGTTTGGTGTATAATTCTCCAAGATTTTCAGAAGATATAGATTTAATTGAAATAGAAAAAGTTAACTTTACTGAATTTAAAAAATTTATTAATAATTTAAGTCAAAAACAAAATTGGGAATTAAGCGATATAAAAGATAAAAGGCAGACTATTTTTGCTTTATTTAAAATAAAAGATGAAAAATTAAAACATCCTTTTTCTTTAAAAATTGAAATACATAAACCTGAAAAAAAAGTTAAATTAAATATTAATTTAAATTTAATTAAGAGTCCCGTTAGTATTTTAAGCCCTTTGCTTTTAGTTCCTACTTTAGAAGATTTAAAAAATTTAAAAGAAAATGCCATTATTCAAAGAAAAAAGGCTAGAGATATTTTTGATTTATGGTATATATCTCAGTCGCTTCGTATTAATTTTGATTTACCGTCATCAACTTCAGTTTTTGGAGAAAGGGCTTTTAAAAATGAATTACAAGTATTTTTACCTCCTAAATATTACCCCATAATTAAACAATTATATGACCAAATTAATAGAAAAAATAAATAATATTCCTAAGAGTTATTTTTCTTTACAAGATTTGGCTAAAATTATTGATTTAGAAAAAAATAGTCTTAAAGTAGCTGTGAGTCGTGCTGTAAAAAATAAAAAAATTATTAAATTAATCAATGGACTATACAGTAAAAACATTCATGATATATCTTGGGAAAATTTAGCTATTAATATCTATAATCCTAGTTATATATCCTTTGAATCAGCTCTTAACTATTATAATATTCTTAGTCAACAAACAGCTAGTATCACTTTAGCTACAAATAAAAGAAAAAAAAATATTAATATTTATGATCATTCTATTGTTTATAGGCATATAAAAGATGAACTTTTTTGGGGATATGTTAAGCAAGATGATTATCTAATAGCGGAGCCAGAAAAAGCTTTTTTAGATTTAGCCTATCTATCCTTAAATGGATATAGTCATTTTGATCCAGAAGAAATTAATTTAGATATATTAAATAAAGAAAAATTAGTAAAGTATTTAAAAAAATTTAATAACAATAAATTGAATAAATTGATTAATGCAATTCTTTTTAAAGATTAATTAATAAAGATTAGAAATTGTTATTGATTTACATATAATAAAATAATTAGTTGATATAATAAAAGATAAATTTTTAATTAGGTAAATTAAAATGTGATTTTAAAATTTTTTTATTTTATGTTATCATAGCATATATAAATAAAATATATGAATAATAAAACAAACAATCAAAAGATAGCATCTTTATCAGATGATTTTTCTCAATGGTATCTTGATGTAATAGAAAAAGCTGGTTTGGCTGAATATTCGGCTGTTAAAGGTTGTATGATTATAAAGCCGTATGGTTATGCTATTTGGGAGAATATTCAAAAAATATTAGATAGTAAATTCAAGGAAACTGGACATAAAAATGCCTATTTTCCTCTACTAATACCTAAATCTTTTTTAAGTAGAGAGGCTAGCCATGTAAAAGGATTTGCTAAAGAATGTGCCGTAGTTACTCATTATCGTTTAATTGATAATCCTGATGGCAATGGTGTAATGGTAGATCCTCAGGCTAAATTAGAAGAAGAATTAATTATTCGTCCGACATCTGAAACCATAATCTATGATACCTATTCTCGTTGGGTTCAATCTTGGCGTGATTTACCAATATTAATTAATCAATGGGCTAATGTAGTAAGATGGGAAATGAGAACTAGATTATTTTTACGCACCACTGAATTTTTATGGCAAGAAGGGCATACTGTCCACGCTGAGGCTGAAGAAGCCGAAGAAGAAGCTTTAAAGATAATAAAAATATATCAAGATTTTTCTGAAAAATATTTAGCTATGCCGGTCATAGTTGGAATTAAACCAGAACATGATAAATTTCCTGGAGCTTTATGTACTTATTGTATAGAAGCAATGATGCAAGATAAAAAATCTTTACAAGCCGGAACTTCTCATAATTTAGGTCAAAATTTTTCTAAAGCTTTTGATATTAAATTCACTGATAAAAACGGAAAAATACAATATGCTTGGCAAACTAGTTGGGGAGTTAGTACTAGATTAATAGGTGGATTAATAATGACTCATAGTGATGATAAAGGATTGGTTTTACCTCCTAATATTGCTCCAATAAAAGTAGTAATAATTCCTATTTATAAAAATGAGAATGAAGAAAAAGAAGTTAGAAAAAATGTTGAAAAAATAAAAAAAGATTTATTAAATACTAACATGGAAATAGAAGTAGATTATAGAGATAATTTAAGTCCTGGTTTTAAATTTAATGACTGGGAAAAGAAAGGAGTTCCATTAAGAATAGAAATTGGTTTAAAAGATATTGAAAAAAAACAAGTAGTTATGGTTCGTCGTGATACTGGAGAAAAAAAGATTATTTTAATGTCAAAATTAAAAAAAATAATAATTGATGAATTATTAAATATTCAAGAAAACTTATTCAATAGAGCTAAAAAATTTAGAGAAACCAATTCTTTTTCAATTGATAATTATGAGAAATTAATTGATATTTTAAAAGGTGACGGTGCTTATGTATATAGTCATTGGTGTGGTGATGAAACCTGTGAAACTAAGATAAAAGAGGTCACCAAAGCCACTATTAGGTGTATTGCTTTAGATCAAAAAGAAGAAGAGGGTCAATGTATAGTTTGTGGAAAAAAATCAAAAAAAAGGGTTATTTTTTCTAAGGCATATTAATTTTTTACTTTTTTATTTTATATATAAAAGAAGTTTTAAAAAGCCTCTTTTTTATTGGCAAATTATTTTTTTTATTGTATAATATAGTTGGATATTATATAATACAGTTAAGCTAAGTATAGTAATTGGTTTCTTATTATTATATTTTTTCATTTTATTTTTATGAACAATCCAAACTCTAAAATATCAGATGAGATAAAAGAAAAAATAGAAAAGGAAACTGTTTCTGAAATAGAAAAAGAAATAAAAGAAGGAATAGAAAATAATAATAGTAGTGGTTTAGTATCAAAACTTGATCCAAAAGTTAAAGAAGAAATAAGTGATTTAACAAAAGATAGTAAGCCAGTTGTTCCTAAAAATGATAAAAACATAGAACAAGGGTATGATAGAAATGTAGAGCAGAGATATAATAAAGATGGAGAGCAAGGATATAATAAAAAAGAAAAAGGTGATACAAGAATGAATCGTGAAAATCAGATGGCTAGTGATTTAAGTAAAAATAAAAGAGAAATGTCTAATAAAATAGACAACGATCTTTTAAAAAGAACACTTCCCGTAGATTCAGCACCGAAAAAAAGTGAGGATGATGATAAAAAAGAAGGAGAAAATAAAGCAGAACAAACAACTAATGAAAAAAGTGATGACGATAAAGCTCAAGAATTAACCGCTGATAAAAAAGCTGATGTAAAAGAGAATACTGGTAAAGGGAAAATAGATGTGGAAGAAGAAGTAAAAAAAGCAAGTAAAATAAAACTTTTTTTTAATAAGCTTTTGAAGAATTCAATTTTGCAATCCATTTCTACTTTTAGTCTTTCCTTGTTTTATTCATATATTCATCTTTTTCTTTGTGATAAGTTTCCTCAATTTTTCGGTCAACCGGGAGGAGAATGGGTTCCTGATGAAATACAAAAAAGTAATCCTAAAGAAGCAAAAAAAATAGGTGATAAAGTTAAAGTATTTGAAAAACCAGCTCTTTGTTGTGCTTGTATATTACATTTATTAATTATTGTTTATATTATAGTTCTTATTTATTTTATTTTGTTCCCACGATTAGTTGCTTGGACCTGGTTAGTAGATAAAGTTACAAATTAAATATTTTATATAAATGAAAAGATTTTTTTTAAAACATAAGAAAAAATTTATTCCGTTACTAAGTTTATTATTAGTGGCGGTTTTATTTATTTTTCCTAAATTTGTATTAGCTGATAGTGGAGCGGTAGCAACGGTTGTCGGTTGGATTTTATCTCCTATTATAGCCTTATTTGGTAAATTAGTAGTTTTGCTTTTAGATATATTAGTTAGTATTGCTCAGTATAATGATTTCATAGATTCCACAGCCGTTACCTATGGTTGGGTAGTAGTACGAGATCTATGTAATATGTTTTTTGTTTTAATACTGCTTATCATTGCTTTTGCCAGTATATTAAGAATTGATAGCTATAACTTAAAAACTTGGTTACCTAAATTAATTATAATGGCCGTATTAATAAATTTTTCTAAAATGATTTGTGGAGTATTAATTGATTTTACTCAAATTGTAATGCTTACCTTTATTAATGCTGTTAAAGATATTGCTGGAGGAAATTTAACTGAAATGTTAGGGATTAATAAAATATTAACAGCTAGTCCTGATGGTGAAGGAGGAGAAATAACTAAATCATCAATTGTTGGTTCTTTAATTTTAGCTTTAATTATGGTGATTATAGCAACGGTTGTTATTTTATCCATGTTGGTTATGTTAGCTATGAGAATAATTATGATTTGGATATATGTAGTACTTTCTCCTTTAGCTTATTTATTAGCATCTTTTCCTCAAGGAACTCAATATTCTCAAAGATGGTGGTCAGATTTTTCTAAAAATTTAATAATTGGTCCAGTTGTTGCCTTTTTCTTATGGTTGTCGTTTGCTTCTTTGGGCTCAGTAGAAGGAAGTCAACAAATAAAAGATCAAATGATAAAAAATACTAATGTTGAGCAACAAGATTTAGGAGGTGATTCAGGTGAAAGTGCTGTAGCTGCCACTATGACCCAAGCTGGATCAAAAGAAAACATGATTGTTTTTATAATTTCTATTGGTATGCTTTTAGGAGGATTAATGATTGCTAATGAAATCGGAGGAATAGCTGGAAAGGCTATGGGTAAAGCAGTTGGTAAAATGCAAAGTATAGGAACCGGAGCTTTAAAAATGACTGGTAAAGGATTGAAGAGAGCTACTGGTATTGAACGAGCTCAAAATGCCTATAAATCATATAAACAAGCCAAGGAATCTAAGAGACAAGAATTAGCTCAACAAGATGCTAAGCTCATAGCTAAGGGAGTTGGTAATGTAAAAAAAGGAGCTACTTTCATACCTAATGCTGCCGGTAAGGCTATTGGACAATTTGCAAAAAGTAGAATGGCTGGAGATATATCTCAAAAAGCTATAGATAGAAAAAGACAAGAAATTGAAAATGAAAAGAGTAAAAAAATAGAATTAGAAGAATTAAAAGTTAAGATAGATGATTTTGAAAAAAATAATCCAGGAGCAATAAAAATAGAAGAAAGACAAAGAGAACTTGATAATGTTGACGAAGAATTTGCGGAGGGATCTATAACCGGAGAAGAAAGGGAGAGTTATATAAGAGGAATTAATAGAAAATATGATAATGATGAAGAATATTTAGAAGCCAAAGAAAAAGAACCTATGTTTAGTAATCAAAGAAAATCTTTTGCTGAAAAATATGAAAAAATTACCGGTCAAAAAGTATCAAATGTTTCAATAAATGATATTGACAAAGAGATAGGTAATAAAAATAAAACCATTAGTGATGTAGGAGAAGAATTAAAATCAAAAATGGAAACATCAAAAAGAGTTGATAAGGTGGCTAATGTTATTGGTCAAATAACTACACTTGGAATTAAGGATAAAGTAAAGCATGCCGGAGAAGAAGATTTAAGTATTGCTTCTAATTTCCGTAATTCTGAAATATCCAAACATAAGGAAGATATGCGATATGATGATGAAGAAACATTAAGAAGAAAAATGAGTGATTATTCGGAAGCTCCAGCTAAAAGAAATGCCGCCGCTATGATATTAATGGAACAAGGAAAATTAGGTCAAGAAGAAGCTGAAGCTAAAAAAGATGAAATATCTAGTGCCTATGGTATGGATAATAAAGCGTTAAATCAACTTAACAGTTCTTTGTCCGGTAGTTATTTTTCATTATCAAAAGAAATACAAGAATTAAAATCAGGAGATAAAAAAGCACCAAGTAAAATTGCTAAGGGTATTGTAAATGGAACAATAAAAATAGAAGACATGGATGAAGAATCTTTAAAATTAGTTATGCCTAAATTATCAGAAACCATGTCGGCTCCAAATTTTAAATCAATGTTGTCTAGACAAACTGTAAGTCAAAAATCAAAAATAGAATTAGCTCTTAAGGAAGTTAGCACAGTTTCCGATAATTCAGCTGCTCGAAGTCAATTAGCTAATTTAAAAGGAACATTAGGTACACTTAATAGTGGTTATGAAAAAGAAAATTATTTTTCTAATATGTCTCAAGAACAAATAAGTGATTTAGTATTAAGTAAAAAAGGACGTCAGAGTTTAGAAGATTTCTTAAAAGAAACAAATCGTTTTAATAATTTATCTGGTAAAACAACCGAACAAATATCTGAAGAATTAAATAAAACATTAAATAAAACAACATTAAAAAATACCAATCCAATAGGAAGAACTATATTAACAGAAATAAAAAAAATTGTTGGATAAGATTAATAAAATAATAAAAGTTAATTTTAATATATGGATGACAAAACAGCACAATTTTTACAGAAGATAAGAACTTTTTCAGAAGAAGTTAATCTTTACTTTTCTTCTGATTTAATAGCTAAAGCTATAGATGAATTAGTAGATGAATATAATCTTGATAATGATTTTGTTATGGAGTTAATTTATGATTTCTTTATTTCTGATTTTGATATTGAAAAATTAAAAACAAGTATAACCGGAAAGATAAATAATGTTGAAAAATTTATTTCTGATTTTTTAGGTAAATTATTTTTACCGGTTGCTTCTTTTATTGAATTTAAAGTAAAAGACCATATTAAAAAGGTAGAAGATTATAAAAAATATGTTGATGATTTCGGTAATCTGATTGAAGATCGTAATATTGATGAATTATTGGATTTAGCCGACAATATAGAGAACAAAATTGATTTTAAAGAAGAAGAAGAATTGGTAGTTGATTTTTTAGGCAAGAGTATTATGGAAGTTTTAAAAAGCCAAGATTATACCGGTCCGCAAAAAGTTAATGGTTCCACCCTCTATTTATTAATTAACAAACCAGATTGTTTAAATAGGTTTATTAAAACTTTTTTATCTAATCAAGAAAAGATTGGTTTAAAAAAAATGATGCTTAATGGTAAGGAGGAAGAACCAACTATTGCTAATTGGATAAAGCATTTTATTCAAGAAAATGGTAATGAAATGTTTGGTAGTATAACTTTGGCTAAATATTTAACCTCTACTTTTGTTAATACTTTGTTGATTGAAGAAGAAAAAAAGATTTTAAGAAAAATTTTAAAATTATACCGTAATCTAATTTTCTTTCCTGAATCTATGGCTAATATTCCTCGTGAAGATTGGGAAATATTTCCGGTGGAAAGAGATGTTGTTTTTGATAAAAAAAATATTAATAAAATAGAGAATAAACCACCAGAAGAAATTATCAAACCAACAATTGAAGAAAAAGTGGAAATAATAAAGGAAGTTGAAAAAACTCCAGAGAAAGAAGTAAAAAAAGTTCAAGAATTAGATTTACCCGACTTAAAGAATAAAGAATTAAAAGAATTACAGGATTTACTTATAAAATATCCGGAAAAAAGTTTAGAAAGAAAAGCTATTGAAAATGAAATAAAAAAAATAAATAATAAAAAATAAAATATGTTTGACTATTTAAATAAATTTAATAGTTTAAATTCAGATTTAAAGTTAATTGTTACTAGTCCTCAGGCTTTAGAGATAATTGAAAAATTAGAAAAAGAGTTTAATGTTAATTTAGCTTCTTTAATCATGAAAATCATGATAAAAGAGGTTGATGTTAAACAATTACCAGTAATTATTTCAGCTGAATTTAATTTAGATCCTGATAGATCAAAATTGTTAGCTGATAAAATTATTAAAAATGTTCTATACCTAGCCGCTGATTATTTATCATTAGATTTGCCTAAAGAAAATCAGATGTTAAATGAAATAATTTTAAAATTAAAATTAAAATTCAAAGATGATAATTCTCGAAGTCGTTTTTTATTAATTTTAAATAAATATATAATAGGAGCTAAAGATCGTTCTGTTGTTCGGGAAATGTTAGTTTCTGAAGTTAAAAAAGGAGAATTAGATTTAACTGATAAGATTATTGATGATATTTTTACAGCTGTTGAATCTATAAAAAGAAAAGAATATTCCGAAGTTAAAAGTAATTTAAAAGTTGAAGATAGTGTATTGAGAAAAATAGAAAAATTAGGTCATGGACAAATAAGTTCTAAACCACGACCAAAGCTTTTAGAAGACAAGGAACCAGTTTTAGAATTGGCTCCTGTTAAGGAAAACTTTGAATTAGAAAATTTACCAATAATTAATTCCGAAGTTAAAAAAGATGTTTTATCACCAGAAAATTTAACTAACTTATTAGATAATTTAAAAAATATTAGTACTAAAAAAGAAGAAGAAAAAGTAGTAGTTCCCGAGAAACCAGTTATTGAAGAAAAGAAAAAAGAAGAAATAGTAGTCTTTGAAAAACCGATTATTGAAGAAAAAAATATAGAACCAGAAACAGAAAAAAAAGAAATTCCAGTAGTTAAACCAATAGATAATAGACCACTCACCAATAACGGAAAAGTAAAAATGGCTGATATAAAAAAAATAAAAGTGACTGGTCCGATAGACGAATTAAAGTTTATGGATTTAGTTAATTTTCGTCGTTTATCTAATAATCCTAAAGAAATTTTTGTAAAAATAAAACAAAAACTAGAAATTTTGAAAAATATTGATTATGGAAAAATGTTAGAAGGAGTAAAAGCTTGGCGACAAAGTCCAGTTAATAAATTATATTTAAAAATGTTTTTTAAAGCCAGTGATGAAGGAAAAAGTATAATGGAAGTTATAGAAGAATTAAAAGATTCCAATCAAGAATATTTAACTTATGAAGAAGTTGAAGCTTTAATAGAATTTAATCGTAATTTATTGTTTTAATATTTTTTATGCAACAATTTACCGTTCCACAATTTATTGATGTTGAACCGAAGATTATAGGTCCAATAACTACTAGACAATTTTTAATATTTTTAGCAGCGGCTCTATTGATATTTTTATGTTATAAAATTTTTGATTTTACAGCTTTTGTTATTTTTTCTGTCCTTATTTTTGCTATTGCTGGTGTTTTTTCTTTTTTAAAAATAAATGGTCGCTCTTTTCATTATTTTTTATTAAATTTAATACAAAATTTTAGAAAACCCAAACTAAGAGTTTGGAATCATAAGACCGCTACTATTGAAAATAAAGAAGATAAACAAGTAGAATATGAAAAGATTTTACCACCAGATAAATATTTTGCTAAACAAAAATTGGCTGAATTATCTTTAATTATAGATACTAAGGGTCGGTATAAAGGAGAAGAAAATGAACAAATAGAAGTTGATAATGATTTAAAATAAAAAATTATGGCACAAACAACATCCAACAAGAAAAATGTTGCTCCCTCTACTCAACAGTATTTAGATATTCTAGAAATAAAAGATGATACTGTTGTTATGAAAGATGGTACTCTTAGAGCAGTTTTATCTGTTTCTAGTATTAATTTTGCTTTAAAGAGTGAAGAAGAACAAAATGCTATTATTTCGTCGTATGTTAGTTTTTTAAATAATATTAATACTCCCATTCAAATTGTTGTTCAATCACGAGATTTAAATATAGATAATTATATTGAGCTTTTAAAATTAAAAGAAAAAGAACAAACTAATCGTTTATTAAAAATACAAACCGGTGAATATATAGAGTATATAAAAGAATTAGTATCAATAGGAAAAATAATGAATAAAAAGTTTTTTATAGTTATTCCTTATAGTCCGATAACCGATAAACATAAAGGCTTTTTTTCTCAATTATCAGAAGCTTTTAAACCAGCTTCAGTTTTAAAATTAAAAGAAGCCAAATTTTTGAAGTATAAGGATAGCTTAATGCGTCGAGTTGATAGTGTTTATTCTGCTTTATTATCAGTAGGGGTTGATATAAAAATTTTAAATACTCAAGAATTAATAGAACTTTATTATAGTACCTATAATCCAGAAACAGTAAAAAATCAAACCTTAACTGATGTTAACAATATTCAGGTAGAACAATAAAGATATAAGTAAATAATAATTTTAATATATGATAAATTTAAATAAACAAGTAGAAATAGATCCTAAAAAGAAGAAGTTGGGTTTATTAGAAAAAGAAATAATAAAAGCTGGAATCAGAGAAGAGGATTTTGAAGTAACTAAGGAATTAATAGAAGAAGAAAAAGCCTTTCGTCAAGGTATTTTGTCAGTTCGTGATTTAATTTCTCCAGCTAGTCTAAAAGTTGATCCTACTTTTGTACGTTTAGGACAAAAATTTTTAAGAACTATTTTTGTTATTAGTTATCCTAGATATATAAGTGTGGGTTGGTTTGCTCCGATTATTAATTTAAATGAATGTTTTGATGTTTCCATGTTTTTTTATCCAGTTAAGAGTTCTATTATTTTAAAACAATTAAAAAATAGAGTTGGTAATTTAGAAGCTCAAATAATGAGTGATTCTGAAAAAGGAGCTCCTCGTGATCCACTTAGAGAAACAGCTTTAAGAGATATAGAATATTTAAGAGATTCCTTAACTCAAGGAACTGAAAAATTTTTTCAATTTGCT
>CAYYXD010000023.1:0-10724 GCA_964475575.1 uncultured Gammaproteobacteria bacterium
AATTATATTTATTATGAAAACTATTCCAAGCAATCTAGTTTGTTTTAAAATATCTCAAGAAAATCCCGAGTCGGCATTAGACGACGCTTATATTTTTGACAAGTGCAATCCAGAAATTAAGAAATATATTGAGAATACCAAAGAAGTTAAAAATTATCTCATAACTATTAGAACTTTATTAAACAAAAAAGAAGATAAAAAGGTTATTGATCGTTATTTCCATTTATTAGCCGAAGCTTTAAATGAATTTTCTAATTGTTCAGAATTTTCTTGTTTTATTAACGCTTGCGACAATGTTTTAGATTTTGTGAAAAAAGACTTTGGTTTATTAAAAGAGATTACTAAAAGATATTTTAAAAATAGAATATTAAATGAGAGTGTTCCAGAGGAGTGGATACAGGCAATTTTAGATTCTAACTCTGGTCGTAAAAAAGGAAGTTGTGGTGAAAATAAATTACTACACATATTAGAAAGTCGAGGGTTTAAAAGAGTTGATAATTGGAACGATTTTAATAAAAATAAAAAATGTGTAGCCAGATTTTCTAGTATTTTTGATTTAAATGCGGTTAGAAATAATCTGAATATTAAAATTAAAACTAAAAAACAAAACAAAAGATTAGATTTGATTATAAAAGATGGCGATGCAAGGTTTTTATTAGAAGCTAAACATCTTAATACTGCTGGTGGCGGTCAAGATAAACAATTATCAGAATTAATTGAATTATTAAGTTTAACAGAAAAGAATAAAAAAATTTATTATATTGCTTTTTTAGATGGTAATTATTCAAACATTTTATTAAGCAATAAAAATATTAAAGGAAAGATTGATACTCAAAGAAAAGATATTACTAAATTTTTAAAGAATAATCCCAATAATTATTGGGTCAACACAACTGGATTTAAAAGTATTTTTAGATAATTTTTTACAATAATATTTTTTAAGTTGACAAATACATTTATTTATAATATAAAATATTTTAGAACATTAAAATTTTTTTGAAATGAAAGAATCATTTTTATCAGTATTTCTTTTTCTCCTCGGAATAGTAATCGGCCTAATTGTTGGTTGGAAAATTATACCAATGGAAATTATACCGATAATAATTGCTTTTTTATTTTTATTCTCTTTTATTCTAAAGAAAATAAACAAAAAAGACAGAAGAAGTGTTATTCATTGGTTTAATTATTGTATTATAAAAATAATAATTCTAATTGTTGGATATAGTTCCTGTATTATTTATCTGACAACCAAATAGTGTTTTAAGACACTATTTTTTTTATCTATTTTTTGTTATTATATATACATATAATAATTAAATAAAAGTATGAAAAAATATAAAAAAAGTTTAATTTGTGTTTTTACTTTTTTAATTGCTTTCGTCATTCTGATGGTTATTATTAGTATTTCACCTAAAAATAATAAAAAAGTTAATAATAATGAGAATAATGAAGAATTATTTATTGTTTCGGGAGAATTTGTTTGTTTGCCGGTAAAGGATGAAAATAAACCCCATAATGATTTATGTGCTTTTGGAATAAAAAATGATAATAATGAATATTATCGTTTACAATCAGTAAGTGATGATAAATTTAATACAATAACTCAATTAAATGATGGTCAAAAAATAGAAATTAGTGGATTATTAATAAATGAAGAAAGTGATGTTTTTAAAAGTTTAGGCACTATTGAGGTCGATGAGGTAAAAGTTTTAGATAATAAACAAAGCATGGATTTGCCTGATAATTTTAAAGCCGATTACATTTCATTTCAAAATTATAGTGTAGGAGTATTTAATATTGAAGACTATAATTCAACGGAATTTGAAATAAAAAACAATGAAATAGAATGTAAAGAAACTGATTTAACTTCAAGTTTGTCTCTTAGAATAAGCAAAAAAGAAATGAACGATCGGAAATACTGTATTAGTGCTTCTAGCGAGGGAGCAGCCGGATCAGTATATACCGAATATACCTATGCCACCGTAATAGAAAACAAGGTGTATTCAATCAAATTTATTGCTCGTTATCCACAATGTGATAATTACTCAGAAGAAGAAAATATTAAATGTAAACGAGAAAGAGAATCTTTTAATTTAGATATTTTAGTGGATAAAGAAATAGGACTAATAAAAAACAATATTCAATAATATAGTATATTATTTATTTTATTGAATAACGGACAAGATAGTGCTATAATTTAATAAGAAGGGATTAAAAATTTAATATATGAATAAAAATAAAAATTATTTTTATTATCATGATGACAATAATAACAATAATGTTATTGTTGATAATGTATTCTTTTTCCGTTTCTGATATTAATTCAGATGATATTTACTAAAATCAGAAACGTGTAAATTATCATCTATTACTGTATATGTAAAAAAGATTCCTATAAGATGGTTAATATATAATAACCATCTTTTAATTTTGTAAAAATTTATTAAAATGATATAATCTCATTACTAATATAATTAATTTAAAAATTATGCCTATAGTTTTAAATGATAATAACTTTGATGAAGAGATTAATAAAACAGATAAGTTAGCTTTAGTTGATTTTTATGCCACTTGGTGCGGACCATGTTCAGCTCTGGCCCCTATTTTAGAAGAAATTGAAAAAAAATTTTCTGAAAAATTAGTATTATTAAAAGCTAATGTTGATGAAAATAGAATTAATTCTGGAAAATTTAAGATAGATTTAATTCCTTCAATAATGTTGTTTAAAAACGGACAAATAGTAGATTCTTTTACCGGTTTTAAATCAGAATCAGATATTGAAGATTGGTTAAAAAAACATATTTAATAAAATAAATAAAATTATGGAAGATTTAATAAAGGAATATTTAATTTATGCTCAAGAAAATGGTTTTCATTTAAACCCCGATAGAGCTACCGTGGAAAGAATAATGAATGGATTATTAATGAATGAAGAACAAAAAGGTAAAAGATATTGCCCTTGTCGAAGAGTAAGTGGAAATGAAGAAGAGGATAATAAAAAAGTTTGTCCTTGTGCTTATCATAAAGATGAAATAGCTGAAGGTGGTCAATGTTTCTGTGGGTTGTTTGTCAAATAACATATTTTTTCTATTGACATAATTTTTTTATTATAATATTATATAGTTAGAAATATATAACATTATAATTAATAAAAAATTATGACTTTAAAAAATTATAAAATTTTTCGTTTAATAATTATAGTAGTATTAAGTGCTTCTATAAGTATTTCTATTACACTTAATAATTATTATCTACCCATTGTTTTTGTAATTAGTTCTTGGGCGGCTATGTATTATTGTCGCAAACAATTAAAGACAACTGCTGTTTTAGTTGATGAAAGAGATTATCAAGTAGCTGGAAAAGCCTCTCGTTATACTCTAGCTATCTATGGTTGGATAGGGGCTTTTGGAACTTTTATTTTCTTAGCTTTATCGAAAAACAATCCGTTTTTTTATGATCTAAGCCAATACTTAGCTTATAGTGTTTGTTTTATTATGCTTTTAAACTCTTTTTTATTTAAATATTTTAGTAAAAGAAAATAGTTTATGAATAATAAAATAAAGGAAAATAGACAAAAATTAGGTTTAACTCAAGAAGAATTAGCTTTCTTAGTTCAAGTAAGACGAGAAACTATAGTTTTTTTAGAACAAGGAAAATATAATCCATCTTTAAAATTAGCTATGGATATAGCTAAAGTTTTTAAAATTAAGGTTGATGATTTGTTCAAATAAAAAATTTTGTGTTATAATTTTATATAATCTAAAGATTAATTATAAAATATGACCGATAAAAAATATTGGCATAATATTACAATTGAAAAAATAGTAAAATTGTTGAAATCTGATATTGAAAATGGATTAAATGATGAAGAAATTATTTCTCGTCAAGAAAGATTTGGAAAAAATAAATTACCACAAGAAAAACCATTATCTAAATTTAAAATATTTCTGGAACAATTCAAAAGTCCGATGGTTTATATATTACTATTAGCTGGAATAGTTACTTTACTTCTTAAAGAGTATACTGATTTTATTGTAATTTCAGTTGCGGTTGTTTTAAATACTATTATTGGATATATACAAGAAAGTAAATCTTCTAAAGCTTTAAGTGAATTAAAAAAAGTTTTAAGTATTAAATCTATTGTTATAAGGAATGGACAAGAAAAAGAAATTTTATCTGAAAATTTGGTACCGGGAGATATAGTTATTCTTAGACCGGGCGATAAAGTATCGGCTGATGGTAGAATAATAGAAAGCCATGATTTAAAAATTAATGAAGCAGCCTTAACCGGAGAGTGGTTAGCGGCCTCTAAAAATAATAAAATATTATCAATAGATACCCCTTTGGCTGATAGAGATAATCAAGTATATATGGGTACAGTAGTTGAAGAAGGAAGTGCTAAAATAATAATTATTGGTACTGGAATTGAAACAGAAATAGGACATATAACTAAATTAGTTAAAGATACCAAAGAAGAAAAAACTCCTTATCAAAAAAAATTAGCCAATTTTTCTAAAATTTTAGGTTTAGTTATTACTTCTATTTGTTTAATTATTTTTATAGAAGGTATTTTAACTGGAGGTAAATTTATAGAAATATTTACTACTGCTGTAGCTGTAGCTGTAGCTTCTATTCCAGAAGGATTACCTATGGCCATGACCGTTATTTTAGCTTTGGGAATGCAAAAGATTTTAAAGAAAAAGGGATTGGTTAGAAAATTATCAGCCGCTGAAACTTTGGGTAGTACTTCTATTATAGCTACTGATAAAACTGGGACTCTTACTCAAGGAATAATGACTTTAGCTGGAATATTTACTCTAGATAATAAAGAAGAATCTAATAGAGAAGTTTTAAGAGAAGTTATTTTAAATTGTGAAGCTTTTATCAAGAATCCAAATGATAAAGAAGAAAATTGGGAAGCAGGAGGAAATTTTACAGAAAGAGCTTTAGTTTTAGCCGGTGCTAAAAATGGTTTTTTAAAAAATAAATTAGAAGAAATTGAACCGGAAATAGATAAAATAATTTTTAGTTCTAAGTATAAATATTCAGTTAGCTTAAGACAAAGAAATAATGATTATAAAATATATATAAAGGGTGCTCCCGAAATTATACTAAGTAAAAGTAAATATATAAGAATAAATAATAAGAATATTAATTTAGACGAACAACGACATTCATTACTTATTTCTAAATATGAAGAATTGGCTAGTAAGGGATACCGTATTTTAGCTGTAGCTACAAAAAATATTAATAAAGCAGATGATTTTAAAATTGATAACGAGATTAAAGATTTAATTTTTACTGGATTTGTTTTTTTAGAAGATCCGATTCGTGAAGAAGTTAAAAATGCTATTCAAACTTGTTATAAAGCTGGAATGAAACCAATTATTATAACCGGAGATCATCGATTAACTGCTAAGGCTGTAGCTAGTCAATTAGGGTTTAAAGTTGAAGATAAAAATATTTTAGAAGGAAAAGAATTAGAAAAAATGTCAGAAAAAGAATTTGCTAAAATATTAAAAAATATACAAATTTATGCTCGAGTTGAACCTAAACATAAGTTAAGGATCATAAAAGCTTGGCAAAAGAGAGGTGAAGTAATAGCTATGACTGGAGATGGAATTAATGATGCTCCAGCCTTAAAACAGGCTGATATTGGGGTAGCTTTAGGTTCAGGAACTGAAGTAGCTAAAGAGGTTTCGGATTTAGTTTTACTATCAGATGATTTTTCTATAATCGTAGCTGCCGTGGAAGAAGGACGAGCTATTTTGGATAATATTAGAAAGGTGATTACCTATTTATTATCAGATAGTTTTACAGAAATAATTTTAATTAGTATAAGTTTATTAGCTGGATTTCCTTTACCAATTACGGCTGTTCAAATTTTATGGATTAATCTTATTGAAGATGGTCTTCCTAATATTGCTTTAGCTTTTGAGCCGAAAGAAAAAGACTTAATGGATCAAAAACCACAAAAAAGAAATGTTCCTTTATTAACCAAAGAAATGAAAGTAATAATTTTTATTATTGGTATAGTAACTGATATTTTTCTTCTATTAATTTTCTTCTGGTTAAATAATTATAACAGTCATGATTTACAATATATTAGAACTATTATTTTTGCTTGTTTGGCGATTGATTCTATTTTTTATGTTTTCTGTTGCAAAAGTCTACGTCAAAATATTTGGCATATTAATATTTTCAACAATAAATTACTTCTTATTTCAGCCTTAATTGGATTTGTTGGAATAGTAGCAGCTATCTATGTTCCTTTCTTAAATACATTATTAGGAACAGTGTCCTTACATCTTTCAGCTTGGTATATTATTTTAGGAGTAGCTGTTTTAAATATTGTTTTAATTGAAACAGCTAAACATTATTTTATAGTTAGACGTAATACTGAAAGATAAAAATATGAAAATTTCATTAAAAAAAGGTTTAAATTTTGGTTTAACTTCAGCTGTTATAACCACCCTAGGTTTAATAACTGGTTTAAATTCAAGTACGGGATCTAAAATGATAATTATTAGCGGAATTTTAATAATTGCCATAGCTGATTCTTTTTCTGATGCTTTAGGAATACATATTTCTACCGAATCAGAAGGTAATTATACTAATAAAGAAGTTTGGCAAGCCACTGTAGCTACCTTTCTGTCTAAATTTATTTTTGCCTTAACCTTTTTAATCCCATATTTATTTTTAAATTTAAATCTAGCTTTTTGGATTGATATTATTTGGGGAGGATTTATCCTTGTTTTTGTAAGTTATCGTTTAGCTAAACAACAAAATTTAAAACCTCAAGGAATAATTTTTGAACATCTTTTTATTTCAGTAGTTGTTTTATTCTTGGGTTACTATATAGGAAAAATGATAAATCAATATATTAAATAATAATATTTGATTTTATTTTAATAATTAGTTAGAATTACTTAATCTTAATATTAATAAAATTAGTATGGCTAAAAGAGAAACTGGAGTGGGAAAAAGAAAAAGATCTCATTCTCATAAAACACAAAAAAGATTAGAAATTAAAAAAACTATGTTAGAAGCTAAGGCTAAAAAACGTGGAGTTAGTAAAAAGAAATAATAAAAAAAGGGTTCTGATTACAGAACCCTTTTTGGTATTTTTGGATAAAGTATATTTTTTAATTTTTTTAAAATTCTTATTTTAATTCTTATTTTATTAAAAAACATAATTATTTTCCGTCTGTATCGGGAATATAGAAATCCTCCTAAGAAACAAACGGTTATGGCTAAAAATAATGATATTACTATTTTTGACCAATGGATTACATCAATGTTTATTCCTAATTTTTGTAGTAAGGGAATAAATAATGTATTAGCAGTTGATATTTTAATGACGTAAACAACAGGAAATTGTATTCCCATTTTTACTCCAGCCAGTAAATGATTTTTTAATTTATTATTCTCTGCTTTTTCATTCCAAATAAATTTGGTATTAAAAAAGAAAAACAACATTATTAAATCTGTAAAACTAGTAAATATTCTACAAACCAATGATTGTTCTACTGTTAAACCTACCAAAAAAATTTCATAAATCATCAATGAGTAGTTTATTATTTCCATGGCAATATAGGTGAACGCTCTTTCTCTTATCTTTTCTTTCATTTTGTGTATTATGTAAAGTTTTTTTTGTTAAAGATCCTTTATTTGGTTAATTCTATCTTATCAACAGAATAAAGTCAATAAAATTAGCTTTGACTTTTAACGAGTTTAATGGTAATATAGACAAAACCTATAATTAATTTTTTAATAAATATGAGTATAAAAGAAATGCCGGTAATTAATAATCCGGAAAAACAAAAAAATGAAAAAGGACAATATGAAATAGATTTTTCTGAGGATTCAGTTGATAATAATCCAGTCGATAATAACAAAGCGAAAGATGTTTTTAAGGACAAAGAATTTAAGGACAAAGACCCCCTTCTTTATCGGTTAGAAGAAATAAAACCACAGACAGGGGTAAAGTTTAATCAAAATTATATAGAGAAAATTTTATCAGAAGAAAGAAATGAAGAACCAGAACCAGATGACAATATTAGAGAGATTCATAAAGATGATTGGTTGGAAAAAGAAATAAAGGATATAGAAAAAAGTAGTTCTGAAGAAACAAATAGCATAGAAGAAAGTAATTTGGAAGAAAAAAAACGTGTACAAAGAATTAAAAACAATAAAGTTTTTAGGGATTTAGCCGGAAAAGATCTTTCTTATGAAGATAAAGAAAAAATTGTTCAGGTTCATGAAAAAATATTAAATTTAAAAAGTTCTATAAAACGTATTATTTTTGAAATATTTAAAGAATTATATCATGACAAATCAATAGATATGAGTA
Source organism: uncultured Gammaproteobacteria bacterium (assembly GCA_964475575.1). Lineage (GTDB taxonomy): Bacteria > Patescibacteriota > Patescibacteriia > Patescibacteriales > UBA12465. The sequence continues at coordinate 8,354 of CAYYXD010000023.1, forward strand.
CTATTGATATTAAAGGTATTTGGGATATAGTTTTAGAAACTAGAAAAACTTCCCCTGATTATGTTCAAGAAATTTTAGAATATTTAAATGCTAATAAAATTTTAGGATGTTGTATGAGAAAATTAAGAGATGGACAACAAAAAGAAGTTTACGAAAAGCTTAAAAGTTTATACCGTAGCGGAAGTAATAGTAAAGAACTTATCACTAATTATAGAGAATATGAAGAAATGTTAAAAATATTAGAATCCTAAATCTAAAGATTATATATAAAAAACCTCATGATTGAGGTTTTTTTGTTTTTTTTACTTAAATATGGCATAATTTAAATATGAAAAAGGTAAGATATTTCTTATATGGGTTTTTAGTGTTTATTGTCATTTTGTTGGCTGTTTTTTATATTGTTCCAACTGGAAAAATAACCTATAAACAAGATTTAAGTAAAAAATATTTTAATTTCTTGGGTGGACGAGGTTTTTTACATAAAATAAGTCCTGAAGAAAGATTATTAGAAGATAATAAGATTATTGGTGACCCAGTATATTTTAATTTTAGAACTTCACGCAATTTTTCTAAAGTTAAAATGACTTTAAAGTATAAATTAAGTTCAGCTGTTCTAGGAAATAATGAATATCTTAATATAGAAACTGGAGTTTTAATGGATAAAGCTAATTGGCGCTATAATTTATACCCCGTTTTTAATAAAAAAATGAATGAGGTTTTAAATGAATGGAATATAATAAAAAATGAACAAACAGTTTTAGCCCAAAAAGACAAAAATTATTCTAGTCTAGAAGATTTTTTAAATCAAAAAAATTTTTCATCAACAGTGCTATATAATTATGATTTAAATTATGATTATATTTTATCTGATTATAAAGCTGATGATAAAATTATTGATATTTATAATCTAAAGGGTTCATATTCTTTCTATACTTATATAAAAAACGAAGATTTGAAGATTGACTTCTCTTTTTTAAACGAAAAAGTAAGTGCTAATAACCAACCAAGTATATTTGTTTATTATCAAAATCAATTAATATTTGAAGATGCTTTATCAATTAAAGATTCTTTAGGCAATTTCAATTTATTTTTGTCAGATTTACCAGAAGGAGTATATAAAGTGGAAATTAAAGTTGATGATGATTGGTTAACTAAAAAATTATCATCTCATAATTCAAAAATGGTTTTTATTAATAAAGTATGGTTAAATGATTTATCAACCGGTTTAAAGATTTGGTCTAATAAGAATAATTTTAAAATAAAAAGTTTTTCAGCTCAGTGTTTATCAGATGTTAAAATAAATAATGAAACTTTTTCAGTAGATGAAATATATAAACAATTTGATTTTTCTATTGAAGATATAAAAAAAGAGGCTTTAAATGAAATCTCCTCTGATTCTTGTGGTCTACTAATTGAAACTAATGGTTTATTTGCTTTTTCTGAGGATTCCTTTTTCAACCCAATTATTAGTAAATTAAACGAAGAAAGTGATTGGAATAATATTAATACAATAATAGCTAATTATGAACCTCCCAAACAAGAAAATGATTACTATATTTCTGAAATAGAAATGGATTTACATTCAGCTGTTAGAGATAAGGATGGTTATCGTTTTTTAATTTCAGCTCCTTTTTTAAAAAAATCAAATAATAATGAATATATAGAATTAAAAGAAATTAATATGGAATTTGAAGGAAGTAATTTAATTAATAAAATAAGTTCAATAATTAATAAGGAATAAAATTATGATAGGAGATAAAATAATAAAATATAATCAAGAATTATTTTATTTTTTTAGCCTAGCTATTGTAGTGTTTTTTTTATTAGAAATTTTTTTTCCAGGAATAGTTTTAGCTTATTTTAATGTTAATATTTTATTAGTCTTATGGTTAATTAATTTTATCTTTTTTGTTTTTAACAAAAAAGATTAATATGATATAATTATTTTATAATTTAATAATATGATTTTAAATAATTTTTTAAATCCAAAATATGTAGCTGTTGTTGGTGCCTCTAGTGATCCTAATAAGGTTGGTAGAAAAGTTTTTGATAATATTAGGGTTGATTATAAATCAAGAGTTTTTCCGATAAATAAAAATGATAAAAAAATTGCTGGAATTAAGGCCTATGTTGATATTTCTTTGATTCCAATAAAAAATTGGTCAGAAGTATTAGTGATGATAGTTATACCAGCCAAATTTGTTTTAAGTGAAATAGAAAAATGTGCTAAATTAGGTATTAAAAATGCGATAATAATTAGTGCTGGTTTTAAAGAAGTAAATTTGGAAGGTAAAAAAATAGAAGAAGATATAAAAAAAGTGGCCAATAAATATAAAATGAATATTTTAGGACCAAATTGTTTAGGATTTAT
>CAYYXD010000024.1:0-10638 GCA_964475575.1 uncultured Gammaproteobacteria bacterium
ATAATTTAAATATAATTAATGATCGTAGTCGTTATTTTATTAAAATTCAAGATGGTTGTCAGCAATTTTGTTCTTATTGTGTAATACCCTTGGCTCGCGGTCCATTAAAAAGTAGATCAATGAGAGAAGTTATAGAAGAAATAACTTTAGCTACTAAAAATGGTTTTAAAGAAATAGTTTTATCAGGTATTCATTTAGGTTTATATGGTTGTGATTTAGGTGCAAAAGATAAAAATTTATATAGTTTGTTAAAAAAAATATTAAGTATAAAAAATATAGGACGTATTAGATTAAGTTCCATAGAAATAACTGAAGTTAGTGACGATATTATTAATTTAATTGCTTCTAATTCTAAAATGTGTCGTCATTTACATATTCCTCTACAATCAGGAAGTGATAAAATATTAAAATTAATGAATCGCCCCTATAATACCAAATATTATTATGAAAGGATAAATAAATTAAGGAAAAAAATTCCTGACATAGCCATTAGCACTGACATTATTGTTGGATTTCCAGGTGAAACTAATTCTGATTTTCAGAATACATATAATTTTTCCAAAAAAATTGCCTTTTCTAAAATTCATGTATTTTCTTTTTCGGCTCATGAAAAAGCTCCGGCTTTTCATTTTCCTAATAAAGTAGATATAGTAGATATTAAAAAAAGATCTTTAAGTTTAAGGGATCTTTCTAAAAAGATGGAAAATGATTATCGTAAAAAAATATTAAAAAATCATAAATCATTGCAACTTCTAATTGAAAATATTGTTAAGGGGAAAATTAGAGCTAAAAGCGAATTTTATTTTGATCTCAATATTGCTTTTTCAGATTTTTTAAAGCATAATCCCAAATTATCTTTATCTAAAACCCCTCAACTTATTGGTAGCTTAATTAATTATAATTTTGAAAAATAGTTTATTTTATTTTTATAATTTATTTATTCTTTATTTATTGAATTAATTTTAAAATTAATAAAGTGTTTGTTATTTGAATATTATAAATTAATATATGCTTGTCTGTAAACATTTTTTATCTTTCCTAATTTTATTAGTGGTTGATATTTTTTTGTTTTTAAATTTTTATCTTACTTATTTTTCTTTGAATTGTGATTGGTATAACAATAGAATTATTTTTTTAGTAGTTTTAATAAGTATTTTTTTGGTTAATTTTTTATTATGTAAATTAGTTACTAGTATTATTGATTATCGGAAAAGGATTAAGAATATGAGGTATAAATATGATCAAGAAATAGAAAAGTATTTTGAAAAAATTTCTGATTTAAATAAACTAGTAGAAGCTGGGAAAATATCTTTAGGTGTTTATCATGATTTAGCTAATATTTTAACGGCTACTAATTTAGCTTTACATGAAATATTTGTTAAATCTAAAAATAATTTTGATATTAACAGATTAGTTAAAAAGATTTTTGCTATAAATAAACAGGCTAATGATTTGATAAAATCTTTTAAAAAACAATGTAGTCATGAAGAATCTAAAACAAAATTTTATTTTAAAAAAGAAATTAAAAAAGTTTTATCTATATTTAGTTTTTATTTTATAAAATACAATATCAAAGTTAATGTTAAATGTGATAATAATCTTAAATTTTTTGGTGATTCTGTTAAGTTTAGTCAAGTGTTATCTAATCTTATATCAAATTCTATAGATTCTTTGAGTCAAATCAAAAGAGAAAAGAAAATTAATATTAAAGTTTTTAGAGTTAATATGGAAATAAAAATAATTTTTTCTGATTCTGGTGCTGGTATTGATTCCAGAGTTTTAGATAAGGTATTTAAGCCATTTTTTTCTTTATCAAATAATAATGATGATAAACATTGCGGAATTGGTTTAGTAATAGTAAAGAAAATAATAGAAGAAAATTTTTCCGGTAGAATTTTAATTGATAGTAAATTAAATCAAGGAACTACTTTTTATATTAGTTTGTTAAATCAGGGAACATAGACAAAACCCTGTTTTTTATATATAATTCTATTACTATTTTGTAATATTACAATAATGACAACTCCGTTGGCCACTATTTTACGGCCAGACAATTTAAATGATTTTTTTGGTCAAGAAAAAGTAATTGGTAAAGGAACTTGGCTTAGGATGACTATTGAAAAAGATCAGGTTACTTCTTTAATTTTTTGGGGACCTCCAGGAGTGGGTAAAACTACCCTAGCTTTTATTATTGCTAAAGAAACTAAAGCCGAATTTAAATCTTTATCAGCGGTTGATAGCGGTTTAAAAGATTTAAGAGAAATAATAAAACAAGCTGAAATTGATAAACGTTTGGGTCGTCGAACTGTTTTATTTATTGATGAAATTCATCGTTGGAACAAAGCTCAGCAAGATGCTTTATTACCATATATAGAGAACGGTTTATTAATTTTAATTGGAGCTACTACTGAAAATCCAAGTTTTTCTATAAACTCCGCTTTATTATCTCGTTTAAAAGTTATAGTTTTAGAAAATTTAGATGATCAAGCTATAAATAATATTATAAAACGGGGAACTAAAAAATTAAAATTAAAAATAGACAATAAAAATATTAAATTGATAACCAAACTTAGTGGCGGAGATGCTCGTAGAGCTTTAAATATTTTAGAAGATATTTATAATTCCGATCAACCAATTTCCATAGATTTAATAAAAAATATTGCCAATAAACCTCAATTGAATTATGATAAAAAAGGTGAAGAACATTATAATTTAATTTCAGCTTTACATAAATCAATGCGAGGAGGAGACGCTCAAGCTGCTCTTTATTGGTTAGCCAGAATGATAGAATCAGGCGAAGATCCTTTATTTATAGCTCGTCGCATGATTCGTTTTGCCAGTGAAGATATTGGTTTGGCTAATAATAGTGCTTTAATGTTAATGACGGCAGTTCATGATGCTTGTGCTAAAATTGGTCTACCGGAGTGTAATGTGGTTTTAGCTCATGGCGTTGTCTATTTATCTAAGTCTAAAAAAAGTATTGCTGTCTACAAAGCATATAATTATACTATAGAGGAAATAAATGAAAGTGGTTCTTTACCAGTTCCTTTACACTTAAGGAATGCTCCAACTAAATTAATGAAAGATTTAGATTATGGTAAGGATTATAAATATAGTCCTGAAGTTGATGATAGTAATCAAACCTATTTACCGAAAGGATTAAAGAGTAAAAATTTTAAAAAATTGAGTAATTTATAAATTTACATATAAAAATATGGATAATAGTGATAATAAAGAAAATAAAATAATGCTTATTGAAAAAAAAGTTTTTGATTTTTGGGAACATAATGATATTTTCAATAAATCAGTTGAAAAAGAAGCTCCTCAAGGAGATTATGTTTTTTATGACGGCCCTCCTTTTGCTACAGGAACTCCTCATTATGGGCACATTGTTGGTCAATTAATGAAAGATGTTGTTCCTCGTTTTTTTACCATGAAAGGTTATCGAGTAGAAAGAAAATGGGGTTGGGATTGTCATGGTTTACCAATTGAAAATATAGTAGAAAAAGAACTAGAAATGAAAACAAAGAAAGACATTGAAACTTTAGGTATAGAAAAATTTAATAATATTTGTCGTTCTAAAGTTTTAGCTTATGCCGATAATTGGTATGAAACATCCAATCGTTTAGGTCGTTTTGTTGACAAGAAAAATGCTTATCATACTATGGATTTGTCTTTTATGGAAACTATTTGGTGGGTTTTTAAACAATTATGGGATAAAGGGTTAATATATAAAGATTATCGACCAATGCATGTTTGTCCACGATGTCAAACTACTTTATCACAATCCGAAGTAGCTGAAGGTTATCAAAATATAAAAGATTTATCATGTACAGCTAAATTTGAATTAGATGATGAACCGAAAACTTTTATTTTAGCTTGGACTACAACTCCTTGGACTTTAATTGGTAATGTAGCTTTAGCTGTTGGAGCTGATATTAATTATATAAAAATAGTTTATCATGACGAGAAATATATTTTAGCTAAAGAACGCTTAAATGATGTTATAAAAGATAGCGATTATAAAATAATAGAAGAATTTAAAGGATCTGATTTGATTGGCAAAAAATATCGTCCGTTATTTGATTATTATGTTAATGATAACAGTGTAGAAAATAAAGAAAATGCTTGGAAAATTTATTCAGCTGAATTTGTTACTACTGAAGAGGGAACTGGGGTTGTTCATATTGCTTCAGCCTTTGGTCAAGATGATATGGATTTAGGTAAAGAAAATAATTTACCTTTTATTCAACATGTGAACATGGATGGATCTTTTAAAGAAGAAGTAAAAGATTTCCCGGGATTAAATGTTAAACCAATTGGAGATTATTCCTCTACCGATGTAGAAATAATAAAATATTTAGCTGGTCAAGGATTATTATTTTCTAAAGAAAAATATGAACATAGTTATCCTCATTGTTGGCGTTGTGATACCCCATTAATAAATTATGCTACTTCATCTTGGTTTGTAGCTGTTACTAAAATAAAAGATACATTACTTAGAACAGCTGAAGGTATTAATTGGTTTCCGGGACATATTAAAAATGGTCGTTTTGGAAATTGGTTAGAAGGAGCTCGAGATTGGTCAATTTCTCGTCAAAGATTTTGGGCTAGTGCTATGCCAATTTGGGAATGTAGTTGTGGAGAAAGAAGGGTAATAGGTAGTATTAAAGAATTAGAAGATTTAAGTGGACAAAAAATTAATGATATTCATAAGGATAAGGTTGATAAAATAACTTTTTCTTGTTCAAAATGTGGACAAACTATGTATCGAATTCCAGATGTGCTTGATTGTTGGTTTGAAAGTGGTTCTATGCCTTATGCTCAATTACATTATCCTTTTGAGAATAAAGAAAAATTTGAAAATAATTTTCCAGCCCAATTTATCGCTGAAGGAATAGATCAGACCAGAACTTGGTTTTATTATCTTCATGTAATTGCTGGAGCTTTAAAAGAAGAACGAGCTTTTGATAATGTTGTTGTCAATGGAACCGTATTAGCTGAAGACGGAAAAAAGATGAGTAAAAAATTAAAGAATTATCCTGATCCATTAGTGGTTATTGATAAATATGGGGCTGATTCTTTACGTGCCTATTTATTATCTTCACCAGTAGTTCAAGCTGAAAATTTTAATTTTTCTGAAAAGGGAGTGGAAGATTCATTGCGTAAGAATATAATGTTGGTAAATAATATTTATAATTTTTATCAAATGTATTCTGAGGTTTTAAGTAAAGAAGATTTTGATAAATATCAAGAAGTTTCTAATGTTTTGGATAAATGGATTATAGTTAAAATGAATAAACTTATAGAAGAAGTTGAAAATTATATGTTGAATTATAATTTGAATAAATCCATGCGACCTATTACTGAATTTATTGATGAATTTTCTACTTGGTATTTAAGACGAAGTCGTGAAAGATTAAAAGGGGATGATGGAGCTGATAAAAAAGAAGCTTTATCAACTATGCGTTTTATTTTTATCAATTTATCAAAAGTTATAGCTCCGTTTATGCCTTTTATTGCTGAAGATTTATGGCAAAAAATTATGGACTATAATTATTCTAATGAGAATAAAAGTGTTCATTTAGAAAATTGGCCAGAGTATAAAATAAATGAAGGCGATGGAATGATTGTAGAATCAATGAATGAAGTAAGAAGAATAGTAGAATTAGGCTTAGCTGAACGTGATAAAGCCAATATTAAGGTTAGACAAATATTAAGTAAGGTTAGTGTTTGTGCTGAAAGTTTTAAAATAAGTGATGAATATTTGAGTTTAATTGCTGATGAGTTAAATGTTAAAACAGTAGAACTAATTAAACAAACTGGAGATTTGTCAGTTAAATTAGATATTGAAATTACAGAAGAATTAAAATTGGAGGGTGGAAAAAGAGAATTGATTCGGTTCATAAATCTTATGAGAAAAGATTTGAACTTATCAATTAATGATTTAGCTCAAGTGATTATAGATTCAAAAAGTGATTTCGTAAAAGAAATAATAGAAAAGTATTCTGATGATATCAAAAAAGAAACCTTAAGCTCTAATATATTATTTAAGAATAATCAAGGGAAAGAATTTAAGATTAATAATGAAGTGATTATTATATCAGTGGAGAAATAAATAATTTATATAAAATTTATTATGTCGAGTTTTTTTGATTATGTAAAAAAACAACAAAATAATGTTTATGTTTTTATAGATGCTTCTAATATTTGGGAAACTCAAAAAGCTAAGGGTAAATTTTTGGATTTTGAAAAATTAAAAAAATATATAATAAAAGAATTTAATGTAAATTTAATTAAATTTTTTTATTATACAGCTTATCCTAAAAATGGAACCAGAGAATATAATTTAGATGGAAAACATCATTTTTTTACTTTTTTAAAAAAGGGATTAGGTTTTGAAGTTAGAAAAAAAGAATTAAAACGTATAACTATAATAAATGAGCAAGGGCAATCTATAAAAGAAAAAGGAAATATGGATGTTGAAATAACTATGGATGCTATGTATCATTTGAATAAATACAATATTGCTCTTTTATTTTCTGGTGATTCTGATTTTTTATCATTACTTTCTCATATTAAAAATAACAATAAAAAAATTGTAATTTTTTCTTCTGAAAATAATATATCTTCAGAATTACGGACAGGTGGCAGTAAATATATAGATCTTTTAAATGATGTTAAGGATGATATTTGGGGTAGGGATTTAAAATATAGAAAATTTGATAAATAAAAAAATCACCCTCCGCGAGGAGGATGACCCTTGGATGTAATACCCTCTCAGTCAACGAAATGAGACTGAAAGACATTATCATTATATAGCTATTATATAATATAGTCAAGGATTTTAGAGTTAATCGTTTTTGACTAAAAAAATAGATAATGATATAATAACTGCAGTTTTATAATTAATTTTAACAAAATATGTCTACAACTTTATGGATTATTTTAGGTGTTTTATTACTTGTAATTATTTTCTTAATATCTATCTATAATGGTCTTATTCGTTTAAAAAATAGAGTTGATGAAGCTTGGAGCGACATTGATGTTCAACTTAAAAGACGCTATGACTTAATACCTAATTTAGTGGAAACTGTTAAAGGTTATGCTGCTCATGAAAGAGAAACATTGGAAAAGGTTATTAAAGCCAGAAATGATGCTATGGCTTTACAAAATAGTTCTAATGTAAATGAAAAATTACAAGCTGAAAATAATTTGTCATCTACTTTAAAATCTATTTTTGCCTTAAGTGAAAATTACCCTGATTTAAAAGCTAATCAAAATTTTCTAGAATTACAAAGAGAATTGGCTGATACTGAGAATAAGATTCAAGCTGCTCGTCGTTTTTATAACTCCAACGTCAAAGACTTTAATACTAAATTACAAGTTTTTCCAACTAATATTATAGCTAAACAATTAGGTTTTACTGTTAGAAACTTTTTTGAAATAACTGAAGCTGTTGAAAAAGAAAATATTAAAGTAAAATTTTAATTTTATTATTTATGAGTGAAGTTAATTCTTTTGGAATAAATTCTTCTTCTGGTATAGGATTTTCATCTATCATGCCAGTGTTATTGATTTTAATAGTTTGTGGTGTTATTGCTTTTATAGTTTATAAAAATTTTCTTGAATAAAAAAGATATATTTTTATTTACTATTACCTTGATTTTTTTGTCAGGGATTTTTTTGTCTTAATATAAATATATGACTTTATATAATCATAGTGATGCTAATAAAAGAAAAACTTGGTTTCTGTTAAGTGCTTTTTTCATTTTTGTGATGATTGTCGCTTATATTTTTAGTTTAGCTTTTGATAATTCTACTATTTTATACGTAGCTGCTATTTTTTCTTTTGTTTCTTCACTTTTCTCATATTGGTTTAGTGATAAAATAGTTTTAGGTATGAGTGGTGCTCAAGAAATAAAGCCAGAAAATAATCGGGAACTTTATCGTCTAGTTGAAAATCTTTGTATAACCATCGGTCTACCGTTGCCTAAAATATATATAATAAATGATTCAGCTCCTAATGCTTTTGCTACCGGTAGAAATCCTGAACATAGCTCTATAGCTCTTACTGTGGGATTATTAAATAAATTAGAAAAAAGTGAATTAGAAGGAGTTATAGCTCATGAATTATCTCATATAAAAAACTATGATATTTTAATTTCTACCTTAACCACTATTTTAGTTGGTATGATTGTGTTATTAGCTGATTGGTTTAGACATTATGCTTTTTATAGACGATCTTCTAGTGATAATGATAGTAAAAATCAATTACAAGTAATAGTAATAATTATAGCTATTGTTTTATCAATTTTAGCTCCACTTTTCGCTTATTTAATGCAATTTGCTGTATCTCGTAAAAGAGAATTTTTAGCTGATGCTGATGGAGCATTAATAACTAGATATCCTGAAGGTTTGGCTAGAGCTTTAGAAAAAATATCTTCTGATTCTAATAAATTAGAAGTTGCTAATCGAGCTACCGCTCATATGTATATAGCTAATCCTTTTAAAGAAAAAAATAAAATTGGTTTTTTAGCTAAAGCTTTTATGACTCATCCACCAGTAGAAGATAGAATTAAGGCTCTTAGAAATTTAGAAGTTAAATAAGAAATAGTATGAAGAAAAATAAAATTGAATTATTAGCCCCAGCTGGTAATTTACAAAAAATGAAAACTGCTTTAAATTTTGGGGCCGATGCTGTTTATTTAGGTATTCCTGATTTCTCTTTAAGAGTTAGAATTAATGATTTTAATTTTTCTTCTGTGGCTCAAGCTATTGATTACACTCATAGTATTAATAAAAAGGTTTATGTTACTATTAATATTTTTGCTCATAATTATCATATAAAAAAAATACCAAAGTATTTAAAAATTTTAAATAAATTACAACCTGATGCTTTAATTGTTTCTGATCCAGGAATATTATCTTTAACTAAAAAATATTGTCCTAAAATTTCTATTCATCTTTCTACTCAAGCTAATTGTACTAATTATGAAGCTGTAAAATTTTGGGAAAAACAGGGAGTGAACAGAATAATTTTGGGTAGGGAAACAACTTTAAGCGATATAAAAGAAATACATAAAAAATGTCCTAAAATGGAATTAGAATATTTTATCCATGGAGCAATGTGTATGGCTTATTCCGGTCGTTGTTTTTTATCAAAAGATTTTGTTGATAGAAGTGCCAATTTAGGAGATTGTGTTCAACCTTGTCGTTGGGAATATGATGTTTTTTTAAAGGCTCAGGGTCATAATGAGGAATTAGAATTAGTAAAAGAAAAACACGGGTCATATTTATTAAATTCTAAAGATTTATGTTTAATAAAATATATTCCTGATTTAATAAAAGCCGGAGTTATTAGTTTTAAAATTGAAGGTCGGGCTAAAAGTGTTTATTATTTAGCTAATGTTTGTGGTATATATAAAAAAGCGATATTAGAAAATGATAAAATAGATTTTTTGAGCAAGGAATTAAAGAATAAAATAACTAATCGTGGTTATACCACTGGTTTTTTATTAGGTAAAAAAGCTGAACAAAATATAAAAGATTCTCATTTTGTTCCACGATGGGAGTTTTGTGGTCAAGTTGTAGATAATGAAATAAAAAAGAATAATAATAAATATAATAATGTTTTAAGAATAAAGGTTCATAATTCTATGAAAGTTGGAGATAGAGTAGAGATAATTTTACCTAAATATGATATAATAAAAACAAAGATAGTAGAAATGAAGGATGTAAAGAGTAAAAATAATATAATGGAAGCTCATGGCGGTGGCGGTGGTCAAGAAATAATTTTAGAAATTTCTAGCAAATTTAAAATACCACTTTTTTCAGTTTTAAGAAAATATAATTAATTATTTTTTATGATTTCATTTTTACGAGGAAAGGTTTCCTATAAATTAAAAAACAAAATTATTTTAGAGTTAAATAATATAGGTTATTCTATTTTTATTGGTGATAATTTTTTAAATGATCTTAAAATAGGGGAGGAAACAGAAATATTTACATATCAACAAGTAAAAGAAGATATTTTTGATTTATATGGCTTTAAAACTTTAGAAGAATTAGATTTTTTTGAATTATTGTTATCAATTTCAGGTATTGGTCCCAAATCGGCTTTAGGTGTTCTTTCTATGGCTAAATTAGATGATATAAAACAATCAATAATGGCTGGAGATTCAAATCTTTTAACTAAAGTTTCAGGTATCGGTAAAAAAACAGCTGAAAGAGTAGTTCTAGAATTAAAGGATAAACTTTTTAAAATGGGTGGATCCTATAATTTATCATCTAATAATTGTTTTTCTGGTGATGAAATAGAAGCTCTAGTTGGATTAGGTTATTCTTGGAATCAAGCTAGAACAGCTTTAAATCAAGTTGATAAAAATATTACAGATAGCGGAGAAAGAATAAAAGAGGCTTTAAAAATAATAACTAAATAATTTATGTCAAGGTATAAGCTAAGGGTTTATAAAGCTTTTACTCTTATTGAAATGTTAGTGGTAATAGTTGTTATTGGAGTTTTAACAACTTTAGTTGTAGTTGCTGTTCAAAATTCACGTCGTAGTGCTAGAGACGCTAAAAGACTATCAGATGTCAAACAAATACAAATAGCCCTAGAACTATATTATCAAGATA
>CAYYXD010000025.1:0-10105 GCA_964475575.1 uncultured Gammaproteobacteria bacterium
AAATTACTTTTTATAAAATTAACTAATTCTATTTTATTTTTATCACCCTTAACAACTCCAGTCGAAAATTTTAAATCATAATTTATTGCTCCTATAAATAAATCTACTACTTGTAACAAATCATTTCCCTTAGAATCAAATCTACAAACCCCAGCCATTGCTAAACGTTTAGCATTAGTATTAATTTTATTTTTAACAGTTACTTCATATCGAACATTTTTCGGGGTTGTTACATGATCAGCCAAGAGAATTAAAATCTCATTAGGACTTAAAGCAGACTCCGATAATCTAACAGAAATATCCTCATAAGCAATCCAAGGATCTCCACAAAACTGCCTTTTAAAATAATTCCCTTGCTTATCTAGGGTATAAGAATAAAACCAACAACTCTGGGTATCAAAAAAACTTTCTACAACAAACTTCGCAAAGTCTATATTTGATTTTGAAAGCTTATTAAACTTCATTTCATCATAAAAATTTCTCTTACTTCTTTCATACATTATTTTGCTATATAAATAATAGGGTTGACTACATTTTATCAATCCAAGAGTAAAAAACGGAGCCGAATTCGGATCCAGACTACCACTTTCATCCAAAAAACAAAACTTTGTCCAAATATCATTAAAATCCTTTAACTTTATCTCCCCTGTTTTATCTTCTTTCGTTTCTAAATTATTTTTTTTAAAAAACATATAATTTAAATTAAACTATTAATAAAATACACATTGGAAGGTACCTATTTCATTAATGACACAAATTTTACTTCCCTAGAATTATTATCTAGAATAAAAATACTTATTGTTTTTCCTCTCAAATTTTATCACAAAAAATTAATCTAGACAAAAATAAATACCACCAGCAAAACAGCTGGTGGTATTTATTTTATACAATTATTTATTATTTAACTGAAATTAATATATTATCCTTAGCGCCAATATCTAATAGTATTTTATCCCCATCCTTTACCTTGCCCTCCACAATATTTAGAGCTAATTCATCTAAAATCATATTTTGAATAACTCTCTTTAAGGGTCTAGCTCCAAAAGTTGGATCATAACTTTTAGTGGCTAAAAATTTCTTTACCTTATTATTAATTTTTATAGAAATATTTTTATTCTTTAATCTTTGTTCAACTTTATTTAATTCTAAATCAACTATTTTTTCCAAAGATTCACTACTTAAGTTTTTAAATATAACTATCTCATCAATTCTATTTAAAAACTCTAATTTGAAATATTCTCTTAAAATACTATCTATTTTTTCTTTCATTTCTTCTTGACGATATTTATTATTTTGTTCCTCATTTTCACCGGAAGAAAATCCAATAGAATATTGTTTAATAACTTCATTACCTAAATTAGAAGTCATAATAATAATAGTATTTTTAAAATTAACTTTTCTTCCTTTACTATCAGTTAAAACTCCATCATCTAATATTTGCAATAAAATATTAAATGTTTCAGGATGAGCTTTTTCTATTTCATCAAACAGAATAACACTATAGGGGCGACGACGAATTTTATCAGTTAGTTGACCCCCATCATCATGACCTATATATCCGGGAGGAGAACCAATTAATTTAGCCACACTATGACGTTCCATAAATTCACTCATATCAAAACGAACTAAGGCATTTTCATCATTAAACATAAATTTAGCTAAAGTTTTAGCTAATTCAGTTTTACCAACACCAGTTGGACCAACAAATAGAAAGGAACCGATAGGTTTTTTTTCTTCATTTATCCCCGCTCGACTACGTCTAATAGCATTAGATACAGCTATAATAGCTTCATCTTGTCCAACAACTGACTTTTTTAATTCTTCTTCAGCCCGAGCTAATTTTTGAATATCACTTTCTAGCATCTTATTAACTGGAATACCGGTCCAACGAGCTACAACTTTAGCAATATCTTCTTTATCAATTTCTTCTTTTAAAATATGTTGTCCTTTTTTTTGAATTTTAACTAATTCTTCTTGCTTCTTATTAACTTCTTTTTCTAATTCTGGAATTAAATAATATCTAATTTCAGCTACTTTAGTTAAATCTTCACCGTGACGTTCAATAATATCAGCTTCTACTTTTAATTCATCTATTTTTTTCTTTGACTCCCTTATTTTTGAAATTATATTTTTTTCGTTAGTCCAATGAATTTCTAATTGATTAGCCTTTTCTTTTAATTCTTCCAATTCTTTATTAGTTCTATTCTTTTTACTGGAATTATTTTCTTTATCATTATTAACTAAACCAGCTTTTACTATCTCCAATCTCTTTATTTCTCTTTTTATATTATCTAAATTTTCCGGCATAGAATCAATTTCCATTCTTAGAGCTGAAGTTGCTTCGTCCATTAAGTCCACAGCTTTATCTGGTAAAAATCTGTCGGAAATATAGCGACTAGAAAGATTAACGGCTGCTATTAAAGCTTCATCAGTTATTCTTACTCCATGATGAATTTCATATTTTTCCTTTATACCTCTTAGAATAGAAATGGCATCTTCAATACTAGGTTCAGCTACATAAATTGGTTGAAAACGACGTTCTAGGGCTGAATCTTTTTCTATATATTTTTGATATTCTTTAGTAGTAGTAGCTCCAATAGCACTCAATTCTCCTCGAGCTAAAGATGGTTTTAACATATTAGAAGCATCCATAGAACCTTCACTAGCCCCAGCTCCAACTAAAGTATGTAATTCATCTATGAATAAAATTATTTTCCCTTCTTGTGATTTAATAGTTTTTAAAACAGATTTTAATCTATCTTCAAATTCACCACGAAATTTAGCTCCAGCAATTAAAGATCCTAAATCCAAAGAAACTACTTCCTTATTCTTTAACATTTCAGGAACATCACCACTAACTATTCTCTGAGCTAATCCTTCAACAATAGCTGTTTTACCTGTTCCAGCTTCACCAATTAAAACCGGGTTATTCTTAGTTCGACGTAATAATACTTGTATTATACGACGAATTTCAGTATCACGACCAATAACTGGATCAAGTTTTTTTTGACGAGCCAATTCAGTAAGATTAACTGTATATTTTTCTAAAGTACGAAATTTACTCTCTGGGGCTGGATCAGTTATTCGTTGATTGCCACGAAGTTCTTTTAATATTTCTAATACAACTTGATATTCAATTTTAAAATTTAATAAAACATGTTGAGCTGGACTTTTTACACCTATCAAAGCTAAAAAAATATGTTCAGTAGAAATATATTCATCACCCATCCGATCAGCTTCTTTATGAGATCTTTCAAAAATAGCGGCTACTTCTCCAGTACCTTGAACCGATTGTATTGCTTCAAAATTAACATTACCAGTTTTCACTTTTGGCAATCTTTTTATTTCATTAATGGCACAATTTTCTATCAATTCTGGATCAATCTTTAATTTTTCCAAAACAACCCTAACTAAACTTTCATTCTGTTGCATTAAAGCCAATAATAGATGGAGACCTTCTATATATTGTTGTCCAAAATCAGAGGCTATAACCTGAGAATTGATAATAACTTCTTGGGATTTATTTGTAAATTTATTAAACATATATTTATTTTATTATATTAAATTAGCAGTCAAATGTTATGACTGCTAATAGTATAGGGTATTATAAATAATAGGTCAAGACTTAAATTATCAACTTATCCTGTAGTTTTTCTTTAGCCAATATCTGGGCTTCTAAAAGACTATCAAAGGTTCCAGCATCAAGCCAAGATCCCTTCACCATGGCTACATTAAGATCTCCTTCCAATAAATAATGTCTATTAATATCGGTTATTTCCAATTCTCCTCTACTAGATGGTTTTAAATTTTTAGCTATATCTATAACCCGATTATCATAAACATATAAACCAGTAACGCAATAATTTGATTTTGGATTTTCTGGTTTTTCTTCTATGGATATAGCCTTATTATTTTTATCAAATTCTACTACTCCAAATCTTTGCGGATCTTTAACTTCTTTGGCAAATATTTTAGCTCCTGTAGAAAAGTTTTTTATATCGTCTGAAAAATCATCTTCAAATATATTATCACCTAAAATCATACAAACATTATCATCGTCTATGAATCTTTCTCCGATAATGAAAGCTTGAGCCAATCCTTCTGGCTTATCTTGAATTTCATAAGTGAACTTAACACCAAAATCTCTTCCGCTACCTAAAAGATTCAAATAATGTCCAGCTTGTTCTGGAGCCACTATTATTAAAATATCTTTTATACCAGCTTTTATCAAAGTATTAAGTGGATAATATATCATCGGTCTATTATATACTGGTAATAATTGTTTAGATGTAACTTTAGTACAAGGACGAAGTCTAGTGGCACTACCACCAGATAAAATTATTCCTTTCATATTTTTTAAATTAATTATTTTTACTTTTTAATTTCTGCCACCATTCCTTATTATTTTTATACCACTCCACTGTTTCTTTTAAACCTTCATAAAAATTGACTGTGGGATTCCAACCTAATTCTTTTTCTGCTTTGGAAAAATCTATAGCATAACGTTTATCATGACCGGGACGATCCTTAACATATTCTATCATTTCTTCAGATTTATCAAGTAATTTTAATATCATTTTACTTATATCAATATTAGCTATTTCGTTATTTCCTCCCAAACAATATGTTTCTCCAATTTTTCCCTTATCTATTATCATTTTAACACCACGATTATGATCTCTAACATGTATCCAATCTCTAACATTATCACCACTTCCATAAATTGGAATTTTTTTATCTTCTAAAAGATTAGTTATGAACAAAGGAATCATTTTTTCTGGAAATTGATAAGGGCCATAATTATTAGAACAATTAGAAATAGTTATCGGTAATTTATGAGTATAGAAATATGAACGAACTAAATGATCAGAAGAAGCTTTAGAAGCGCTATATGGCGAACGAGGGCTATATGAAGTTTGTTCATTAAATTTTGGAGAAGTTGGAGATAAGGAACCAAAAACTTCATCGGTAGAAATGTGATGAAAACGAATTCCTCCATTCCTAAAAGCAGCTTCCAACAAAACACCTGTTCCTTCAATATTTGTTTTTATAAAATCAGAACCATCAGCAATAGAACGATCAACATGACTTTCAGCAGCGAAATGAACTATTAAATTAACTTGCTTAACTAAATCATTTACTAAATCACGATCACAAATATCACCTTGAATAAAACGATAGTTTTTATTATTAGCAACATCTGTTAAATTTTCAAGATTTCCGGCATAAGTCAATTTATCTAAATTGATTATTTCAAGTGATAAATCAGATTCTAATAAATATTTTATAAAATCAGAACCTATAAACCCGGCTCCACCGGTTACTAATATTTTAGACATAATTATTCTATATGATAAGGAGAATTTTTATCTTCTTCCCATCTTATTTCATCAATTTCTTCAGTTTTCCCTGGACCTTTATATAATTTATCGGGAAAATTTAAACAATATGAATCAACCGGACCGATTGATTTATAACCATGAACAACACCTGGAGGAACTATTATTAAAGATGGTAGTTCTTCTCCAACTTTCAAATTAATATATTCTCCAAAAGTGGAACTCTGTTCTCTTCTGTCCCATAAATGTAAAATAAAATTACCGGGACCAATAAAAACAAAACAATCGCTTTGATAACGATGTTCATGAGGACCACGAATAACACCCGGTTTAGTTAAACTTACATAAGCCATAGCTGGTTTGAAATCAAATTCATCGGAACGATATATTTCACTCAACCAACCACGTTGATCATCATATCTATTAATCTTTTTTATAATGACTCCTTCAATCATACTATTATATAATTACTTTTTTATTTTATCTCCTAAAATTTTAATGGCTTCTGATAAATTTTTTACAAAAATAAATTTAACTTTTTTAAAATTTTCTAATAATCTTTTCTTGTCGGATAAATTAATTGGCTCTCCTAAAATAACAGCATCAAAACCCATTTTTTCTATTTCTTTTATTCTCATATCTAAATAAGCTACCGGTCGTATTTCTCCACCTAAACCCAATTCTCCTAAAACAGCTTTTTTGCCTCCCAATTCCCTATTTAAGAAGGAAGATATAATAGCCATTGACACCGCCAAATCTAAGGCTGGATCATTAGTTTTAAAACCACCAACTATATTTAAAATAATATCTTGACTGGTAAGATTTAATTTTTGTTTTTTAGATATCACAGCCGCTAAAACTTGTAGACGGTTCAAATCAAAACCAGAGGTTTTTCTTTGTGGATAACCAAAGACAGTATGACTAACTAGGGCTTGAATATTTATTAAAAAAGGACGATGACCTTCTACTACACAAGAAAAAACTGAACCAGGAAAAGACAAAGACCAATTTCCCTCCAAAAAAGAACTACTTGGATTTTTAACTTCAACAAATCCCCGACCAGTCATTTCTAAAACACCAATTTCATTAACACTACCAAAACGATTTTTAACTGATCTTAACACACAATGTCCTCCTCGTCCATCATTTTCTAAATATAGTACAACATCAACAATGTGTTCTAAGGATTTTGGTCCAGCTACTTGTCCATCCTTAGTTATGTGACCAATTAAAAAAACAGGAATATTATATCTTTTAGCTAATTCCATAAATTTAACGGCTACTGTTCTTATCTGACTAATACCACCAGCCTCTCCTAATACTAGAGCTGAATAAATAGTTTGGATGGAATCAACTATTAACATAGCCGGTTTCATTTGAATAGCTGAAGAAATTATCTTTTCTAAATTAGTTTCACCAATAAATTTAAAATTATTTAAGTTACATTTTAATCGTTCTAATCTAAGTTTTACTTGAGCAGCTGATTCTTCTCCAGAAACATATAGAACTTCAGATAATTGATTATTATTTTTTATCAAATTATCAGATAATTGAGCTAATATGGTTGATTTACCAACCCCCGGTTCTCCACTTAAAAGAACAACTGAACCGGGTATTAATCCACCCCCTAAAACTCTATCAATTTCAGAAATTTTAGATTCTAAACGAATAGTTTTAGATTCTTCTATTTCTGCTAAATTTACAATTTCTGAGGAACTTATTTTTTTTATAATACTATCACTTATTTTTTTATCATCTTTCATTTCTTCTTTTAAAGTTCCCCATTGGCCACATTCCAAACAACGCCCACTCCATTTAGGAAATTGGGCGCCACAATTTTGACACTCATAAATAATTTTTATTTTTTCAGCCATATACTTTTTTATTCGTTTAATTCTGATTTAATAATTGATTCTAATTCTTCTTCGCTTACACTGCCTAAAATATTTTGATCATTAATATAAATATATGGAATACCCATAATTCCCAAACTTTCAGCTTCAGCCATATTCTCTAAAATATCTTGATCAATCTCAGAGGACGATAAACATGTAGAAAAAGAAGCACGATTTAATTTTGTCTTATCGGCCAAATTAAGAAACAGTTGACTTTTTAATTCAGAAAAACTTTCTTTATTCTCATATAATAATTGATTATAGTCCCAGAACTTTCCTTGTTCATTAGCACAACGAGCGGCTTTAGCGGCTAAAAATGAAAAAGAGTCCAAAGAATTTTCTGGGTAATCCTTCCATATTATACGCACACTTTCCTTAAATTTATCATAAATATTTTTTATTATTGATTGTTGTTGAAAACAATAGGAACAAGAATAATCAGAAAAATAGAAAATAGTTACTTCAGCATCTTGATTACCTAAACTCGGATCAACTTTAGTATCAAGTGGCTCATCTAAATTTTCTATATTTGATTTACTACCAGTAATTAAAGGATCAGAAGTATTTAATGTTGAACTAGAAGAATACTCCATGACTACTTCGTTGGCTACCTCATCTTTAGCTAGGTATAATGAAGTTTTAAATAATGATAATAATAAAATTAACAATAAAAATAGAGCAAAAGAAACGGAAATAAAAATAATGTTAAATTGTATTTCTCGTTTATCTTTATCTGATAAAACTTTTTTTGTTTTTTTCATATTTTTAATTTATTTAATTATAACCAAGTAGCTTCATCAACCAACCAATTACCATTTTCTTTAATAAAAATTATTTTTATATCTTGATCAAATATTTTAGATTCATTAGAAGATGAAACTTCTTCTCTTTGAGTTTTTGCTATGACTTCTACTTGACCGGAATTAGGATTAAAACTATTTATTACCGGCTCAATTAAAGCTTTGGTAGTAATACCATAATATGTTCCGCTATAAGCAGTATTGGATTTTAAATTGTTCACATAAGAATCAGCCCATTCTTTCATATCAGAACTCATGAAATCATAAAAATCAGTAATATTACCATAGTCTGATTGATTAGAATAAGAACCAAATCTTTCAGCAAAAGATCGAGCAATAGATTTAAAATCACTTTCACTCCATTCCCGATTTTTTTCAATATTTTCATCATAAGTATAAGCTTTACTTTCTTCTATTTCTTTTTGCATTTCATTAAATTCTTCTTCGGCTGTTTTTTCAATTTCAGTTTGTTCATTTCCTTTAAATAAATTTTTTAAACTAAAATCTTTTGGTTTCAAAAAAAATACCAGTAGGACAGCTATAAGGACTATAACTAAAGATATTAAAAAAATACCTATTGTTTTTTTATTGAAATTAAACATACTTTTATTTATTAATTTATTTTAATTATATTTATAATTCTTGTTTTTCTTCTAATTCACGAGCAAATTCTTTCTTAGCTTCTTCTATTTCTAATAATTGTTTTGGATCTGATGTTATTAACTGATCTTCGCTATATGAAGCCACTACTTTAATAGCCACATGTTTATTCCCAGCAAAGAAAATTCCTTCTCCTAAACCACATTCTAATAATAAATATTTTTCTCCTTCAGTTAATAAAAAAGTTTTTTGAATTAAATCAATAGCGGCCGGAGATTGTTTTAATAATATTTGCAATGATGAGTTATTAACAATAGCTTGTCCATAAGGTGAGGTTAAAAAGTCATTAACATCTTGAGTAATAGTAGTAACTCCTAAATAATATTTACGACAACGTTTAACTAAGGCGAAAATAAATTTAGCACTATCTGGATTTTGCATCATCCACCAAGCCTCATCAATAACCAAAACTCTTTTTTTCATTTCACTTCTAACTACATTCCAAATATAGTTAACTATGGTATAAATAGCTATGGGACGAAGTTCATCTTCTAAGTCACGAACTGAAAAACAAACCAATTGATTATTCATTTCCACATTAGTTAAATTATTAAGCAATCCGGAAAATGTTCCTTCGGTATATTTTTTTAAACGTAAAGCTAAATCACTTCCACCTTCCATACCTTCTAAAACTTGTTGTAGATCAGATAAAATTGGTGGCTCGATTTTTGATAAATCCGAATCAGAGGTTATATCTTTTTTAGCATAAGTTTCTAATAAAGCTCTATCAACTATAGAATCTTCGTCATGATTTAAATCTCCAATCATTAAACGAACTAAACCCTTCAAGGTTATAACGGCACTACGAATTATATCTTTTGGTTTAGCCTCACCTCCCACTGAACGAGGTAAATCAAAAGGATTAATTTTACTATCGCTAGACAAAGATATATTAACATAGGTTCCACCAACCGCTTCAGCTAAATACTTATACTCATACTCAGGGTCAATAATAATAACATCAGTTCCCATCATTAAGGATCTTAATACTTCTAATTTAATACAATAACTTTTTCCAGCACCAGAAGTAGCAAAAACTACTGAATTAGCATTTTGCAGACTAAAACGATCAAACAATATTAAACTATTATTATGACGATTAATACCATATAGAATACCTTTATCACTAGTCAACTCACTGGAAATAAAAGGAAAGGATGAAGATATTGGTGAAGAATTCATATTAAAGGTTATATACAATTCATCATTACATAATGGTAAAGTAGAATTAAACCCTTGTTCAGCTTGATAAAAACCACGTTTAGAATAAACTAATCTAGAACCAAAAATATCTTCTACTTGGTCAGACAAACGATCTAATCTTTCTAAACTATCAGCATAAATAGTGATATAAAGAGCAAATTGAAAAAATTTTTCAGTTCCTTGAGTTAAGGAATCTCTTAAATATTCT
>CAYYXD010000026.1:0-10045 GCA_964475575.1 uncultured Gammaproteobacteria bacterium
TCTGATGGAGTTGCTACTTTTAATTTTTCATCTCCTATCGTAGTTAATGCTGGTGCTACAAAAACTTTAACTGTTAAAGCTACTATTGAAAGTTCTATAACTGGTAGCTTCGGTTTAGGTTTAGCTAGTGCTTCTGATGTAGTTTCTTCAGCTGGTACTATTTCTGGTTCATTCCCTATAAAAGGAAACTTAATGTCATCAGTATCTTCATCTATCGGAACTTTAGAAATAAAAGATGTAGATGTTTCAAATTCCAGTGTTAGTTTTGGTGAAGATGATGTTTTATTAGCTGATTTTACATTAGGTGCTAATAACCTTGAAAATGCTTTATTACAAAGTATATCTCTTTACAATGGAGGTACTAATTCTGATGATATAGTTTCTAATTTGAAATTATATATTGATGGTACTGAAGTTGCTCAAGGTACCTACTCTAACCGTTATGCTACTTTCAATCTTGATAATTACGAGATAGAAAAGAGTGATACAGTTTCAGTTGAGGTTCGTGGAGATATTGGAGTTACAAACACAAGCGATACCATTAAATTTTATTTAAAGGACGCCGCTGATTTAGCAGCTGTTGGAAAAACTCATGGTTTTGGTTTAACAATAACTAATAATTTCAGCACTGTTTTAACAACAATAACCTTGAATACAGGTGATTTTACTATTGATATGGATAAATCATCTACTACAGGAACCCCTGCTAAAGACGTTAAAGCTGGTGATGATAATGTAGATTTAGCTACATTAGTTCTTGAATCTAATAGTGAAAATGCTACTGTTAATGATTTAATCCTTAATGTTACTGTCGCTAATACTTCAACTGCAATTACTTCTTTAATTGAAAATGCTGAATTATCAGAAATTGGAGGTGGCACTTACGATTTAACTGTTGCTGCCGGAACTCCAAACACATTAACTTTAAGTGATGAAATTTCATTGACTAAAGGTGTTGCTAAGAAGTTTAGAGTTAGAGCTGATATTATTGATGGTATAGAAGAAAATATAACTTTCCAAGTATCTTTGGATAGCAAAACTCCTGGCAATTTAAACATTGAAGGAGATGTTTCAAATTCTTCTATTACTGATATAGTTCCATCTACAGTAACTGGAGCTGTTATTACAGTTAAGGCTGCTTCTTTGGATGTAAATACTATTAGGTTAACTGATGGAACATACGTTGGTGGAGCTTCAAATATTGAAGTTTTCAGAGCTAAATTAAAGACCGGCACAGCTGATGGAGTTAAAATTTCTTCTTTGAAATTAACCTCTGCTACTTCTAGTCTTGATACTAATGCTTTCACTGATAGTAATATCACTAAATTAGATTTATATGTTGATGATGTATTAGTAAAATCTCTTTCAAATAAGATTGCCGGTGATGACACTAATGGTACTATTACTTTTAGTTCTCTAGATTACAGTATTCCAGCTGATAAAGAAGTTACTTTAACCATTAAAGCTACTTTCGCTTCAACTGTTACTGCTGGAGATTTTCAATTAAAAGTTGCAAGTACTGGAGATGTTGTTACTCGTTCTCTTGATGGAGCAAAAACTGTTACTCCTTCCGTAGAAGCAACAACTTATTCTAGAATTATAACAATAGCTTCCGTTGGTTACTTAAACGTTGAAATGCTTACAACTGCTTCAAATGTAAATAAGGATTCTTATTTATTAGCAGGTTCTGAAACAGAAGTAGGTCGTTATTTGGGTGAATTAAAATTCACTGCCGCTAACGAACCTGTTAAAGTTAAAACTTTAACTTTGACAGAACAAACAACTGATTCTACTGCTTCTACTGATTCTGATATTGAGAGTGTCAAATTAGTTGATGCTAGCGGAAATGTTGTAGCTACAGCCAATGTAAATTCAGCCGGTGATGCTGTATTTAGCTCATTCAATGTTACATTTGAAGCTAAATCTACATCATTGTATGTTGTAGCTAAAGCTAGAGGTATAAATGTTGATGGTGATCCAGCTTCTATGGCTACTCAAGGTAATAAAGCTCAATACAAAATAACAGCTCTTACTGCTAGTGGAGCTAATTCTGGAACAGATCTTTCTTCTGGAACTGCTAGTACTGCTGGTAAATATAATATTAGCGCAAGTAACCACACAACAAAAACAGCTACTATCGTTGCTTCTAAATTAAATTCAGTTGTTGATGCTATGGGTAATCAAACTTTAGTTGGAGGCTTAAACAAAGTTATTGCTAAATACAAATTTGTCTTTAATGATGGTAGTAATAGAAATTCTTCAAACGAGCCATATAAAGCAGATTTAACTCAATTGAAATTAACTATTGCTACAAGTTCTACAACTTCTGTTGATGATATCCAAGCTTATATTGAAGGAAATCCAGGTACAATGACATCAGCTACAAGTACTGATTCTGGTGTTGCTACTATTGATTTAAGCAGTCTTGAGAGTGTTGATGGCGAAGTTACTTTGGTAGTCATTGGTGATATTACCACTTCTGGTGAATCTCAATACTTACAATCTTCTATCGCTGACTTATCTGCTGATTTCAAATATAACACAGATTATACAGGTGGATTCATCTCAACAACTTTTGTTGATGGCGGAACTTTATCTAACTAGTTTTAATTAGTTCAGATATTAAAAAGAACGGTCTTCGGACCGTTCTTTTTAATATACAACTAAAATGTTTTAGGCACATACATTTTGCACTCTAGCTAAAACCTCATTTGGGCTGAGGCTGTTTAGGGAGTAATGTTCTAAATTATTATAATATTCATTCCATTTTTTAATAGCTCTTTCTAATTCTAATCTAGTTTTAAACTTCTGTCTATCATAAAACATCTCTTGATCAGTTCTATGTGAGCGTTCCACTCTACCATTCTGAGCCGGTTTACCGGGATCAATCAATAATGAATAATATTTAATTTCTGACATTCTAAATCTAAAGGATGTAGTCTGGGATTGATTGGATCTGACGATTTTAAATATCCAACATATCTATTGGTGAAACATGTACCATTATCAGTTTTTACAGCTCTAATTTTAAATGGAGCAATATCTAAAATAGTTCTAAAAAAATCAATTGTGTCTCCATTTCCCATATTTTCATATATTTTCAAATATCTCCACCGGGAAGCACAGTCAATGGCAGTATATTGGTAATATCTTCTGCCATTTACTAAATCAGGCACATATTTGATATCTATCTCTACCAGTTCACCCGGAGTGGGTAATACCTTAACATATTTATACTTTAATTTTCTAATTTGATATTTTCTAACCAATCCTTCCCGTTTAATTATTTTTCCAATAGTCCTAGTTCCTATTACCAATCCTTCTTTCTTTAATTTGTAGTTTAGTTTTTGAGCACACAGTTTAGTCTTGTTTCGCATTTCGATGATACTTTCTTTCTCTCTCGAATGGGGGTTTCATTGGGATGAGACTTAGGACGAGTTTTAATCCAGCTATCCCGTATTTTTTGTAGTTGGAGAGCCAGTATTTGATACTCCTCTCGCTAAATGGACAGATTTTAATTATTTGTTTAACAGTTACTTCTTTATCGAGAATTGGTTTAATCCAACGATATTTTTCTTCTTGTGTATTTTTTGGCATAGTTTTCATATGCCCCTAGTTTAGCACAAAAGTGCAATATGTATGTGCACATTACCAAAAACCCTTGACTTTTTATTTCTTTTATTGTAATATAGCAAACAGTAAATTAACAAAATAAATAACAAAATTTTTTCGTAATGAGTCGTATTGAAAGTAGTTTATTTGGTTCATCTTTAGTGGAGGCATTACCTCCGGTAAAAGAAAATTTAGATAATCTAATGAATATTGTGATAAATTTTCAAGAAAAATTTTATCATAAAGCCTTTGGATTAGAAATTGATTTTAGCAATTTTTTAAATCTTTTAAAAAAAATTGATATCCCATCTCAAAACATTACGTTATTTTATTCACGTCATTTAACTTCTGAAATTGTATTTTCCACAGCTGAAAGAATTTTGGGATTTAATCCCAATCTGACATTATCAAGTGTGAATAAATACAATAAAAAAAGACCGGCAGAATATTTGATTTCAATTTCAAAAAACAGAAATGAAGAAAGTCCTGGTTTGACAATTGAGGAAGCGCTTGTTACAGAGATGTTTATTCGTATCCAAAAAGAAAGTACATACTTTCCCAAATTGTTAATTTGTAGAGATACAAGTTTCCGATCAATGAAAACCGGAGCTAATTTAACTCCATGTCTACTCAAATATGACAAACAAAAATATTCTTGTGAATATATAAATCTTAGAAATTTGGAAAAAAACGATAAAGATTTCGTTGTCCCTTCGGCATCAGTTTATTCCATATAGTCATATTAGCTTTTCATAATTGCAGTTGTTTTGGACTCTTATTAATTTAGGGGTCCTTTTTTTATGATTTCTAACCCGTACTGTCAAAGTATTTATCTTGTGGTAGTATATTACCATATATATGGTATATCTTTACTATGAATAAATTTATAATTAATTTATCACCGGATGAATTTAAAAAAAAGACAATCTGACAATCTGTTGATAAATATTTTTTCAAATAAAATAATAAAATTAAAATAAAGGAATTCAATAAAAATTTTTTTAATAAAATATCTTTCAGTTCCGAATAATTGGCTAAAATTTTAGTTTCAGCTAATAAAGATTTGAAAATAGCTGAAAAATCCAAAGAGATTGAAGTTACTTTTAAATTTTATTATGACGCTTTTTTGAAGTTTTGTATTTATATTGTAGCCCAAGAGGGTTATAAAGTTCCATGTTATTATCAAAAAATAATTGAGCAAACCACCAAAATTTTAAAAGATGAATTAATAGATAGTATTGAAATGAATTTAAAAAGAAAAGAAATTTTAATCTTCATGAATATTTATTCATGGTTTTGGATAAAAATACAAAAGAGTATTTTGAATTTATTAAAAAATTATTCGTTAAATATATTTTTTAAAATTAGTATAAAATACTAATAGATGACTAGAAACAGTTTATCTAACTTTATAGCTTGGGGGTCTCGGAAGAGATCCCTTTTACTTTTTATATTAAACGGTGACAAATTGTCTCCGGTTGAAATTATTGGCTCCAGACGGAAAAATGAGAGAGACAGATGTTGCTAGTACAAAAACTGTTTTATGTTTAATTCAATCTATTCCTTCTAAAAAGATTGGATTAATACTAGACTGCAATCTATTCAATTTCGTAAAGAACTTACTGATGAATGGAAAAGGTCTGGCGTTAAAGAGGGTTTAGAGTTTGCTATTTTAACAAATATTATGACTAAAGAATGGGCTGGCAAAACTATTAAAGAATATAAAAAGTTCAAAGGTTTAAAGAAAGAAAGTTCGCGAGATAATATGACTAGTTTAGAACTAGCTTTAAATATTTTAGCAGAAACATCTACTACAGAATTAAGTAGAGTTCTAAAACTAAATAATATAAATAAAAACAAAGATATTGCTGAGCGTGGAGGAAAAATAGCCGGAGATGCTCGTAAAAATATCAAAAAACAAACTAGAACATCAGTTATTAGTCCACGAAATTCTAAAAGTTTAAGATTGAAGCAATAATTTGTGATCTCTACGGGAATCGAACCCGTATTGTCAGGATGAGAACCTGGTGTCCTAACCATTAGACGAAGAGACCGTGATTATTCAATATTTTAAACAATATTTTTATTTTTGGCAATTTTTTAACTTAGTAAAAATATTTTAAAAGGCAAGAAAACAATATTATCTTTAAAACTTACTAAATCATTAGAATTTGATATAACTAGACCATATTTAGCATTTATTTTCTTCATAGTTTTTAATATTTGCTCGCCATTTTTTTTATTCATTCCAACTTCTATAATTATTTTTTTCTTGTTTTCTATATCTAAAATAAAATCAGCTCCCCCAGCTAATGGATCGTAATTAATTGAGGCTATAGCTGGAGAGATTAAATTTTTATATAAATATGTACCAACCACATCTTCCATTATCTTTCCTTGTCTAGTTAAATAAGTTGATGCATCTCCAGTTATACTAAGTAGAGCCATTCTATAAGTTGAACTCATGAATAAAAACTTTGATGGTTTTTTAGATTTACTTATATTTGATCCATAAGGTTGAATTTTGATTAGTAATTCAGCTTTTTCTAGAATATCTAAAATATTTATTAAAGTAACTCTATTTATTTCTAAAATAGATGAAATTTTAGTAGTACTTGGAGCATCTAAACTATCAGCTAAAATAAATAGCAATCTTTTAATACTAAGTAATGTATCAGAATTAAATTTAGTTAAATTTCTAATATCAACATTAATAACCTTATCAATTAATAATTTTATTTTTTCATAAATTTTATTCTTATCTTTATTCAAAGAGAAGGGAAGGTTTTCAACGTTAATATATTTTTCAACTTCTTCTGGATTAACCTGACTTAAATACTTTCTAATGTTTGAGTTTATATCATTAAGTTTTTTTACTACCTCTTCAGCATCTTGTGAAAAGTATAGAGCTTCTTTAATTTTTTTATTTAATCCTTTTTCTGGGTAAATATCATTTTTTAATAATTCTAATTCACAAAAATTCATTGGGTATAATTTTTCGAAAACAGCTCGACGAGAAACATCGGCATCTACCTGTAAAGAAACAGCTGCTGATCCAGTACAAATTATGAAAACATTTTTTGTTTTATTAAACAACAATGTTTTAATATTATTACTCCATTTTTTATCAGCTTGAACTTCGTCTATAAATATAAATATTTTTTCTTTTTGTTTTTCTATTTTTTCTCCTAAAAAATGTTCATAGGCTTCAACTAAATCAAGTAAAGATAAATCTAAAGTTTCCGCAACTTCATCCATTGAAATATATAATAGATATTTTTGATCTATTTTTTTAGCTAAATCTTCGTAAGTTTGAGCTAGAATTGTTGTTTTACCAACTCCTCGTAATCCGGGAATAATTATCCATCTTTCATCATCTTTGTTTTCGATAAAGTCATTAATATATTTCTTTATCTTAACAAAAATATTTCTAGGTTTTAACTTAACCCCATCGTTATTTTCAGTATGATTTTTTAGAGTATATTTAGCGTTATTTATTTGATTTTCGATATAATCAAGGGCTTTTTGTTTCATATGTATATTATGATTTATATAATTAACACTTATTAGTATATCACAATATACAAGTAAGTCAATAGCTTCTTTTTCTCCTTATTTTATTGGCTTTTATTAAAATTTGCTTGTGGTGTTATTCTAATATTTTACCAATAATCCAAGAATTACCCTTTAATACTTCTTCAGTGGTCATAGCTTTTTTTCCAGCTAATTGAATTTCTTTTAATACTAATCCAGCATCTGAACATTTTAAAACTAATTTATCATTATTTAAAAATAATTCTCCAGCTTGATGTTGCTTATCTTCTATTATTTCTTTTTCTGACTTGATTATCTTAAACAATAATTTATTTTTTGACAAATTATCTTTGGTTATGAAAGCAAAGGTTCCGGGCCAAGGAGTATAGGCACGTATTTTTCTTTCTACCATTTCAGCTGAATCATTTTTAAAATTAATGTGGCCATCTTCTTTTTTTATCATTTTAACATAAGTGGCTAAATTATTTTCTTGTTCTATGCTTGTAGGAGAATCTATATATTTTTTTAAGATAGTAGTTACATTTTCTTTTATAGCTTTTTTTATTTTATCTGATAAAGTTAAACTAGTTTCATCGGAATCTAAGTCAATTTTTATTTGTTCAATAATCGGTCCGGTATCCATATTTTCATCCATTTTCATAATACTTATACCGCTTATTTTATCTCCGTTTAATATGGGAGCCGGGATACAAGCCGATCCTCTGTACTTCGGCAATAGGGAAGCATGAACGTTTATACAATTATACTTAGGGATATCTAAAATTGTTTTCGGTAATATTTTTCCGTAAGCTATGACGACTATTAAATCAGGTTTGGTCTCATTAATAAAAGGAATTATATCTTTCAATTTATCCGGTTGTTTTATAATCAAATTATATTTTTCAGCCAATAGTTTAACCGGTGATTTTAAAACTTTTAAATCTCGTCCAGCCTTTTTATCGGCTTGAGTTATGATTGAGATAATATCAAAACTTTCGTCATCTAATAATGATTGTAGACCAATAGCTGCTAAGTCGGGGGTTCCCATGAATATTGTTCTTATTTTTTCTGTCATGTTTTTATTTTTCTTTTATAACTTTATCTATGAATAGAATACCATCTAAATGGTCAACTTCGTGTTGAATAATTCTAGCTAATAAATCTTTGGCTACTATTTTTTGTTTTTTCCCGCTTTCATCTAAATAGATACAATTTATTCTTTTATTTCTGGCTACCGGTAAAAAATATATTTCACCTTTATCATTTAATACTGATAAACAACCTTCGGGTTCTATTTCTTTAGCCCAAGATTTTTTTGTTATTTCAGGATTAATCATAGCTATGGTCTTATCTTGATTATTTACAACTATTAATCTAATATTTTTTCCTATTTGAGGAGCAGCTAATCCCGCTCCATCTTTAGTAATCATGGTTTCAGTCATTTCTTTTATTAATTCTTTAAATTCTGATTTTGATATTTCTTCTTTTTCTATTTCTAATGATTTTTTTCTTAATATTTCGTTAGGATGTAATACTATTTTAAGCATATTTTTAAATTATTTTTTATCGTCTTTTTTAGAACTTAATATTTTAAAAAAATATTGCCATTTAGCTCCTGTTTTACATAATTCCTTAGTATCATTTAAAGCTCTAATTATTATAGTTAGATTATTACAGTTATCTTTACAAACTTTAAAAACAGATGATTTTTTAAAGTCAGGCACATATAGTTCTTTTATAATTCGTAAAGCTAAATCTTGCCATTCATAAGCTGGTGGTTTTTTATTAACTTTATTTTTTAAAATGTTTTTTATATCATCCATATTTAATCTAATTTCATTTTCATTGTCAAACAGCCTACTCCTAAATCTTTTTGATAGGACATATTTTCACCTGTATAATTAGGAAAATTGTCTAATATTCCTAATAATAGGGAAATGGGTCTTAGACCGCATTCTTTAGCTCCTAAGGCTAATTTCGGGTCAATTTTTAGTATTTCTTCAGTACCTTCCTTACCTTTTTTTAGGTTTTCAATGGTTTTTTCATCAAACATTATGGCTTTTTGAAAAAAACCTCCTGGAGCATTATGGCTAAGACAATGAGATAATTCAGCCGAAGAAATGACAGCTATTTTATGAGAACTATTTTGTAGAATAGAAGCTATTTTTTTTCCAATTTCAAAATGATGTTGTAAATCAAATCTGGTTGATGTATTTATTATTACTATTTTTCCTTTAAAGTTTTTTATTCTTTGATTCTCTTCACTTAGTAATATGAAAAGTGGAATATTAATTCCATAATCTGGTTTAGCTTCAGCTTGTAGGTTAATATCAAAATCTGGCCATAATTCTTCTTTTATTATATATGACAATTTTAAATCTCCAGCTACCTCCATCTTATTGGAATAATCACCAAATTCTTCAAAATTAATATTAAAAGAAAAATGATTATTGATACTGATAGTTTCATTATTTTTTTTATGAGGAGATATTATCACAATAGTATCAATATTATTATCAATGATTTCTTGTTTAATATTTTTTAATGATTCAATGGTTTTACTAAAAATATTAGTATTATTTTTACCGATATTTGGTATGAGTATTGGAGAATGAGGAACAATATATGATAACTTTATCATATTATTCAAGAATATCACCATCAGCATAAAGCGCTATAACTTTATCTGAAACGGTAATAATATTTTTCCAACTATAACCTAATTGTTCAAATAATTCTCCACTAACAAAAGCTCGTTTTTTTCCGTCTTGTATTAGGTAGACGGATGGGGAAGAAGCAGTTTTTAGCAGTTCGCCATCATCAAATTTAACTGGTCCCACAGTAGCATATTTAGCTAATTGATCTTCATCAATTGGATAAATAGTTTTTCCTTTGAATT
>CAYYXD010000027.1:0-9872 GCA_964475575.1 uncultured Gammaproteobacteria bacterium
CATACTTTTAACGAATTACAACAAGGGGACAAGCAAATAGTATTATCATCAGATCGACCACCAAAAGCTATCCCAGCCATAGAAAAACGCCTAATTTCACGTTTTGAATCTGGTATGGTAGTAGATGTGGGTCGTCCTGACATTGAAACTAAAATAGCTATATTAGAAAAAAAAGCTAAAGAAAAAAATTATATTATTGAAGAAGAAATTTTAAATTATATAGCTAATAGCATACAAAATAATATTAGAGAATTAGAAGGAGCTTTAAATAAAATAGTAGCTTATTATGAATTTCATAATATCAAACCAACACTAAAGATAGTAAAAAGTATATTAAATGATTTAACAAACAATAATCAAATAAAACCAATAGCCCCAAAAGATGTTTTAGAAATAGTAGCTCAATTTTATAATATAACTTTAAAAGAATTAATAGGGGGAAAAAGAAAAAAAGAATTAGTAGTTCCAAGACAAATAGCTATGTATATAATAAGAGAAGAATTAAAAACTTCTTATCCAAGTATCGGAGAAGAATTTGGCGGACGAGATCACACCACAGCTATTCATGCTTATAAGAAAATAAAAAAAGATAAAGAAGAAAATGAAAAATTAAATCAAGATATACAATCAATAAAACAACTTTTATACGGTTCTTTTTAAAAACTTTATTGAGCAAAAGTTCTTAACAATTTTTAAAAAAAGTTAATAACTGGTTAATAACTTAATAACAATTTTGTGTATATCTTATGAATTATTTTTTAAAAAAAGTTAATAAGTTTTATGCTAACAAAATTATAAACAAATTATTTTAAGTTATTATATTTTAAAAAACATACTTATTAACTATCTTAAAAAACATTTTATTCAATGAATACAATTAGTTTATAAAATAAAATAAAATAATAATTCACTTATCAACACTCTTATTACTATTATTGTTTTATATAATTAAAAATATATGAAATTTATAACTATCAAAGAAAATTTAAAACAAGGTTTAATGATTGTTAGTCATTTAACAACTAAAAATATTAATTTACCAATACTAAATAATATTTTAATAAAGGCTAAAAAAGAAGGAGTTGAATTAATTTCTACTAATTTAGAAATAAGTATAAATCATTTTTTAAGAGGTAAAATAGAAAAAGAAGGTGAATTTACAGTTGATTCTAGATTAATAAATGAATATATATCTTTGTTTCCTGACGAAAAAGTAGAAATAGAAACAATTGATGATGAATTGAAAATAAAAGGCAAAAATTATAAAACAAAAATAAAAGGTCAATTTTCAAATGATTTTCCAATTTTACCTAGAAATAATAATAAAAATTATTATAGTGTTAAAATACTTGATTTTAAAAATGCTTTATCTAATGTTATTTTTTCAGTAGCTAATAATGATAATAGAATAGAATTATCAGGTATTTTTCTTTCTTTTAAAAATGGATCCTTAATTTTAGTAGGAACTGATAGTTATAGATTAGCTGAGAAAAAAATAAAATATACCGGAAACGAAAAAGATGATAAAGCAATTATAATTCCAGCTAAAACAGCTCAAGAATTAATAAGAATACTTAATAATTTCAAAATTGAAGAACAATTAGAAAATGATGACGAAATAAAAATCTTTTTAACTGATAATCAAATATTCTTTTCATTTGGATCAACTAATTTAACTTCTAGAATTATTATTGGAAATTATCCTGATTATAAACAAATAATTCCTCAAAAAGAAAAAACATCTATTATTATTAATAAGGATTCTTTAATCAAAGCTGTAAAAACTGCTGGGCTTTTTTCAAAAACAGGAATAAATGATATTGAATTGGATTTTGGTAAAAATAAAACAATTATTTCTTCTAGTTCCAGCCAAACGGGGGAAAACTTTATAGAATTAGATAGTAGTAATAAGGGGGAAAATAATAAAATTTTCGTTAATTATAAATATTTATTAGAAGGTTTAAATAATATTAATTCAGATTTTGTTTTAATAAAAACAGTAGACAATAATGCACCTTGTTTATTACAAGAAGAAGATAATAAAAATGATTTTCTATATTTAGTAATGCCTATAAAACAATAAATTAATTTATATTAATTGATATTTGATTACTTTGTTTTTTTAAACCATTCCAATTATAAAACTCAGCATACAACTTATATTCTCCTGGTGCTGGATAATCACTCCAAATTGTCTCTATCTCTCTGTTTTCTACTAGATTTATAGTATTTACTATATGTTCTTCATTGTTCAGTTCATTTTTTAGTTTAATTTCTATTTTCACTATTTGTTCAGGATTAAGTGTAATCATTTTTATCGGTAATGGAAAGTCTCCTGAATTTAACGCTAAACCACTAGTAGGATAAGTTAAATTTAAATTAGCTGGAGTTTTATTATTATTAGATAACATTAAATTAAATTCAATTGATTTTTCACTGCAATTAGAAATATCATCACAAACTCTAACTTTTAAGTTATAATAACCATTATTTAAGAAAGATATATTTTTATCTAAATCAAAAGGGAAAGAAGTTTTTCTTTCTAATAAATTCTCATTTATATAATATTCAACTTTATTTACTCCTCTTGGAGCTGTGGCTTGTATAGAAACTTTTAAATTCTCCGTTTGTATGGTTTGATTATTCTCTATGTTTAATATAGAAAAAACAGGAATATTTTCGGGGTCATGAAGATTTTCTGATTGTTGAATCATACTTGTATTATAATTAGGATCATTTTTTTTAGCCCACTCTTTAATTCTATTTTCCCATAAATTAAATTGATAATCACTCTCAGGATTAGAAGGTCCATCGCCTAAAGGATCTTCTTTATTAATATAATATAAAATACAATGATGATCGGTTACTGTAATTTCTTCAATTAATTCAATTGGTGTATTATCGGTTGCTATTTCTTTTGTTTCTTTATTTATTTTTATAATCTTTGTATCTAATTTTCCATCTAAGATTGCTTTACCTGTTTCTTTTATTTCTGGTTCATTAAATGATTCATTTGGAGTTTCTGACAAAGCTTTAGTCATAAAAGCATTCCAAATCGGAGCAGCTACTACACTACCGTCAGCTCCAGTTTTCATCTCATTACCATTACTATTTCCAACCCAAACTCCAGCTACTAAAGATGGAGTATAGCCAATAGTCCAAGCATCTTTAAATTCATTAGTTGTTCCTGTTTTAGCCGCTGATGTTCTGTTATTTAAAACTAAACTATTTTTTTCTCCAAAAATAAAACTTCTATTATTATTATCTGACAAAATACTATTTATCATTTTTGCTATATTAGAATCTAATACTTTTCTAGTGTCTTGTTTATATTCTTCTAAAATATTGCCATTTTTATCTTCTATTTTTAATATACCCGTAGTATTATTTATTTTTCCTTCTTGAGCAAATATACTATAAGCATTTACATGTTCCAATAGTTTTACTTCAGCTCCACCTAAAACTAAAGATAAACCATATTTATCAGGATCGGTTAGAGTAGTATAACCAGCTTCTTTAGCTAACTTTATAACATTATTTATTCCAGCTAAATATAAAGCTTTAACAGCGGGAACATTTAAAGAACCAGCTAAAGCTTTTTTTATTTGGATAGGACCATTTTCTTGTCCATTATAATTTTTAGGCTCATAAGATGAAAAATCAGTTACTACATCGTATAAAATCGTATTAGGATTATAACCACCTTTAGAAAATAAAGTAGCATAGACCAATGGTTTTAAAGATGATCCTGGTTGTCTATTTTTTATAGCCACGTTTACTTGTCCATCTATTTCATCATCAAAATAATTTTTAGATCCAACCATAGCTAATATTTGTCCAGTTTTAGGATCAATAGCTACTAAAGCGGCATTATTGGCGTTATATTTAGTAGCATTTTTTTCTTCTTGATTTTTTATGGCTTCTTCAGCTGCTTTTTGTTTGTCTAAATCAATAGTAGTATATATTTTTAATCCTCCTTGTTCCAACGTTTTCTCTCCATATTTTTCAGACAAAATTTCTCTTATATACATTATAAAATGAGGAGCTATAATATTTGTTTCTGGATTTTTAAAAACTAATTCATATTTTTTAGCTTCTTCTTTTTCTTCATTACTTATATATCCTTGTTCCTCCATAATATCTAAAACATATTGTTGTCTTCCAATTAATAAATCTTTGTTATCACCATAAGGAGAATATTTACTTGGAGCTTGAGTTAAAGCTGCCAATAAAGCTGCTTCAGCTATATTTATATCTTTTACTGATTTACCAAAATATTTTTGACTAGCAGCTTCAATTCCATAAGCATTAGAACCATAAGGTATTTCATTTAAATACATTTGTAATATTTCATCTTTGGTATATTTTTTTTCTATTTTCTGAGCCAATATCAATTCTTTAATTTTTCGAGTATATTTTTTTTCTGATGTTAATAAGGCATTCTTAACAAATTGTTGAGTTAAAGTAGAACCTCCTGCTTTTCTGTTGTATAAAACATTAGTAATCATTGTTCGGAACATAGCCCAAAGACTATACCCTTTATGTTTATAAAAATTTTTATCTTCAATAGCAATGGTTGCCTTTTGAACATGAGAAGGAATATTATTAATATTTACCAAAGTTCTTTTTTCTTCTCCATGAAATTCATATAAAATATTTTTTCCACTTCGATCGTAAATTATAGTGCTTTGAGCTATATTTCTATCTAATAATTGATCAGGACTAGGTAAATCTCTAGAAATAATTGCCACTACTATTGTAGAAATTAAAATCATAGCCAAAATAAATCCACCTACAATTTTTAAAAAAAGTTTATTTAGAAAAAAATCAAATATCTTTTTTCCTTTTATTTTTTTATATGATAATGGAAAACGATGTTTCTTTAGATTGCGATTAGAAACTGTTTTTATGGTTTTTGGTCGATAATAATTAGAATTAATAGGTCTTTTTTTAAAAGATTTTTTCATATTATTATAATATATTTATTACTTTATTATATTATCAGAACGCTTTTATTTTCGCAAATATTTAATTTTAAAATTGGGGGTGGTTTTTTATTATATTTTTTTATATAATGAATATGTAATTAATATTTTTATGCCAAAAAAATTTTTATTGGTATTGTTTTTATTCTTTTTATTATTTCCCATAAAATATTCAATAGCCAATAATATTAGTAATTCTGATAAAATATTTAAAGCTAAGGTGATTAACATTTTAGAGGAATCAGAGTTGGTTAATAATAATGAAGAAAAAATAAAACAACAGAATCTTAAACTTTTGGGGCTAGAAGGTGATTTTAAAAATAAAGAAATAATTTTTTACGGAATAGGAGATATTGAGATTATAGGAGGGAAAACATATTCAGTTGGAGATACAGTTTTAGTGACAGCTACTTTTAATTCTACCGATAATTCTTATAATTATTATATTACCGGAGATGTTAGAACTAATAGTTTATTTTTAATAGCCTTATTATTTCTAATTTCTTTAATTATTGTTGGTAAATTTAAAGGATTAAGATCTTTAATATCATTAATTATTACTTTTGTTATAATAATATTTTTTATGGTTCCTAAAATTATGGCTGGTTTTAATTCAGTATTTATAGTTGTAATCGGCTCCATTTTTATTTTAGGTACGATAATTTATTTAACAGAAGGATTTAATTTAAAAGCTCACTTGGCTGTAGGGTCAATTTTTATTAGTTTATTATTAACGATTGGAATTTCTTGGTTATTTATTGAATTAACTAAATTAACAGGTGTTTTTAATGAAGATGTTTTTGCTCTTATTAATATCGGATCAGTTTCTATTAATTTTAAAGGAATATTATTAGCCGGAATGATAATTGGATCTTTGGGGGTATTAGATGATGTTATAATTTCACAAATAGCTTCGGTAGAACAATTATTAAAAGCTAATATTAATCAAACTCGAAAAGAACTTTATAAAAAAGCTTATACCATCGGAGTTTCACATATAAGTTCTATGACTAATACTTTATTCTTGGCCTATGCCGGAGCTTCATTACCAATACTAATTTTGTTTGTAAGCTCTAATAACCCTTTTACTAGTTTAGAGCAAATCATAAATAATGAAGCTATTAGTACGGAAATAGTTAGAGCCTTAAGTGGTAGTATAGGAATAATTTTATCAGTTCCTATTTCTACTTTTATAGCTACTTGGGTTTTAAGTTCTAGAAAAAACAATTTAAATAAAATTTAAATAAAAATATGATTTTAGAAATAAATAGTTTATCTAATCCAAAAATAAAAGAAATAACTAAACTATCAAAAGATGGACAATTAAGACAAGAAAAAAATATAATTATAGTTGATGGAAAAAGAGAAATAACAGAAGCAATAAAAAATAAATGGGAATTAGAAGAGCTTTTTTATTGTTTAGATTTTATTGAAAAAAAAGAAAAAATAGATAACAATCTTGAGGTAGAAAAAATTATAAAATTAGCTAATAAATCTTATAAATTATCATCTAAAGCTTTTGACAAAATATCTTATAAAAAAAATCCGGATGGATTTTTAGCTATTTTAAAAACAAAAAAAATAAATTTAAATGATATAAAGTTAAAAGAAGATCCTTTAGTTTTAGTTTTGGAGTCAGTTGAAAAACCTGGTAATTTAGGCGGTATAATTAGAACAGCCTATGCTTCTGGAATTGATTTAATAATATTGAATGATCAAAAAACTGACATCTTTAGTCCTAATGTAATAAGATCTAGCACTGGTTTTATTTTTTCAACTCCATTAGTAATAGCCTCTCTAGATGATACCTATAATTGGTTAATAAAAAATAAAATACAGATATTAAGCACATCTATTAAAGCTGAACAAAGTCATTTCTCAACTGATTTTAAAAAAGCTAGTGCTATAATTTTTGGAACAGAAGCTGTTGGTTTAACTGATAAATGGTTAAAAAAGAAAACTATAGCTATAAAAATTCCAATGATTTCAGGAGTTGATTCTTTAAATGTTTCAGTTAGTGTTGGTATAATAGTATATGAAGCTATGCGTCAAAGATTAAAATTTAAAAATAAATAAAAATTATGAATTGGTTTATTTTAACTATTATTTCCTATTTAATGTTAGCCTTAGTTAATTTGGGTGACAAATTTATAGTTGATAAATTACTTAAAAGTAGCAGAACTTATACTTTTATAGTTTGTGTTTTAGGTGGAATAGTTATTTTATTAGCTCCTTGGTTTTTAAATTGGCCAGGATTTTCATTTTTTATTGTAAACATATTTGCCGGTTTTTTGTTTGCTTTAGCCCTATGGTCTATGTATGAAGCCTTAAAAAATGGTGAAACAACTAGGGTTGCAGTTGTTATAGGAAGCATTATTCCAGTGTTCACTATCTTTTTTTCTTTGTTTTTTTTGAGAGAAAAATTTACTATTAATCAATGGATAGGAGTTTTATTTTTAATTATAGGCATGATTATTATTTCTTTTGTGGTAAGTAGAAGAAACAAATGGCGTGATTTTTTTAAAAGATTAGGATCAGTTTTTTGCGGTTCTTATGATAAAAAATGGATTTTTTTGGCTATTCTTTCCGCTTTTTTATATGCCTTATATTTTATAATTACTAAATATGCTTATTCTAGACAAGAGTTTTTGAGTTCTTTTATTTGGATTAAAAGTGGTAGCGCTTTATTAGTTTTATTGTTTTTATTTGATAAAAAAACAAGAATTGAGATTAAACAAAATTTTACAGCCAAATCTAAAAAAACAAAAAAAACAAAAAAGGGTTTTGTTTTTATTAATCAATTTATTGGAGCATTAGCTTCTTTTATGCAAAATTATGCCGTTTATCTTGGACCAGTAGCTATAATAAATGCTTTACAAGGAGTTCAATATGCCTTTTTGTTAATATTAGGAATTATTTTTAGTAAATTTTTTCCTAAGATTTTAAAAGAAGATATTTCTAAAAAAACTTTAATTAAAAAAATCATAGCAATTATATCGGTTGCTATAGGTTTGTATTTTATGTCTATTTAGATAAAATTTATTATATGAAAGAAAAAAAGAAATTAAAAATTTTGAATAGATGGTTATTAATAATATTAATCTTTATAATAATTATTTTTGGTCTAGTTTATGTGTTTAAAATAGCTAAACACTATCCTAAAAAAATAGATTTAAAACATCAAGAAAATTTTTTTGGTATTACTTATTCTAAAAAATATGCCGAAGAAATAGGATTAAATTGGAAGACCGCCTATATTGATATATTAGATGAATTACAAGTTAAACAAATTAGGATTCCGGTGTATTGGGATCAAATAGAAAAAAAAGTTGGTGAGTATAACTTTAGTGATTATGATTTTTTAATTAAAGAAGGAGAAAAAAGAGATGTTGAAATTATTTTAAATTTTGGAATGCGAGTAGCTAGATGGCCAGAATGTCATTTTCCTGATTGGGTTGATCAATCTAATACAAAAAAGCTACAATCTGATACTTTAAAAATGTTAAATGCCACAGTTAATCATTTTAAACAATATCAATCCATTACTTATTGGCAAGTAGAAAATGAACCATTATTAAGTTCTTTTGGTAAATGCCCAGATGGTGATGCCGATTTTTTAAAGAAAGAAATAGAATTGGTTAGAAAAATAGATAGTCGTCCAATAATGGTGTCAGCTACCGGAGAATTAAGTTTTTGGAAAGAAGAAGCTAAGGTTTCTGATGTTTTTGGAACTACTATGTATAGAATAGTTAATAATCCAACCTTGGGCTATATTAAATATCCTTATACTAGTGAATTTTATAGGTTTAAAGCTAAACTAGCTGGATTAAAACCGGAAAATGTTTTTGTTATAGAGTTACAGGCCGAACCATGGATAAATAAGGAAACATTAGCAGATTCTTCTAGTGTAGAATACAAAAAGTCATTTAATATAGATCAATTTAAAGCCAACGTTCAATTTGCTATAAATACTGGTTTTAAAAAAACATATTTATGGGGAGTTGAGTGGTGGTATTATCAATATAAATTTATGGACAATCCTGAATATTGGGATTTTGCCAAAACTCTTTTTTAATTATTATGTTATCAATTATAATTCCAACACTAAATGAAGAAAAAAACATAGGAAATTTGTTGGGGGATCTACAAGAACAAACTTGGACTAATTATGAAATAATAGTTTCAGATGGTAATTCACAAGATAAAACTTTAGAAATTGCTCAAAAACATAATTGTCGGATTTTTATTGAAAAAGATAATAATCGTCGTCATCCTTCCATTCAAAGAAATAATGGAGCTAAAATTGCTAAAGGAGATTTATTATTATTTTTAGATGCTGATACTAGATTGCCTAATAAATATTTTTTAGAAAAAACAATTACGGAATTTAATTTTAGAAAATTAGATATTTCTGGTTTTTATTTAGATTGTGATTCTGAAAAACTTTTTTATAAATTCTATAAAAAAACATATAATGGAATAGCCAAAATAGCCCAACGTATAAAACCATTAAGTTTAGGAGTTGGAATTATATCCAGGAAAGAAATACACGATCAAATAGGTGGTTTTGATGAAACAATTTTTATAGGAGAAGATCAAGCTTATTGTGAACGAGGAGCTAAAATTGGTAAATTTCGTTTAATAAAAAGTACTAATATATTTTTTTCTATAAGACGTTTTGAAAAATATGGTCCTTGGAAAACATTTTTTAAAATAATTTATTCAACTATTTATGTTTTGATATTTGGACCAATAAAGAAAAAAATAGTTAAATATGATTTTGGTAATTTTGATTAAGAATAAAATAATTATATAAATAGTATGGTTAATTATAATAATAGACAAAACCAACCCGCCTTCACCCTCATAGAACTATTAGTAGTAATA
>CAYYXD010000028.1:0-8628 GCA_964475575.1 uncultured Gammaproteobacteria bacterium
GTGTTAGTGGAAGTAGGGAAGGAAAATCCTTTTTTAATTTCAGCTATAATTGATAATAATGAAGCGGCTCGCCCTCAATTTTCTTTGTCAAAAGCTTCCTTGGTTTATGATGTTCCAGCCGAAGGAGGGATAGATCGTTATTTAGCTTTTTTTACATCTGATTTAGATGATGATTTAGAAATAGGACCGATTCGTAGTGTTCGACCATATTTTTTGACTATTGCTTCGGAATATAAATCACTATTATTACATTGTGGTGGTAGTCCGGAAGCTTTGGCTGAAATAAGTAAAAAAAATTTATTAACTTTAAATGAGTTTTATAATTCTGATTATTATCGACGTTATTCCGTTTATCAAGCTCCTCATAATGTTTTAGCCAAATATAAAAAAATAATTGAATATTTAGATAATAATAATTTAACAGAATCAAATTTTATTCCTTGGAAATTTAAAACCAAAGATCTTATTTCAATAGATACTTCCAATATTAATTATAGGATTGATATAAAAAACGGACAATATCAATATGATTCGTCTTGGGAATATAATACTTCTTCTAGAACCTATTTAAAGAATATAGCTGGTAAAGCTCATCTTG
The DNA here is from genome assembly GCA_964475575.1 of uncultured Gammaproteobacteria bacterium. Classification (GTDB taxonomy): domain Bacteria; phylum Patescibacteriota; class Patescibacteriia; order Patescibacteriales; family UBA12465. Next base: position 599 of record CAYYXD010000028.1, read on the forward strand.
ATAATACTGAATCAAGAATTGAAGCTGATAATGTCATTTTGCAATTTGTTTCCACTGAAATATTGGATAGTGCTTTGCGATTAAAAATTGATTTAATTGGTGAAGGGGAAGCCATTATTTGTTTGGATGGTACTTGTCGTTCAGGAATTTGGAAAAAAAATAGTGATACCGATAGAACTATTTTCTATTATGATACTGGAGAGGAAATTGTATTAAATTCTGGTAAAACTTGGGTTGTTTTAATTAATGAATCAACTTCAGTGGAAATAGAAAATTTTTCTTTTTAAATTATTAAAATCTAGTTATTATCAAACGATTATAATTATTTAAATCTTTTATAATATTTATTTGAGGTTTAAAATTATTTAATTTATTTTTAATTATTTTTTCCATTTCTGTCTTTTGTTCATTATTAATTTCCTGATAAAGTATTATTTCATTTTTTTCATTTTTTAATTTTAAAACTTGATCTAATAATTGGCGATGTAATTTTAAACCGTCCGATCCTCCATATAGAGCTTTAAAAGGTTCTTTTTTTATACTGGGAGAATTTTTTATTTCGCTTTTAGTTAAATAGGGTAAATTAGCTAAAATAATTATTTGAACATTATTAGGAAACTTTTTGCTAGTTTTTTCTAAAATTGGTTTTAATAAATTACCTCTTGAAAAATTTATTTTTAGTTTATAATTTTTAGCATTTATTTTAGCAATATCCAGAGCTTTTTGGCTGATGTCAGTAGCATAAAAAGATATATTTTTTTTAGTTCTAAAAATATTGGCTAAACTAATAATTAAACAACCGGAGCCGGTACCAACATCAATAATAATATTTTTTTTATCATCAATTTTTTCTTTTATAACATTATCAATAATCAATTCGCTTTCCGGTCGGGGAATTAAAGTGTTTTTGTTTACAATAAATTCTAAGTTATAGAAACTTTTTTTTCCTTTTAAACAAGCTAAGGACCAACCCTGTATTCTTTTTTTTGTTAATTGTTTGATTCTTTTTTCTAATAAAGGATTAATAATGGTTTGATAATTATTAATAATTTCACTTTCTGTAAAATCAGTAACTAATGAGATTAAAGCGATAGCTTCTTTGTATGGTTGTTCTATTTTTTCGTTTTTTAATTCTTGACCGATAATTGTTAAAATTTCTTTTAAAGTCATATTTATCGTTTTTGATTTTTTAGACTTTCTATTATATTTTCTATATTTCCATCCATTATTTCTCCGATATTATGCCAAGATTGATTGATGCGATGATCAGTAATTCTATCTTGAGGAAAATTATATGTTCTTATTTTATCACTACGATCTCCATGACCTACTTGTTCTTGTCTTTCTTTTGTTTCTTTGGCATTTCTTTCTTCTTCTATTTTAGCTAATATTCTGGAACGTAAGACTTGCATAGCCTTTTCTTTATTTTGATGTTGTGATTTTTGATCTTGGCAACTTACTACTGTTCCGGTTGGTAAATGAGTTATTCTAACAGCTGAATAAGTAGTATTAACACATTGTCCTCCCGGTCCTGAAGCGCAAAAAGTATCTATTCTTAAATCATTTGGATCTATTTTTACATCTATTTCTTCAGCCTCTGGTAAAACAATAACAGTGGAAGTAGAAGTGTGTACTCGTCCTTGTTTTTCAGTTTCTGGCACTCGTTGAACTCTATGAGTCCCGGCTTCATACTTAAGATAACCATAAACTCCATTACCACTTATGGAAAATATTATTTCTTTATACCCCCCAATACCAATAGCACTGGAATCTAAAATTTCAGTTTTCCAATTCATTTTTTCAGCAAAATGAGAATACATTCTAAATAATTCAGCGGTGAATAAAGCTCCTTCATCTCCACCAGCCCCCGCCCTTATTTCCATAATAACATCTTTCTTATCATTGGGATCAGCTGGGTGAAGTTCATTATTTAATTCTTTATCTAATTCTTCTTTTCTTTTTTCTAAATTAGCTAATTCTTCTTGAGCTATCAAAGCTAATTCTGATCCCTCTTCTGATTTTATCAATTCTTTATTATCGCCTATATTCTTATCAAGTTTTTCTATTTCCATTATCAAATTATATACTTTTTTTAAAGCCGAATGTTCTTTAGCTATTTTAGTTAGTTCTTGATTATTAGAAATTATTTCTGAATCAGATAATTTTTTTTCTAATTCAATGAACTTATTTTTTATTTCCTTAATTTCGTTCATATTTTTGTCTAATATAAAAGCACCTTTTAAATGGCGCTTCTATATCTTTTTTCTATGTTATTTAGTTTCTTTTTTTGTTTTTTTCAAAGCTCTTTTGGCAGTTTTTCCTTTTTTAGTATTATCTTTCTTTTCTAATTTAGCTTTAAACTTACCGACTCTATTAGCTGAGTCAACCAATTTTTGTTTGCCAGTATAGAAAGGATGACAATTAGAACAAAGCTCTGTTTTTATCTCGGAATCAGTTGATCCAGTAATAAAAGTACAGCCACAAGCGCAAGTGACCTTAGCTTTATCATTGTATTTAGGATGAATATTTTTTTTCATAATAATTTTTTATAAGGTAATTCGTCAAAAGTTACGATATTCCTTGATAATTATAAAAACCATCGTCTTGTATGGTCGCTTACGATAATATCACGATAAAAAAAATAAATCAAGGATATGATTTAATTGTAAATAAATTATTTTAAAAATAAAAAAAAGAAGACTTAAGAAGCCTTCTTTATTATTTGAATTTTAAATCTATTATTTTTACTTGGATAATTATGGTTATTAAAAAAATAACATAAAACAATAAGCATAATAGAGGAATAAAAACAAAGATTAATTCTTTGAAAGAAAGTATTAGACCAAATCCGGTCCCCGCGCTAATACCCAAAAACAAGGATACTTTTGTTTCCATTACTTTGAAAAAAATAATAAATATTATACCTAGAACAGTAGGTATTGATAGACAGATATATAAACTTATCGGTGAATCAATAACTGAATTTATCCAAGATATTACTAAGGATAATATTCCAAATCCAACCATTAGAAATATTAAATATTTTTTTATTTTCTGATCTTTCTCTTTTTTTATCTCTTTTCTTATTTTCTCTATTATCTTAAATAAAGAGAATAAAAAAATAAAAACAAGTAAAGAATCATAAATTAAATAATATTCTTTTATTTCTAGGTTGAAAAGTAACGGAATGCTCTTTACTGGCATTATGCCAGTTTGAAAAAACATAATCAAGCTGATAATAATGGGTATAATGCTAAAAAATAGAATTATTGATAACGGATTAAAAATAAGTTTCTTTATTTTATTAAAATTACATTTTTTTATTTTTATCATGATATATTATTTTAATGAACTATTTATTTTACATATACATTTAAACATAATTTAAATTATTTGGCAATAGTTATTGCCTTTAGTGTAATAAATTGATAAAATAACTACAGTATTATAATTTACTGTTTAAACATGAAAAAAGTATTAATTTTAGGGGCTAAAGGTAATTTAGGAGGACAATTAATAAAAAAATTTAGTAATAAGTCGGAATATGAAGTTTTTTCTTATGATAGTGAAGATTTAAATTTATTAGAGAGTGATTTGATTATTCCTAAAGTATTAGAAGTGAAACCAAATATCATAATAAATGCAACTGGGTATAATGCCGTTGATAAATGTGAAGAAATAGAAGAAGAATTTCAGTTAGCTTATAAAATTAATGTTAAAGCGATAAAATATTTAGTCCAGGCAGCTATTTTGAGTAAGGCTATTTTTGTGAATTATTCTAGCGATTATGTTTTTGGGGGAGATCTTTGTGATGATAATAAGGATGATGAAAAAAATTTTTTAAAAATTAAAGAACATGGAGGTTTTTTAGAAAATGATAGTAGATGTCCAATCAATAAATATGGTTTAAGTAAAATGTTAGGCGAAGATGAAATGTTAAAATTAAAGAATAAAGATTTGAAATATTATATAATTAGAACTTCAAAACTTTTTGGTCCTAATAATTCATCCGTTTCTAAGGAAAACTTTTTTGATTTAATGCTTAAAATAGCTGTTGGTAAGAAAGAAATTAATGTAGTCAGTGAAGAATTAAGTTGTTTTACTTATACACCTGATTTAGCTAGAGCCACTAAAGATTTAATAGAAGGTAATTATGATTATGGAATTTATCATATTAGAAATAGTGAACCGTCAATTTGGTATGATGCCGCTATTGAATTATTTAAGTTAAAACAAATATCAATAAAAATAAATCCGGTATTATCAGCTAACTTTCCTCGTCCCGCTAAACGACCCAAATATTCTGTTTTAGCTAATACTAAATTTCCACCCCTAAGATCATGGAAAGAAGCTTTAGAAGAATATATTACAAAGTATAAATAAAAATATGAAACAAATAATTTCTAATCAAGAAATAAAAGGTACTCAAGATTGGATGCCGGAAGAAGCAGCTAGTCGTTTTTATATTTTTGATAAGTGGCGTCAAGTTTGTAAAAGTTATGGTTTTTTAGAATATTTAACTCCACTTTTAGAAAATGCTGATATTTACAGAACTAAATCAGGTGGAGATTTAGGACAAAAAGAATTAATGATTTTTGTTGATCAGGGAGGTAGGGAATTAGCTATAAGGCCAGAAATGACTCCTAGTGTGGTGAGGATGATATCTAAAAATTATAATGCTTCGTCTAAACCTTTAAAACTTTTTTCTATAGCCAATTTTATTCGCAATGAAAAACCACAGCGAGGTCGTAATAGAGAATTTTGGCAATTAAATTGTGATATTTTTGGTGAAAATAGTGAATTAGTTGATTTAGAAATATTACAATTAGCTATTGATATAGTTTTAGCTTTTAATCCTCCTAAGAATTCTTTTGTTTTAAAAATAAATCATCGAGCTTTAATTAACTCTTTGTTTGATTTTATAAAAATTAAAGACAATAAAAAAATGGATGTAATGAGGTTAATGGATAAATATGAAAAAATGTCAGGTAGTGAGTTAATAAAGGCCATGGAAGAATTAAAATTACAAAATGATCAAATTGATAAAATTTTGAAATTTATTAAAGCTTCAGATTTACAAGATTTAATAGATAAAATTCCAGAATTAGAAAATACTTTTGGTTTTGATTTTTTACGAAATATTATTAAACAATTAGAAAAAATAAATTATAGTCAATATGTAGAATTTGATTCTTCAGTAATTAGAGGATTAGATTATTATGATGGTTTAGTTTTTGAATTATTTGATAAGCATTCTGATAATAATCGAGCTATGTTTGGTGGTGGACGTTATAATGGTTTAGCTAATATTTTTGGAGTCAAGGATTTTCCAGCTGTAGGATTTGCTCCTGGTGATGAAACTTTTAAATTATTTTTACAATCTTGGAATATTTTACCAAAAAATAATTTAAAAGAAGATGTTTACTTTTTACCCTTGTTAGATGAAAAATTAAAAGATGATATTTTTCTTTTAAGTCAAAAAATGAGACAAAAAGGATATAGAATAGAGAATGGATTAAGTGTTATGAAGATATCTAGAGCTTTAGAATATGCTGATAAAAATAAAATAGGGCAAGTTATAATTTTAGGTGAAGATGAAAAGAAAAAAGGAATATATAAAATTAAGAACATGATTAGTGGTAAGGAAACAATTAATAAGATTTAATTAATATTTTTTAATAGCTCTTCCCAATAAACGGTTTCAACCGTTTTTTGTTTTTTATAATTAAACAATGAGCGATTATTAGAAAAATATTCAATTTTTTCAATTAGATCTAATTTGTTATTAGGAGTGAATAATAATCCTTGATGTTCATTAAATAATTCGGGAATGCCACCTATTTTAGAAGCAATAATTGGTAAATTAAAATTAAGAGCTTTGTAGATTACGGTCGGAGAATTTTCATAACATAATGAAGGAACAATTAAACAATGAGCTTGTTTAAGTTCTTTATTTTCAGTTTCTTTATCAAATTCTAAAAAACTTATTCTATCATCATTTGATACTATTTTTTTTATTTCATTTGTCAAACTTCCATTTCCAACGATTTTTAATCTTAAATTAGGATTAGTTATTTTTTTAAAACTTTCTACTAAAAAAACAATACCTTTATGTTTTTCAATTTGTCCGATGAAAAGAAAATTAATTATAGTTGAAGAAATATCTCGTTCTATTTTTTGTTTCTCATTTAGAATAATAGGATTTTTTATAACTATTTTTTTACTTGATTGAAAATATTTTCTTGTAATATGTTCAGATAATAACCATTGAGAAGGGGAGACAACTAAATCGGGTGAAGTAATTATGAAACGACTTAGAGCTTGGTATATTTTAGCCGTTAAAGAATTAACTTTTTTTTCTTGTCCTTGAATTATTAGACCAGATGGAAAAAATAATTGAGTATCATGAAGAATATGTATATGTTTAGCTCCTGTTTTTTTTATTATTCTAAAAGTTTTTAACCCAATACCCATTAGGTTGTTAGTTATAACTATATCAGGCTTTTCTTTGTTTAAAATTTCTTTAAGTTTATAACCACGGTTAAAATTAACAAGATTAGCTAATTGCCAAAAGAAACGATAAATAATTGTTTGACGATTTAAAAAATAATAATTAGAGTTAATATAATAGGTTCTTGGTTCTTGGTTTATTTTTTTTTCATTTTTTGGTTTGGTGCTAATTATGAAACAATCATGGTTATATTGTTTAATTTCATTTAATATAGTTTCACAAAAGTTTTCAGCTCCACCTTTTTGATAGGGTTTATATAAATTATTTATTATGGCTATTTTCATACGGTCTTAATTAAATTAATAATTTTTTCTTTTACCATTTCGTCAGAATATTTTTCTTTTACTAATTGATAAGCATTTTTACCCATTTCATTTGATTCACTTTCATTTAATATTATTTCTAATTTATTTTTTAAATCATCTATATTCCCTGGTTTGATTAATAAACCAGATTTATTATTTTCAAAAACTGAACGAACTCCCGGTAAATCAGAAGCAATAACTGGAGTTCCACAAGCCATAGCTTCTATTAAAACTATACCAAAAGCTTCATTATTATTTATAGAAGGTAAAACTAAAACTTTAGCTTTTTGATAGTTTTCTATTAGTTCTTCTTTGTTAACTTTTCCTAAAAAAATAGTTTTGTCAGCAATTTTTAAATCTTGAGCCATTTTTTTAAAATCATCCATTAAATCTCCCGAACCAATTATTTTTAATTTAAATTCAGCATTTTTTATTAAAGCTACAGCTTGAAGGAGTATATTTATACCTTTAAAATAATGAGCTTTATCTAATCCACCAACAAATAATATGGTTTTTTCTTTATTTTCTATATCAGTTTTAGGTTTAAATTCTTCGGTATTAACTGAAAAAGGTATTTCAATAAATTTTTGTGAATATTTTTTATAAATCTTTTTCATTTGTCCATTTTTTATATAATCTAAAGAAGCTGAAATTATTAAATCACTTTTTTTGAATAAAGATTTTTTTATAATTTCCTCTACTAAGCTTAATAATTTATATAATATGTTTTTTTGTTTAACATCCATGTGGTAATGGATTATTATTTTTTTATTGGGATTTAAAATTTTAAATAGCCAGATTATTAATCCAGTTCCAAAAAACGGATAATGAAAATATATAATATCAAATTTTTTTAATTTTTTTAATAAAGAAAAAAGAGTAGCCCCATGGCCTAATTTTAGTAATGGTTTTATTCCTATAATGTCTTTTGAATTTTTTTCTAATTTATTATTTTTAATAGTAAAAACAAAAGATTCGTAATGGCTAGATAATATTTTTTGTAATTTTTCGGCGGCTGTTCCTATACCTCCAATACTGGGAGGATAGACACATACCACTTGGGCAATTTTCATATATTGTTTTTTTTGTTATATTATATGTATGACTATAATCAAGTATATAAAAAATAATATTTTTGTCGTTATATTACTATTTTTATCATTTTTGATAAATACTGGTTCTATTTTTTATTATTTTTATAAGTTTAATTATTT
>CAYYXD010000029.1:0-8317 GCA_964475575.1 uncultured Gammaproteobacteria bacterium
AAATATTTTTTAAAATATATTAAAGAAGAATTGTTTAAAAGCAATTCTTTTTTATTGTTTTTTTATTTAATAATGAGTATAATTGTTATATAATTTAAATTTATGATATATATAAAAACAAAAGAAGAGATAGATATTCTACGTCAAGGAGGTAAGATTTTAGCCGATATTTTAGGTAAAATATGTAAAGAAGTTAAACCGGGAATTTCTACAGCTGAATTAGAAAAAATAGCAGTTGAATTAATTCTTGAATCAGGAGGTTCACCGGCTTTTAAAGATTATGATATGGGTGATGATATTTTTTTTCCTACCGCTTTATGCACTTCCATAAATAATGAGGTTGTTCATGGTTCAGCCTTGCCTGGTCGTATTTTAAAATCAGGTGATATTATTGGTTTAGATATTGGTATGGAATGGCCAATACAAACTAAAGAAGAAGCTGAAAAAAATAATCGTCCCTTTAACCCTTATTCTAAAAATGGTGGGTTTTTTACTGATACTTGTCGAACGGTAGGAGTTGGAAAGATAAATAATGAAGCTAAAAAATTATTACGAATTACTAGACAAGCTTTAGATATTGGTTTATCTAAAGCTATTGCTGGGAATACTTTAAATGATATTGGTAGAGCAATAGAGATTTATGTAAAAAAGAATGGTTTTAGTGTAGTAAGAGATATGGTAGGTCATGGAGTTGGTTATATGGCCCATGAGGATCCCAATGTTTTTAACTTTGAAATAGGCCAAAATTCGCCTGAAAATGAGTTGTTAGAATCAGGAATGGTAATTGCTATAGAACCAATGGTTAATCAAGGGAAATATGGCGTTAGAATGTCTAAAAATGGCTATACTATATTAACTTCCGATAATTCTTTAAGTGCTCATTTTGAGCATTCTGTAGCCATATTAAATAAAGGTAATTTAATAATAACCGAGAAGTAATATGAAAAATTATTTAGGTATTGATTGGGGTGAAAAAAGAATAGGTTTAGCTATAGCTGATAGTGAGAATAATATCGCCACTCCTTTTAAAACAATAGAGAATATATCAGAATTAGTAGAAATTATTAAAGAAGAAGAAATTAATGAATTAGTGATAGGGTTACCAAAAAAAATGTCAGGGGAGAAAGCTGATAATGTTAAGTTTATAAAATTTGTAGAAATATTAAAAGAAAAGTTGGTAGAAAGGAAAACTAAAATTAATTTTATAGATGAACGTTTAAGTAGCGTTCAAGCTGATACTTTAACTGTTAAGGGTATAAAACAACAAGGACGAGATAGTTTATCAGCTATGATAATTCTTCAATCTTTTTTAGATAGAAATTATGATAAAAACTAAAGCCATTGTTTTAAGTCGTCGAGATTGTAATGATTATGATAGTTTAATTTCTTGTTATTCTTTAGATTTTGGTAAGATTTGTTTATTAGCTAAAGGATTAAAAAAACCTAAAGCTAAATTAGTTGGGCATTTAGAACCCTTAAATATTATTGATCTCATGATTATAAAAGGGAGGGAAAGAGACTATATAGGTAGTGCCATTTCAGAAGATTCTTTTCTTAATATAAAAACAAACTATTATTTAATAGATATAGCTGGGAGGGGTATTAATTTTTTAAATGGATTAATATTTCAAAATCAAGCTGATTATAATATTTTTTTAATTTTAAAAGATTTCTTAACTGAATTAAATAATTTAAAAGATGAAGATAGGGAAGCAGAAATATATTTAATTTTTTTTCAATTAAAATTATTAGATATTTTAGGTTATGATTTTGATTTTTCTCATTGTTCAGTTTGTAATAAAGAAAGTATTTATTTTAATTTTTTTGATAAAGAAGTGTTATGTCAAGATTGTTTAAAAACAAAGAATGTTTCAATGACTAAGATTATGAAGATAGATGGTAGTATAATAAATTTTAAAAAAGAAATTTTACAATCAAACTTTAAAGATTTAAAGAAAATGACAGTTAAGGATGGAGATTTAAAGAAGATGAATGAATTAATTGAAATAATAAGAAAAATAATATAATTAGTGTTGAAAAATATATAGAAGTATGTAATTATATCTATGTTTTTAGGAGAGTTCGCATAGCGGTCTAGTGCGCACGCTTGGAAAGCGTGTATACCGAAAGGTATCAAGAGTTCGAATCTCTTACTCTCCGCCAAGAATATTTAGTATCGGAAGACCCGAGTGTCCAGCTTATGCTGGTTTTTTGTTTTTTAACCAATTTTATGCTAAATTATGAATATATGAATAATGATAAAAAATACAAAAAAGACTCAGCCGGTTTTTTAATGATAACTGATGTTCCAGTTATGAAAGATACTTCCAGGGTTAGGGAAATGGAAGATCTTTTGAATAAAAGTATTAATAATTTTTCTACTGTTAACTATATTTATGTAATTTCTCAAGAGAATAAATTAATAGGAGCTATTTCCATTAAAAATTTATTTGGAGCTTCTAAAGAAATGTTGGCCAAAGATTTAATTTCATCGGAATTGGTTAGTGTTCTCCCTAATATTGATAAAGAAAGAGTGGCTATGTTAGCTTTAGAAAAAAATTTAAAGGCTATTCCAGTTATTGATGATGATGGTTTTTTATTAGGTGTTATTCCTAATGATATTATTTTAAAGATATTATATGATGAATCAATGGAGAATTTATTACATTTAGGAGGTGTATTTCATAATGCTCCTCATGAAACTAATATATTTTCTTTTTCTTTATTGAAATCATTAAAGACTAGATTACCTTGGCTTATTGTTGGTTTATTCGGTGGTCTTTTTTCAGCTTTTGTTGTTTCTAGTTTTGAAGGAGTTTTGAATAAAAATATTATTTTAGCTTCTTTTATACCTTTAGTAGTTTATATGTCAGCAGCGGTTGGTTCTCAAATGCAAGCTTTCATAATTAGGGACTTAGCTTTAAATCATAATTTAAATTTTTTTAAATATTTAATTAGACATACTCGGGTTGTTTTTTTCATAGCTTTGATAATTAGTTTTTTACTTTCTTTATTAGTTAATTTTATTTATAGTGAATATTTAGTAGGTATTGTTTTGGCGGTATCATTATTTTTTGCTATCATGACCTCTATTATAACAGGATTAATAATTCCTTTTATTTTCTATAAATTAAAATTAGATCCCGCTACTGCTTCCGGTCCAATAGCTACTATTATTCAAGATATTTTAAGTGTTTTAGTTTATCTTTTAATAGCTTATTTAATGCTTTAATTCAAAATATAATATGAGTATTAATGTTAAAAAGATGCATATAAGTAAAATAAATCCAAATTTTAAAAAAATGGTGGAGGTATTAGCAGAAGTAATAGAATCGGTGGATAAAAAACTTACTTGTGAAATTAAATGGGGAAGATTAACTTATGGTTTTTCAGGCGATTATCATCATTGGATTTGTGGTATTGCTCAAACAAAAAAAGCCATTAGTTTAATTTTTCATTTTGGTGGTATTTTGGACGATAAGAATAAAAAATTTATAGCTGGTGATAGCTTCTTTTTTAGAAAGTTAGAGTATCCAGAAATTGGTGATATTGATAAAAAAGTTATTAAGGATTTTGTAAAACAAGCAATTTTAAAATTAGAGTATTTTAAAAATAATTGGCGAGAATTAAATAAAAAATCAAAATGTTTATAATTTAAATGTAATTTTAAATTTATGAAAAAATCAAAATTAATAGTACAAGGAATAATCCAAGCTATTGGTGTCTTTGTATATATTTTTCTTTTGTCAGTGTTTATGAATAAAGCTAATGATTGGTTTGGAGAAGATGATCAAAAATTAATTGCCCCTATTTTAGTTTTATTGATCTTTGTTTTTTCGGCTTTAATCACTGGTTCTTTAGTTTTAGCTAAACCAATTATGCTTTATATTGATGGTCAAAAGAAAGACGGAGTTAAATTACTGTTATATACCGGAGCAAGTATTTTTGTCTTTATCTTAATAGTATTTTTAATTTTATTATTTTTGAATAAATAGAATTATTTTAATCTAATAATTTTTATTTTATAGTAATTTAAATAGTATTATTTATTATATAAATAATATAGATTACTTTATTTGACTATATTTTTTATTTATGCTATAATTTCATTAAATTATTAAATTTAATAATCAAATGAAATACCAAGATTTTAAAAATATTATCAATAAACCTTATTTTAGTGTTTTAGATATTTATATTCAAAAGCTTAGAGTTTATAGTTATCAAATTTCTTATTGGCAAAAAAATGGTTATATTGGTAAGCTAAAAAAGGGTTTTTATTATTTTAAGGATCAAGCTGAGAATATAGATTCAAAAGAAATATCTTTTTTTATTTATCAGCCTAGTTATATTAGTTTAGAAACAGCTTTAAATATTTATGGAATAATTCCAGAGATGGTTTATTCTAATACGGCCGTAACTACTAAAATTAATCGTAAAATTAATAATTATTTTGGTAATTTTTATTATCGTCATATTCATTCTAAATTATTTTTTGGTTATAATTCTGTAAGTACAAAAAGCGGAAAATATTTAATAGCTGAACCAGAAAAAGCTTTATTAGATTATTTTTATCTTAATTTAGGACAAATAAATAATTTACAAGATTTAGAAAGCTTGAGATTTAATTTTCAAGAAATTAAAAAGATGGATAGAAAAAAAATAAATAAATATCTCGAAGAATTTAGTATAAAAAAATTAGATAAAATGATTAATCTTTTATTAACCTTATGTTAATTTTTGAACAGATTAAAAAAGAATATTCAGGATTAGAGTTAGTTTATCCTCGAAATATTTTAGTTGAGTATTTACAATACGAATTATTAGATTCTATTTATAAACAAAAAAAATCTTCTTATTTAATTTTTATTGGTGGTACGGCTATTCGTATGGTTTATAGTGGTAATCGTTTTTCAGAGGATTTAGATTTTGATAATCATGGTTTATCTTTTTCTGATTTTACTAAATTAATGCAGGAGGTTGTTAGAGATATGGAATTAAAAGGATTTATAATAGAATTTAGATTTATTGAGAAAGGTGCTTTTCATTGTTATATTAAATTTCCTAGAATTTTAATTGATAGTGATTTAAGTAAATTAGAAACTGAAAAAATTTTAGTTAGAATTGATACTGTTAAAAGAAAAAAAATATTTCCTACCAAAGTTTTTGTTTTAAATAAATTTAATGTTTATAGAAATATTTTAGTTAATCCAATAGATATTGCTTTATCTCAAAAATTAATGACAATAATTGGTCGTCCACGAAAAAAAGGTAGAGATTTTTATGATGTTAGTTATCTCTATGGAAAAACTGAACCAAATTTTTCTTATATCCAAAAAAATTATTCTCTTCAAAAAAATGAATTTTCTAAAAAAATATTAGATATTTGTCGGAAGTTAGATTTTAAAATTTTATCTAAGGATGTTGAACCTTTTTTAATACAACCTGAGCAAATTAAAAGAGTTAAAGATTTTAATAATTTTATAAAAACCAAATTAAATTAATTATTAATATATAAGATATAATAATGAAATTTAAAAATAATTTATATTCTAATGAAAAAAATAAAAATAGCCCATATTCATGTTTGGGATACAAAGAATAAAGGAGATGTAGCTATTGTCATGTCAGTTAAATATTTGTTTTTGAAAAACAATGCTGATGTTATTTTTTTTGATTTTCCCATAGAGTTTTTAAGCAAGAGAAGTATTAGTGATATTAAAAAGATAAATTCTTGTGATTTTGTTATTATTGGTGGTGGTGGCATTTTTTATCATTATTTTCTTCCTTTTTCTAAAGAAATAATAGCTAAAATTAAAAAACCTATCTTTATTTTTGGAACTGGGTATATACAAGAAGTAGGAGCTAAGGGTTTAAATAATAATCAATTAAATTCTTTACTTTATTTAGTGGATAAAGCTAAATTAGTTGGTTTAAGAGATGATTATACTAAAAAGTTTTTAATAAAAAATGGAGCTTCTTCTGATAAGATAAGTTTAATTGGTGACCCAGCTATTTTATTAAAAGAAAAGCAAATGACTAAATTTGAAATGGATGAATTTGATTTAGATTCTAATGTTATTAAAATAGGTTTAAACTTAAATTATTCTGGTTGGTTAGGTTTTGGTCGTTACAAAAAAGAAATTTTGAATTCCTATAAAAAAGTAGCTGATTATTTTATTAAAAAATATGGGGCTAGAATTTATTATTTAAAACATCATCCCGGCGAAGATCAAATAATAAAAGAACTTGATTTTTCCATTTTTAAAATTGTTGATCTTCATCCCTGTAAACAAAAATATCTTTATTCTAAAATGGATTTAGTAATAGGTATGATGCTCCATTCTTGTGTGATGGCTTTTGGAGCTTTAACTCCTGAAATAAATTTAGCTTATGATTTAAGAAATAAAAGTTTCGCTAACTTTATTAAATGCCCAGAATTAGTAGTTGAATTAGATGATTTAAAATCAAATGCTTTATTAAAAACAGCTAAAAAGGTTTTTAGTAATAGATTTTTTTATAAAAATAAGTTTAAGAAAAAAGTTGATAAAATTAAAAATAACCACGAAGCTTATTTAAATGAAATTTATAGGAATGTTCATAATAATATTAAGTAGGTTGATTTTTAATAATAAATATGTCATATTAAGTAATATGTTTAGTTCTTTAAAACAAAGATAAATTAGGTTAATAGCTAAGTTTATTAATATTTTTAATAAGTTTAGTAATTAACCTAATTATAAATATAAAATAGTATAGAAATGGAAAAGTTTATTGTTATATTAATAGTTTTAAGTATTATTTTTGTCGTTATTTTACATCTTATTACAAGATATAGAATAAAATTTTTGGAAAAGGCTGTAGAAAAAACAAAAAAACAATTAAATTTATTATTAGTATTATTAAACTACAATGATGACTCTGAAAAAGAGTTAATTGATGTAATTAAAAAGAATCAGATAAAAGATGAATTGTGTGGTTCTTATTTGAAATTGTATTTAAATTATTACGAAAATGTAATAAAAAAGTGGGATACGGAAAAAATTGGTCGGCATCTAGTTTATATGAATACCGAATTATTAGAGGAAGAAACCTTAAATTGTTTGAAGTTTCTTCTAGGTTGCTCTTTTGTTAACAATATTTTAATTTCGGCTAAAATAATAGCTGAAAATGTTGATGTTTCTAATGAAAAATATTTTTTTATAGAAGAAACAAAAAAATTTATTTTTAGTTCTTTTATAGAGAAAAATACAAATCATTATATTCCTTTTTTAACTAAAAATCCCAAAAATTGTGATGATTTTCAAGATCCTCAGGTAAAATCATTCCTTTTGAAACTTAGAGAAATAATTTATTCATCATCTCAAAATGAATTAGAAGTATCTTTAAAAATAGGTGAAATAGAATTATTATTTCTTTGCGAATAAAAATAATTTTTATTAAATAAAACCTTGTTGAGAAATAAGGTTTTTTTATTTTAAGTAAATTTAGCTAATATTTATTTAATTTATTTTATGATATTAGTAAGAGTTGAATTATTAAATTAATAATGTTTTAAATTTATAAATTATTTTTTAGGAATAGATAATTATATAAAATATATAAGTCTTTATATAGATGGTAATATTGTTATAATGATATATTTTTATATGGACAAAAATACTAAAAACAATTATGCCTTTATTGATAGTCAAAATTTAAATCTTGGCATTAACAAACTAAATTGGAAACTTGATTTTAAAAGGTTCCGTATTTACTTAAAAGAGAAATATAAAGTTTCCCGGGCGTTTTTGTTTATTGGATTTATTCCAGAAAATCAAGATTTGTATTCTTCTTTGCAAAAAGATGGTTATATATTAATTTTTAAACCGGTTTTACTCAATGGCGAAGGGCAACCAAAAGGAAATGTTGATGCTGATTTAGTGTTACAAACAATGATAGAATTAAATAATTTTGATCAAGCAGTTATTGTGTCTAGTGATGGTGATTTTTATTGTTTAGTTAAATATCTATATGAACAAGGAAAATTATCCAGAGTTATTAGTCCGGATGTAAAAAACTGTTCAAAATTATTAAAGAAGACTGCTAAAGAGAAAATAGTGTTTATGGATAACTTAAGAAATAAGCTTGAATATATAGCCAAAGAAAAAAGCACCACTTAAAGACAAAACTTTAAGAGGTGCTTTTTAATAGAAATTCTATTATTAATATAACATAGGTAAGTTAAAAAAGCAAGGGTTTATAATGTAAAGGCTAAATAGAAATGTCATAGTGCCAGCAAAATAGAAATGTCATAGTTAACAAGATTTGTGTCATA
>CAYYXD010000030.1:0-8038 GCA_964475575.1 uncultured Gammaproteobacteria bacterium
TATCTTCTTGAATTTGATTTAATTTACTATCAGAATCATCAGCTTGAGCCAAATGAGAACAAACACCATTTATTTCTACTTTATTAATATATTTTTTATTATTTTCCAAGAATAGTTCTAAATTATCTATCCCTTCCCTATTCATTCCGGTATTTAAAAATAAATGAACATTAGCTTTTTTGCCAAATTTTGATAAATATTTAATGGTGTCATCATTATATACAGCAAATTCGGTTCTTTTTAATTTACAATAACGATAAGCTTTTAAAGGCATCTCACTTAAAATCAAAACTTTTCCCTTAAAATACTTATATACTATTTGAGCTTCCGGAAAAGAATCCACGGCTACCATCTTTACCAAAGTTTCATTTAATATCTGGCAGATTTCTTTTAAACCATGACCATAAGCATTGGATTTAAGAACTGGAAACATTTCGGCTTGTTCTTGAAGCGATGATAAATAAGATAAATTATGAATCAAATTATCTTTTAGTATTTCAATGGTATTCAGAGATTTATACTTTGGTTTTATTATTTTTCTTATAACATCTATCATAAAAATTAATTTAATCTTATTACCTTCCCTTTTCCACTAGAAAGTTTATCATTTATTAAATTAGTATTAACATTTTGTAGACTACCTGATAATTCTTGATTAACAAAATCATCTTTTACTGTATATTTTATGTCAGTTAATAAATTAGGAGTTGTTCCATAATCTTTGCTATCTGGTATTAAATTAACTTTAAAATTAGCTTGATACTTATTGTTTCCACCACTCATATCAGCAATTTCCCAAATAATTCTTTTACCAATTTCTCCATAAATTATTTTCCCATCTAAAACTCTTTTTTCATCGGCAAAATAGACATTATCAGGTAATTCAGCTGTTAAGGAAAAATTTGTTAAGTCATTACCATTATTATTAAATTCTAAAAAGATCCAATAACTAGTAGCCATATCAACGGCTGGTGGTAAAGGACCAACACCTAATTGATCTCCTTGAGGGCTATAGTAATAGGCTTTAGCAGTAGCAGAAACATGAGATATTAATTTATTATTTTCAGAATAAGAACTATATTTTATGTCCTGTCCATCTATTTGATATTCTGTGTTAGCTTCTAAGGATAATGATTGATTAGCCCTAATTTTTCTTTGATCATATTTAACATCTATAGAAATGGAGTCCCCTTCTCCTGATAGTAAATCATGAATAGTAATTATATTATTATTTATTTCAGCATTTTTTAAATCACCATTAACTTTTAGTGATGCTATTGAAAAATTAGGGTTAGCTGAAACTAAATTTATCTTTATATTTTTAACTGTTGATGTTTCTTCATTTTTGTAATCCAATTTATATGAAATACTATCACTCAAATTAACATTGTTTTTATTATTGGACAAACTTACAATAAATTTAGTTTTTTTAACATTAAAAGATGAGTTAGAAGTGGAAAAAGAATATGAATTACCATCTATATCAGTTTTAATTTGTGAACATATATTAACCGTTCCTTCATTATTAATAATAGCTGAAAAATTAATATCTCTAGTTTCATTGGCAGCTAAATTTTTTATAACTAAAACTTCATCTTTAATATCTAAATCACTTTTTTTAATATTTATACTATCGTCAAAATCTATAGTTGCTTCATTTATCAAAATATCAGAATTATTTGTTATTTTTATAATTCCATCAAATTCACTACCAACATAAATATCATTATCACTAATAATTGATAAATCAATTATTGGTTTTTCTAAGCTATAGAATAGATAGTCTTTTATACCATCAGAACCACATTGATCGCAATTATAATTAAAAGTTACTGTTTGTCGATCATTAATATCACCCCATACCCAACCATTTATTTTAATTTGACCAACAGAATTTTTTTCTAAATCTCCTAAATTAAAAGTTTTGGTGGAAGAATTAAAAATATTATTCGGTGAAACTGATTCAATAACAAAATTTTCTGGCAAAGAAATATTTATAGAATTATTAGTAGAATTTATTTTTGTTTTATAATCCAATTTAAAAGAAGCTAAAGAACCAGCGCTTAAAGATTCATAATCTCCTGAGATATTAAAAACAATATCATTACTTTTTATTTTTTTATTAACAAAAAATAAAAATATTACCAAAGTTATAATTAATAATAATAAAAAAATATCAGTTATCAAACGCCAAATATTCTCTTTGTAATATTCAAAATTTCTTTTTTTGATAGGGTTTAAAATTAAATTTACATTTCCTACTACTAAATTTCCATGTTTTTTAACATTAACACCTTCTTTTTTTATAGATACTGAACTATTTCCCTGATCATCTTCAGATTCAATAATAATATCAGAACTAGGCGGTCTAATTTCTAATTCATTATCATTAACCTCTGGAATATTGGAATTTTTTTTATTTTTTGTCATATTATTTCTATTTAATTATATTATAATTAATTTAACACTTAAAATCAATTTAAAAACTTATTGAACCAACTAAAATTTCATAAATTCCGTCGTTATCTAGATCATCTGACATAACTCTTACTCCCGAACCAAAAGTAGTATCATAAGATAAAAAAGATTTTAATATTTTTCCATCTTTATTATATACTTTTACTTCCGGAGCTATCTTTGTAGTTGGAACAGTTATTATTTCTTTTTCTCCATCACCATTAACATCTCCAGTAGTTAAAGAAACTCCACCTCTAAAATTTTTATCATAAGCAAAAAAACCACCAATTAAACTTCGGCCATCTTTGTCAAAGACTCGAATATGAGGACCACCACCGGCTCCGGCTCCAGTTATTATTTCTTTAGTTCCATCACCATTTAAGTCCATAACAGCAATTTTAACTCCGCCTCTAAAATTTTTATCATAAGCAAAAAATCCTCCGGTTAACATTTTACCCTCATTATTAAAAACTCTAACATGCGGTCCACCACCGGCTCCAGCACCAGTTATTATTTCTTTAGTTCCATCACCATTTAAATCAGATACAGCCATAGATAATTCCCCTTTAAATAATCCATCATAAGGTTTAAATTCCCTTATTTTTTTATTATTTTTATAAACAGATATTATTCCTTTATTATTAACTAAAGTTTCTTCTTGATTATCATTGTCAATATCACTTATTATTATTTGTGAATTAGAAGGATAAGTATCAGAATAAACAAAAAATCCTGAACGTGTTTGACGACCATCCTCATTAAATATACGAACATAATCTCCATTATTGAAACTATTATTTTTTATAGAAGTAACCTCTGAATTTCTTTTTAATAAAACAACAGCATCTTTTGAAGCTAATTTTATATAATTAATAACACTACCATTATTTACACTACGATCTTGAGTTCCGTTTATTTTTTCAAATTCTTCATTACTAAACACATAAATTTGCTCACTATCACTAGAATTTATTATAACACTACCCTCTTCAAAATCTCTGCGCCATAAACCTTTTTTATATGAAGTATTAGTTCTATCTAAAAGGTTATAGGCGGAAGAAATTGCTTTTCCTAAACTAACATTATATTCATCATACCACCAAGTTTGATTATGACTAGTATTACCAAAATCAAAACTATAATATCCATGACTTTCCATTAAAGTACTAGCTAAACCAAAACGCATTTTTTTGTAATTACTTTCACTACTATCATAAGAATTTATTACAGTAACCTGAGGTGAATCATTATTATTTTTTATTGCTGAATAAGTCGATAATATACCACTCCAATCCCCATTACTTTCCCAAGAAGCTGGAAAACCTTCAAACATGACTCCATTTAAAAAAGTTTGATAATCAAGATAAACTCTTCCATTACCTAATATTATATAATCATCACCTATTAAATCTCTGGTTTTTTGTAACATTTTTTTTGTTCCTTCAACCCAAGCATTATTAACTGCAGTAATAGAATCAACTTGACTATTATTATCAGCATCAAAATCTCCACTAACCCAAGCAACATCACCCCAAATATTATCGTAAAAAATTCCGTCCCATAAACCAGTAGAAATAATATTATTATTTACAAAAGTTGGTAAATAATCATTCCATCGTTTATTAGATAAATCCAGTTTAGCTCCATCAGTTATATTTAACATATAAGTTCCAGACCAATAACTTACTCTATTTCCATTTTTATCCTTTAACCACCAACCATCATAAATACCATCAACTAATCTCTTCCTTAAAACAGCATTTTGGTGCCATTCGCTATTATAAATATTAGCATTAGCTTCTTGTGATGTAATATAGGCCAAAATTATTACATTAGGATTTAATTCTCTTATTTTTTTTAATTGAGTTTGACTATTTTCTTGAACTTCCATATCTAAAATCAAAAGATCCCATTTAGCTAATTCTTTAACTTCGGAATCAGTAATAGTCCACTTTAAAAAATAATTAGCTAATTTAGGATAAGTATTTTTATCTTCTACTGCTGAATAAATTATTTTAGGACAAATAAAAACAATAGCTAGTGATAAAAATATTATTGATTTTTTTATAATACTTTTTTTCATTTAATAATTTATATTAATAACACTAATTTCTGGAAAATTAAATAATCTCATTGGTAAAACTACCATACCTATTCCCGGACTAACAAAAACATTAACATCGGAAATTTTATAAAAACCATGATCAAAATTATAAGCACTCGGTATTATATGTTTATATAAAAAAGGTACTCTCATTTGACCGGCATGGGTATGACCAGAAACAACCAAGTCTATTTGTCTATAATCTTCACTTAAATTTACTATTTGATAAACAATATCAGGATTATGAGCTAATAATATATCAAGATCTACTTTATCTTTAAAATCATTTTTATTCAAAATTTCATAATCAGGAGAACCAGTCCAAAAATCTTCTAAACCGGAAAATTTAATTATAGAATTATTAATAGACATGGTCTTAATACTGTTGTCTATAACTAACACCCCATTAGATTCTAAAGCTGTTATTATTTCACTGGAAATATCATTATCACCCTTACCGTAATCATGATTACCTAGAACAGCTAATTTAGGAACTTTTATATTTTGTAATTCAGAAAAACTTTGGTTTAATTTATTTTTATTTATATAATAAACAAAATCTCCACTAATTAAAACAATATCTGGATTTACTTTGTTTATCTTTTTTACTAATTTTTTCATTATTCTTTCATTTTGAAAAGCGCCTAAATGAAGATCTGAAATTACAGCTACTTTTAAACTTTTCACTTCAGTTTTTTTCTCTATATTTATAGATGTATTAAAATTATAATTCTTTATTTTTATAACCCGTGGTTCAACAAATCTAGCCCAAATTATTATTAAAAAAAATAATAACAAGAAGATAATTTCAATTGAAATTTTATTTGTCTTTATTAATTTCCATATTAAAAAACCGACAACTAAAAATAATAAATAAAAACTATAATAAAAAATAGTAAGTAAAATTACATCTAACATTATTTTTTCTTAATTATTTTTAAATTATCTGGTAAAAATGGTTTTAATATTTCTGGAATAATAATACTTCCATCAGCTTGTTGATTTTGTTCTAAAATAGCTGGAATTAAGCGAGAAGTAGCCAAACCCGATCCATTTAAAGTATGGGGAAAATAATTTTTACCATCACTTCCCTTTATTCTAATATTTCCTCGACGGGATTGATAATCTAAAGCATTAGAAACCGAACTCACCTCTTTATAAATACCCATACTAGGAATCCAAACCTCTAAATCAATTGTTTTAGCCATAGCTGAAGAACAATCACCGGCAGCTAAATCACTAATTTGAAAATGAAGATTTAATCCTTCTAATAATTTAGTAATATGATTTTTTAATTCTTCGAATGCTAACCAAGAATTTTCTGGTAAAACATATTGAAATAATTCTATTTTATTAAATTGATGACCTCTTATCATCCCCCGTTCTTCTTGACGATAACTTCCCGCTTCTCGACGAAAACAAGGCGAATAAGCCATATACTTTAAAGGTAAATCTTCTTCTTTTAATATTTCATCTCGATGATAATTTCCTAACATCATTTCAGCTGTTGGATTCAAACATAATTTATCTTCAGTCCAAAAAAGATCTTCTCTAAACTTAGGTAAATGGCCAGAAGCATAAGCTGAGGCTTCATTTAATAAAAAAGGAGGAATTAAAAAAGTATAACCATTTTTTATATGAAAATTTATAAAATAGTTTAATAATCCCCATTCTAGTACCGCTCCAGCCCCTTTATAGGCCCAAAAACCGGCTCCTGACATCTTTACTGCTCTTTTATAGTCAATTATATCCAAATTTTCAGCTAAATCAACGTGGTTCTTAAATTCAAAGTCAAATTCAGGTTTTTTACCAAAAGTATAAGAAACTTTATTATTTTCTTTATTTCCAGCCACCACGTCATCAGCCACGATATTGGGTAAGGATAATAAACGATCTTTTAATTCATTTTCAATTACATTCAAATCATTTTCTATTTTTTTTATCTCAATATTATTTTTCTTTATTTTTTTAATAGTTTCATCATCTGGTTTAACTTTTGATAATTTATTTTTTTCTGATTTTAAATTTTCTAAATTAGAAATTATTTTTTTTCTTTCATCATCTAAAGAAATTATTTTGTCCAAACCTAAATCAATTTCTGACCCCAGTCTTTTTCGTAAAGAAAATTCAACAGCTTTTGTTTCTTCTCTAATTTTTTTTATATCCAACATATTATTATGATAATCAATTAATTACTTCCCCACCAAAGGTTTTAAGTAAGTCATCGATTATTTCATTATTATCATTTTTATTATTTATTTCTAAATTCTCATCAACCAAAGCTTTAATCTTTAAATCAGTTTTAAAAACGTCAAACAAAACACTTTTTACTATTTTATTTATATCAGGACTATCTAAGCGATCTTTATGAAATTTATATTTGAAAGCCAATAAAATAGTATCGTTATCAACATCTTTTATTTGACAAGATTGCATTACAAAAGACAAGGAATGATTATGAGGTTTTAATCTGGTTAAAAACTCTGGCCATTGTTTTTCTATTTCTTCTTTCTTTATTGATGAATTGGAATTAATTTTCTTTTCATTATTTACCACAGAACTATTATTAGAATCTTTATAATCAAAATTAACCTTTGTTCCTATTTGAGAACAAATTTCTATAACCGCTAATTCTAAAGGCATTTGAGGAATTAAAGCGGTAGGTAATTCTTTTATAACTGATAAAAATTTTTCTGAAATTTTAATTAAATCTTCCATAGAGAAGTTTTTATTTAATTCACTTATTCTTATTTCCATCTTCTCACTTAAATCTAAACCCAAACTACTAGACAAAGAATCACTTACTTTACTTAATATCATTTTTCTTAATAATTCCACGAAATCGTTTATAAAATTCTTTAAATTTATTCCATTAGTATTTAAATCATTTATAATCTTAATAGCTGACAAAACATCCTTATGACTTAAACTTTCTAACAATTTAAAATTTTCTTCTATGTTATTATACGGAATAACTAAATTAGCACTAGCCATATCTATTTTTCTTCCACTTACAGCTATTATTTGACTAAATAAACTTTCGGCATCTCGTAAATGTCCATCAGCTTTTAAAGCAATTAATTCTAACACTTCTCTATCAACATCTAATTTTTCATTTTTTACTATAACTTCTAATTTAGCTATCATGTCATTAAAACTAATCATTTT
Source organism: uncultured Gammaproteobacteria bacterium (assembly GCA_964475575.1). GTDB lineage: Bacteria > Patescibacteriota > Patescibacteriia > Patescibacteriales > UBA12465. The sequence continues at coordinate 7,730 of CAYYXD010000030.1, forward strand.
AAAATCAAAACGTTCACAACGAGAAATTATAGTTGAAGGTACTTTATATATTTCTGTAGTACATAGAATAAAGATAACATTAGTTGGTGGTTCTTCTAGAGTTTTAAGCAAAGCATTAAAAGCTGAAATTGATAGCATGTGAACTTCATCAATAATAAAAACCTTGTATTTATTTGATGAAGATTTTACTCGACTTAAAGAAATTATATTTTCCCTAACATTATCAACACCAGTATTACTAGCCGCATCTATTTCTATAACATCCAAATTACTAAAATTATTTATACTTGTACAATAAGCACATTTATT
>CAYYXD010000031.1:0-7400 GCA_964475575.1 uncultured Gammaproteobacteria bacterium
CGACGACCAATTGATTAACAGTCAACTGCGCTACCGCTGCGCCACCCGGGAATATTATTGTGTTTTGAAAACACAATATATATTATCAAATTATAACAAATTGTCAATAAATTAATCTACTAAATTATCATTCTTCTCTGCTGACCATAAGCTACCCTTAAAACAATTCCAACCTTGTTTATAATCTTTCATATTATCAAATTGATATTTATCATAAATTTGAATATTTTTTTTAGACAAATAGTCATAACTATCAACTCTAAAATTAGCACATAATTCAAATTCTTTTTCTCCTAATTTATGATATTCAATTTCTTCTTTAGTTTCTGGATCAAAGAATATATTATAATTATGATAAATATCAACTTCATTAGCCACTTGTTCTAAGCTATCTGGTAATTTATTTTTTAAATCATAATAATTATTTATATAATTCTCTACACTATTTATATTATTTAATAATTGATCATCTATTCTACGAATATGAGCCATTTTAGGAGATTCCATAAAAAACCAAGAGGTTATAAAAGAAGCTAAAACAATAGTTAAAGAAGCTATAAAAAAGGTATTTATAATCCAATCCTTTTTCTTTATTTCATTTCTCCTTATATCATACATATAATAACTAAAAACTAAAGCGGCTATAACCATTACAGTAACAAGTTGAAGAATAGATTTTAAAGTTGTTTCCCCTTCTAGAAAATTATATATTACTCCAACAAAAGAACCTAAGATTATAATTGCGGAAACAGCTAGAATAAAATATGTTAACCAATTACGTAAAGCTCCATCCTTATCCATATGACCTTTCTTTAAATTTCTATTTATAGTTTTAACACAAACAAAGAAAATTGGAGCTGAAATTATTAAAGCCGCAATACCAAATCTCAAAGAACTACTATCATCTATAATATATGAAAAAGATAAAGCGTCAATGATTGTTTTATTAATAATAGAAAAAATAATCATGCCCACAGAAAAAGACATAAAAATTAAAGCTACTAAAGATAGAACATAATAAAAAGCAAACTTAGGATTTTTATTCTTCATAATTTTAAAATTAATTATATTTAAAAATCACGTAATTTTTCCAAACTTTTACCTTGCATTTTTCTTATCTTATCCAAGGCTTTAGCTTCAATTTGTCTAATTCTTTCTCTAGTAACCTCAAATTCTTGTCCTACTTCTTCTAAAGTATGAGCTACTCCGTCCACTAAACCAAAACGCATTTCTAATATCTTCTGTTCACGAGGTGATAAATTGATTATAATATCCTTAACATAATCTTTTAATAATTGAAGAGCAGCTACTCGATCAGGAGTTTCATTTTTAACATCTTCTATAAAATCCTCCAAAGTAGAATTGTCATCATCATCACCAACCGTAGTAGTTAAAGAAATAGTTTCTTGAGATATTTTTATAATATATCTAACCTTATCTAATTCTTCTCCCATTTCAGCGGCTACTTCTTCAGCTAAAGGTTCACGACCTAATTCTTGAACTAAAAATCTTCTAGCTTGTTGATAACGATTTATAGTTTCTACCATGTGAACTGGAATACGAATGGTTCTAGATTGATCAGCTAAAGCTCTAGTAATAGCTTGACGAATCCACCAAGTAGCATAAGTTGAAAACTTATATCCTTTTTGATGTTCAAATTTATCTACCGCTCTGAATAAACCAATATTACCCTCTTGAATTAAATCTAATAAACTTAAAGTTTTAACACTAGAAAATTTTTTAGCTATAGAAACAACTAATTTTAAATTAGATTCTATCATCTTTCTTTCAGCATCTTTATCTCCCTTATCTTTACGTTTAGCCAATTCCACTTCTTCTTCCGCAGTTAATAATGGAATCTTACCTATTTCTTTTAAATATATTTGAATTGAATCAGTTGATAAAGAAGATAAATCTATTGATAACTTAGATTCTGCTTTTACCTTTTTTACTTCCGAATCTGATATTCCTAAAACATTACCACTATCTTCCAAAACTTTAATACTAGAATCATTTAAACGACTCAAAAATATCTCATAATCATAAATATAATCTTCAACATTAGGAAATAGATACATAATCTCAGTTTCAGTTAAAAAACCTCTCATTTTACCCTTTCCTATTATTTTTTTTATTTGTTCTTCGCTAGGAGCCGGACTACTAATAAAATTTTCAAAAATAACTTTTTTCTTACTCTTAATATTGCTTTTTTTTACTTGACTCTTTTTATTTGTTTTTTTAACCACTTTCTTAACAATCTTCTTAGTTTTTGGTTTTAATACTTTCTTCTTAACCGGCATCTTAGATATTTTCTTTTTAATAACCGCTTTTTTAGTCTTTACTTTTTTAATAGTTTTAACAACTTTTTTCTTTTTTGTATCAACCTTTTTTATTAACTTTTTTTTATTTTTAATCATATATAGTAAATTTATATTATTTTTTTTAATTCTTCATTATATTTTTTTAAATCTTCCATTATTTCAGTAATAGCCTTAGTATTATTATCCTTCTCAGCTAACACCATTTTTTTATAGCATTGATCTATTAAACTCTTAAAATAGTTTTTCTTTATTTCTAATATTCCTTTAGCTAATTCTTTTTTAGCTGAATCTTCTGAAAAATCTTCATCTGACCAATAAAAATCAGATTGCAAACCAATATTATTTAGAAGTTCAACTAAATCCAGTCTTTTTTCTTTAATCAAAAAACCAGAAAGTGATTTATACTTTATTTCCTTATTTTTATTATAGTAAATAAGGGAAAGATTGTAAAACTCTTGATACTTTCCTGATAAGTAATCAGAACTTAAATTATTAAAAACATATTCACAACAATTACTAAATTTTAACATTAAAGATAATATATTCTCCATTAACTTATCTTCCCAAGTATCTTCATTAGTAATAATATCATTTTTTATCATTGTTTTACTACTTAAATTTCTACCCGTTTCCGATGTTTTTCTAACATTATTCAATTCTTCTCTTAAAAAGACTTCATCCACCTTAGCCTTTTGACTTAATTCCTTCAACCAAAAATCTTGTTCAACTTTATTGTTCAGCTTATTTATCACTCCCAATATTTTAGTAACTGCTTTATTTTTTTGACTAATATTATTTAAATTAACATTTTCAAATTCTTTAAATAAATAATAATCCATTATATTAGGAGCTTCTTCTAATATTTTAGTAAAGTCATCTGGATTGTTTTTTATTATTTCATCTGGATCTTTACCATTTTGTAAAACGGCTATTTTGATATTAAAACCTTGTTTTAAAGCTTCACTTATTCCTCTATCGGTAGCATTAGCTCCGGCACTATCTTGATCAAAAGCTAAAACAATATTTTTAGTATAACGTTTTATTAAATTTAATTGATAAATAGTTAAAGCGGTTCCTGAAATAGCACAAACATTCTCAAAACCGGCCTCATAGACCGAAATAGCATCCATTTGACCTTCTACTAATATTAATTCATCTTTATCCTTAACAGCTATTTTGGCCTTATCTAAACCAAATAGAATACGGCTTTTATCATAGATTTCGGTCTGAGGACTATTTATATATTTTCCTAAACCCTTATCATCTTTAACATTGGGATTAATTCTAGCGGTAAAAGCTACTGTTCGTCCATTAACATCATTTATGGGAAACATTATTCTATCCCGAAAACGATTAAAATATTTACCCTTTTCACTTTTAAAAGACATTCCGGCTAATAATATTTCATTATCATTAAAACCCTTACCTCTTAAAAATTTAATTAAATCTTCATAACTATCTAAGCTATAACCAATTTGCCAACGTTCTATAGCTTCTTTACTCAAACCTCTACCCACTAAATATTCTCTTATTTTTCTCACACTTTCAGAATTATTTTTTTCAGAACTAAGAATAAAATTAAAATACTTACGACTTAATTCCATTATTTTTAATATTTTATTCTTTTGAGAATTATCAGAGAAATCTTTATTATCCAAAACAACCCCAGCTTTGGGAGCTAATAATTTTAAAGTTTCCACAAAATCCAAACCTTCCATTTCCATAACAAAAGTTATTAAATCCCCCCCCTTGCCACAACCAAAACAATGCCAAATTTGTTTCTCGGGAGACACCATAAAAGATGGGGTTTTTTCATTATGAAAAGGACAGACGGCTCTAAAATTAGAACCAACTGCTTTTAAATTTAAATATCCTCCGATAACATCAACTATATCTAATTTTGCTTTTATCTCTTCAGAATGATTCATAGTTTTATCATTTAAAAAACCAAAATCTTTTTTTAGTTTGATTATTAATATTTAATCGTTTCAAATCATCTTCTAAATTTCCAGATAAATTTGATTTTGTATCTGGAATTATTGTCTCTGAAATTATTTTTGAATCCATATCACTATTAATTTCTAAACCAATTACCCCTCGTAAACGATTAATCTCTTCTTCCACTACATCAGAATCATATTCAGCACTATGCATATTAGTCCCCTCATAACTAGCCTTTTTTTGATCTAAATGTATATTAAAAATAACATAATTACCATCTGGTTCTACATATAGATGAATTCGGGGATAATATCCTTCCCCTAAACGACGAACAAAACTTTCTTGACCCCTTTGACGATCAAAAATCAAAGCATAACCAGCACGACGCAAAAATATTTTGTAATTCCCTATTTTATTGTAATCAACTTTTAATTTCATCTTTAAATATATTCTTTTTAAAAATTATATTATTATACATTATAAAGCTTTCTATGCCAATAATGAAAGAAACCATAATCTGGGATAATAAATAATGAACATGAAAATAATTAACGGCTAAATACATTAATTTGGCGTTTATTAATAAATTTAAAAAAGCTATAAATAAATATTTACTCAATTGTTGTTTTATCTTTTTATTATCATCATCTTTAAAGGTCCAAAATTTATGTAAATAAAAATTAAAAAAGAAAGAAATGAAAAAAGCTGAACTGGTAGCTAACAACAAATGCCAATGACATAACTTAAAAAAAATAAATAAGAAAAAAAGTTCACTAATTACTGTTAAAGCACCAACCATAACAAACCTTATTATAATTTTAAATTTCATCAATAACATACAATTTAATCATTATCGTAACTAATAACTTTATCAACCAACTTAATAGTATCATTAAAACGATTGTTAAGCGATGAAGCATTTAATACAACACTAATATATTTCTTTTCTCTAAAAGAAAATTCCGTTCCCAAACAATACCCGGAAGAATCATTAAAACCGGTTTTACCACCAATTATCTTAACATCGCTTTGATTATTATTAAAATAATCAAGTAATTCATTAGTTGATTTTATATTCTTCACTCGTCCTTGAACGGTAGTAATACTATATGAATAATTTTTAACTAAATCAGAAATTATTTTATTATTTAAAGCTTTTTTTAAAAGAAAGCTAACTTCCTTAGCCGTAGAAACATTAGCTGAATTTAAACCAGTAGCATCATAAAATACCGTATTTTTAAAACCTAAACTTTTAGCTTTAGTATTCATTAATTCCACAAATTCATCCTCACTTAAGCCAGCTGAAGAAATTAAAGCAATAACAGCGGTATTATCAGATGAAATTAAAGCTAAAGCTAATAAATCTTTATTAGCAACTTCATCACCTTGAAATAGATAATCTCGTCCCCCATTACGACGATCACTAGCTTTTAAAACGTAAGTATCATCTAAATCAATTTTTAAATCTTCTAAAAGAACTAAAACTGACATCAATTTACTAATACTAGCTATTGGCCAAACTTGTTCCGAATTCTTTTCTAGAATAAAAGAATCACTTTGAACATCCATAACTACAGCACTAGAAGCTGATATTTGTAAATTTTCAAATTGTAATAATTGTTCAGTAAAATATTGACTATCTTTATACTTAATTATTTGACCATAATCACTACCAGAAACTATAAAAGTCGGCATCAAATTATTAAAAAATAGACAACTTATAATATTAATAAAAATAACTGATAACATAATTATTCTTCTTTATTAAATAATTCTAAAGATTCTGATGGTATTTCTATTTTACCTAATAATCTATCAATATTTTCATTATTATGAAATCTATCATAATCTGGTAAATCTTTTACACTATCCAAACCTAGAAATTTTATAAACTCTAAACTTACATTATATTCTTTATCATCATTATCTTTATCAATTTCTTCAACTAAACCTCTAATTAATAAATTACGTAAAATTAAACTACAATTAATTCCTCTAATTTTCTCCAAATCACTTTTCTTTATTGGACCCCGATAAGCAATAATAGTTAAGGTTTCTAAACTAGCTGGAGTCAATTCCCCGCTAACTTCAGTTTGTAAAAAATCTTGAACTATCTTGGCATTATCTGGAGCACTAGCCATTTGATATTTTTTTCCACTTTCAATTATTCTTAAACCACAATTTCTATTTTTATACTCAGTCATTAATTTTTGCAAAGCGGTTTCAATTTCTTGTTTATCTTTTTTTAAAAAAGAAGACAAATCTTTAATCTCTAAAGGTTTTCCTGAAACAAATAATAATGATTCTAATAAATATTTAAGTTCCATAAAATATTTTTAATTATTTAATTCTTTATACTTTTCAACGAAAATTTCACCAAATAAATCATTTTGATCAAAAACTACTTCTCGTTGTTTGGCTAATTCTAAAACAGCTAAAAAATTAACTATTATTTCAACTTTAGAATTAGATTCTTTTAATATTCGACTAAAATTAACTTTAATTTTATCAATAACCATGTTTTTCAAAAAAATAATACGTTCTTCAATGTTTATTTCAGCCCTAATAGTTCGTTCTTCCAACTTTTCATTAGTAAATTTTATCTCTGATAATATTTTACTAAACACTTTTCTTAAATTTTCAGCTTTAATATTTCGAGGAGGAAAAAAGGAATTTTCCGATAAGAACCAACGTTTATTATTCTTCACTGAAGTTCTAAAAAATGAAAACTTCTTTTTACCAATTATCTTTTTAATTCTATTACTTAAATCAACAAAATCTTTATACATCTTTAATTTTTCCTCTAGATCTTCTAATTCTTCCTGATCTTCTTCAGTGAATAAATAAGGTAGAAGAGCTTTTGATTTTATGTATAAAAGCTTAGTGGCCATTAATAAAAAATCAGCCATTGATTCTGGTAGTATATTAGATGATTTTTTTATGTATTCTAAATACTCATCAGCTATTTTAGCTAAATTAACTGAAGTTATATCCAACTCTTCTTTCTCTATTATTTTTAATAACAAAGAAAGAGGACCTTCAAATTTATCGATCTTAATATCATTCATAATTTAAAATCAGCGTCTAAAAACGCTTTCGCTACTATATTTTACTCTATTTTGAGGTATAAGGCAAGAT
>CAYYXD010000032.1:0-7227 GCA_964475575.1 uncultured Gammaproteobacteria bacterium
GTTCAAAAAAAATATTTTTTATGATATAATTAATATATAAAATTAATATATTTTTATGATAAAAAAACAAACTTCAAAATCAAAAAAAAGAAAAATAAAAGTGGCTGTAAGTGGATATTTTAATCCTCTTCATGTAGGTCATTTAGAAATGATTGAAAAAGCTAAAAAATTGGGCGACAGTTTGGTGGTTATTGTAAATAATGATAAACAAGTGAAATTAAAAGGGAGAGTTCCTTTTATGAATGAAAAAGACAGAGTAAAAATTATAAAAGCTTTAAAAAATGTAGATGAAGTTTTTCTATCTATTGATAAAGATAAAACAGTTTGTAAATCTTTAAGCAAAGTAAAACCAAATATCTTTGCTAATGGTGGGGACAGAAAAAATTTAAATGATGTTCCCGAATATGATATTTGTCAAAAATTAAATATTAAAATGGTTGATGGATTAGGAAAAAAAATAAGATCCAGTTCAATCTTAATAGCCGATGCTAACAAAAAGAAAAAATAGAAAAAAGAAATTTTATTTATTTTTTAGAAACATAATTTTACTGTTAATGTTAGTTTCTTTTTTATTTGTTTTAATGTATTTAAAAGGAGTAAATTCTTCTGCTGGTAGTGGTAATGATAAAACCTTTGTTATCACTACTGGACAATCGGTTGATGATATAGCTAATAATTTAAAAAATGAAAAATTAATAAAATCAAAATTTATTTTTAAAATATATACTAAATTATCAGGAAGTCAACTTTTTTTTCAACCAGGATCATATAATTTAAATTCAACTATGAACATCAAAGAAATTGTTTATAATATGACTAAAAAGACATTTTTAAAACCAGAAGAAAAATTAACTTTTATTGAAGGTTGGAATTTGAATGATTATACCAGTTTAATAAAAAAGCATAACTTTAATAATGCTAATGATTTTTCAGAATTAGTTGGAGAAGTAATGTTGGATTATAGAACGGTTGGAAAAGATAGTTATCCTTATGATTATTCGGTTGATTATTCTTTTTTGGAAGATAAGCCTAAATACTATGGTTTAGAGGGTTATTTATTTCCTGATACTTATAGATTTTTTACTGATGCTACTGCTGATGATATAATTAGAAAAATGTTAGATAATTTTGATAAAAAACTAACAGCTAAAATGAGAAAAGATATTAGTTCCCAAAATAAAACTATTTACGAGATTATTACTATGGCTTCTATTATTCAAAAAGAAGTTCAAAGTGAAAATGATATGAAAATAGTTTCGGGTATTTTTTGGGATAGAATAGATAATGGCCAAGCTTTAGAATCATGTGCTACTTTAGCTTATATATTAGGCGAGAATAAAAAGCAATATTCCTACGAAGATTCTAGAGTTGATTCTCCTTATAATACTTATATTAATCGTGGTTTACCGCCAGGACCGATTTCTAATCCAGGATTAAAGGCTATTGAAGCTGCTATTTATCCAGAAGAAACAAATTACAATTATTTTTTAACTAATACTGAAACTGGTGAAACTATTTTTAGTAAAACTTATCAAGAACATTTAATTAATAAAAATAAGTATATAAAATAGTTATTATGAGTGAAAAAATGAAAAAAATATTATTTATTTCTGTAGCTGTAATTATAGTAATAGTAATAATTGTTTTTTTTATTTTTAAAAATAAAAACAAAAAGGAATCAGAAACTATAATTCCAACCGTTGAAAAATCATCTAATAATATTGATAAAAATCAAACAAGTACTGAAGATTCAATTTCATCTTCTAGATTAATAGGTGGATTACCGACTAGTGATGATAAATTAGGTATTAGTTTTTCTGGTAGTGAAGATAATAATCTAATAGAATATATTTCTTTTTTAGATTTTTATAAAAAAAATGTTGATGATATTAATTTTAATGTTCCAAATTATGAATTACCGATTAATATAAAAACGGATGTGGTTAATTATTATGATATTTCTAGAAAAATAGATATTGATTCTTTAGTAGATTTTTTAAATAATAATGGTTTTGCAGTAGTAGATGATTCTTCTTTTGGTAAAAATTTTTATGATGTATATGATGGTCTATATAAACAACAAATTCCTTTATTGATTACTTCTGATTTTTTAGTTTATCATTATCAACAGACATTAAAAGAAATTTTTAAAAATATAGAGAAAAATTTGTTTTATTTCAATTTATGGGATATTAATAAATATTTATATGAAAATGCTAAAAATAGATATGAAGAAAATTTAAAGGAAGTTGGAGATGTTAATGATCGAGTTTTAGAAGCTCAGAGATTAGCTGCTGCTTATTTTGCTGTCTCATTAAAATTATTAGAACCAACTACTTCTCAAATTAATACTAAGAAAAATTCTGATGACGATTATCTTTTTAGTTCTTTTGAAGCCGATAAATATTCTTTTTCTATTCCCGATTATTTAAAAGTTGATGTTGAAAAAGAAGTATTATTAATAAAGGAAGGAAAAGCGACAATTAAATCCCCGGTATTATTATATGATAGAAATTATCAAGATTTTATTATTCCTAGCGAATATAAAAGTAATGCTAAACTAAATAATTTTTATTTAGCTACCAAATGGTTATCTTCTAATTTTCCTTTGTATTATAAAAGTGTAGAATGTTCTGATTGTTCCTTAGATTTTGATGATTGGAGAATAAGTATTATATCCGCTTCTTTTATATCTCAAGATTTATTTAATAATTATGAATTAAAAAATAATTGGGCTAGAATTTATAAAACTTTAGCCTTTTTTAAGGGATTAAGGGGGGACTTAACTTATGTTCATTATAGAGATGCTTTAACTTTTTTATTTGGTGAAAATTATGATATAAAAGATGTCTTTAGTGATCAGAATCCAGAGGCAGTTAATAATTTATATAAACTTAGAAATAAAGTTTTAGAATATAGCTTTTTAGATATTGAAGGCGGCCTAGACAAGACAGTTAAAAATAAATTAGGAGTTAAAATGTTAACTGATTTTTATTGGCCTAATGATTATATTTTTAATGAATTATCTTATCCTAATGTTTCCGATTATCAAGGGGAATCTCCGGCTAAAAATAATATAACTTTTTGTAAAACAAAAGAAGGCAACTATCGTTGTAACGGTTTCTCTTTAGATGTTTTGGCCTTAATTGATGAAAATAGTGTGTCGGGTAATGATTATTATACTGAAAATACTAAGTATAATAATTATTCCAATCAAATGTCTTCCATTAAATCACAAATATCTCAATTTTCAAATATTTGGCATTATAATAATTATTGGAAAACATTAAATATAATAAAAGAATTTTTACAAAATGATAAAAATGAAATGCCTATTTATGCTAAAACTTCGGAATGGAAAAGACAAGAATTGTTTTCAGCTATTGGTTTTTGGGTTAATTTACAATTGCCGGCTGATACTTTAGATATTTATCAAAAAAATCAGGAACTATCAACTATAGTTGATAATAACTTTTTAAACTATAATTATATAGAACCAAATTTAAATTTAATTAATGAACAATTATCAAATGTTGATATGATAATTGAGATGTTTAAATTATTAAAGATAGGTGATGAATTAAAATCAGCTTTAAATGATTTAGAATATTTAAAATCAAATTTAACTAGAACTAAAGAAATCATGATTAAAGAATTAAATTCAGAAACATTAAATGATTCTGATGTTAAATTTATTGCTTTATTTGGTAGGACCTATAAATTAAATAAGACTGGTAATAAGATTTTAAGTATTGAAGGAGCTAATAAAAAAATAGTAAAATATGATATTAATAAAATAAAATTAAAAATGATAATTTCTAAGGTTAATGGGCAGGAATTTTTATCTGTTGGTCCCGTTTTTAGCTATATAGAAAGCCATTAATACCTGTGGATAAAGTCCCCTAAAACTGTGGATTGACAAAATATATTTATTATTATATTATATAGGCATAAAAACTTAATCTTAATATAAAGTGATTATTTATATTAAATAAACTTTTAAACAGCTAGGAAACCAAGCCTGATGTGGTGTTGGCAATTTTTTTGCTGGTTTTTTGTTTCTTTGTTAATTATTTACAAATTAATTCATATAAACAAGTTAATTCTTGTTTGCTAAATTTATGTCTAATTCTTTTACTGTAAAAAATTATATTAAAAATAGCGAACGTCGATATTTTACTAATTTTAAAGAAATCATGCCCGTTCCCGATCTTATAGAATTACAAAAAGATTCGTATAGATGGTTTTTAGAAGAAGGTCTAGCTGAACTATTTGATGAGATTTCTCCTATCGGTGACTTTAATAACAGAGAATTGGAACTTTCTTTTGAAGAATATTATTTAGATAAACCCAAATTTAATGAAGTTGAAAGTCGAGAAAAAAATATAACTTATGAAGCCCCTCTAAGAATAAAAGCTATTTTAAAAAATAAAAAGAATGGACAAGAAACATCTCAAGAAGTTTATTTAGGTGATTTTCCTTTAATGACTGATAATGGAACTTTTATTATCAACGGAATTGAAAGAGTGGTAATCTCTCAATTAATAAGAAGTGCCGGAGTTATGTTTACCGCTGAATATATTAGAGGTAAAAAATATTATGGAGCTAAAATTATTCCAAATCGCGGAGCTTGGTTAGAAATAGAAACCGATGTTAATAAAGTTATTTGGGTAAGAATAGACCGTAAAAGAAAAGTAGCGGTTACTTCATTACTTCGAGCTTTTGGTTACGAATCAGATGAAGAATTGAAAAAATTATTTAAGAATGTTGATATTATAAAAAACGATGATGAAATAACATATATTGATGCTACTATAAATAAAGATATTGCTAAAAATCAAATAGAAGGATTTCAAGAAGTTTATCGTCGAGTTCGTCCCGGTGATATGGCTGATGATAAAAATGTAAAACAAATAATTGAAAATATGTTTTTCCGTTTTGATCGTTATGATTTTGGTCGAGTTGGTCGTTATAAATTAAATCGTCGTTTTAATGAAAATTTACCTATAAATAAAGAAAATAGAATACTAAGAAAAGAAGATTTATTAAATATAGTTCGTGAAGTTATTCGTTTAAATATTACTAAAGAACCAGAAGATGATATAGATCACTTAGGTAATCGTAGAGTCAGAGCTATTGGAGGTTTAGTTCAAAATCGTTTAAGAGTTGGATTGGCTCGTATGGAAAGAATTATTAAAGATAAAATGAGTGTAGCTGATATTGATTCTCTTTCTCCTAATAAATTAATTAATGCTCGTCCGGTAATAGCTGTTATTAGAGAATTTTTTATGTCTTCTCAACTTTCTCAATTTATGGACCAAACCAATCCTTTAGCTGAATTAGAACATAAACGAAGATTATCAGCTATGGGTCCAGGAGGTCTTACCAGAGAAAGAGCTGGATTTGATGTTCGTGATGTACACACTACTCACTATGGACGTATTTGCCCGATAGCCACTCCAGAAGGGCCTAATATTGGTTTAGTCGGTCACTTGGCTAGTTATGCTCGTTTGAATTCTTATGGCTTCTTAGAAGCTCCGTATAGAAAGGTTATAAAAAATAAAAAGAAATCAGTTGTAAGCGATGAAATTGTTTATTTAGACGCTTTTGAAGAAGAAAAATATATAATCGTTGATGCTACTGTTCCATTAGATAATAATAATTGTTTCATGGTTGAAAAATATCCAGCTCGTCGTGGGGGAAATCCGGAAACAGTTGAAACTAAAGATATTGATTTTGTAGGCATAGCTCCGAATCAAATAGTTTCTATTGCTACTTCTCTTATTCCATTTATGGAACACAATGATGGACAAAGATCTTTAATGGGAACAAACATGCAACGTCAAGCAATTCCTTTAATAAATGCTGAAGCTCCGATTGTTGGTACTGGAGTTGAAACTATTGCGGCCAGGGATTCGGGACATATAATAATAGCCGAAGATGATGGAGTTGTTACTAAGGTTGATGCTTCCAATATTGAAATTACAAACAATAAGGGTAAAATTAAAAAATATAGTTTAACAAAATTTTTAAGATCAAACTTCTTGACCTGTATTAATGAAAAACCAATCATTAATTTAGGTGATAAAATTAAGAAAGGGCAAGTATTAACTGACGGTCCAGCTATTTCTAATGGAGAGTTAGCCCTGGGTAAAAATGTTTTGGTAGCTTTTATGACTTGGGACGGATATAATTATGAAGATGCTATAATTATATCAGAAAGATTGGTAAAAGAAGATGTTTATTCATCTATTCAAATAGAAAATTATACAATTGATGTTCGTGATACAAAATTAGGCCCAGAAATTATAACTAATGATATTCCTAATATTTCTGAAGAAAAATTAAAAAATTTAGATGAAGATGGAATTATTAGAATTGGAGCCGAAGTTTCTAGTGGTGATATATTAGTTGGAAAAATTACTCCTAAGGGAGAAACTAAATTAAGTGCCGAAGAAAGATTGCTTCGGGCTATTTTTGGAGATAAAGCTAAAGATGTTAGAGATTCTTCTCTATATTTAGAACATGGTGAACATGGTAAAGTTATTGATGTAAAAATTTTTTCTCGTGAAGATGGAGATAAATTAGAAACTGGAGTTTTAAAATCAGTTCAAGTATCAGTAGCTAATTTAAGAAAAATTCAAGTAGGTGATAAATTATCTGGTCGTCATGGAAATAAAGGAGTTATTTCTAAAGTAGTTCCAATAGAAGATATGCCCTTCATGGAAGATGGAACTCCTATTGATGTTATATTATCTCCTTTAGGTATTATTTCTCGTATGAACTTTGGTCAATTATTAGAAACTCATATGGGACTAGCCGCTCAAAAACTTGGTTATAAAATAGCTACTCCGGCTTTAAATGGTATTACTGAAGAACAAATTAAAGAAGAATTAAAAAAGGCTGGATTTAATGAAGATGGTAAAGTTACTTTATACAATGGTAAAACAGGAGAAGTTTATGAAAATAGAGTTACAGTTGGATATAAATATGTATTAAAATTAAACCATATGGTGGAAGATAAAATTCATCAAAGATCTATTGGCCCTTATTCTTTAATAACTCAACAACCTCTAGGAGGAAAAGCTCAATTTGGAGGACAAAGATTTGGAGAAATGGAAGTTTGGGCTTTAGAAGGTTATGGAGCAGCCCATACTTTACAAGAAATTTTGACAATTAAATCAGATGATGTTCCAGGAAGAAGTAAGGCTTATGAAGCTATTATAA
>CAYYXD010000033.1:0-5791 GCA_964475575.1 uncultured Gammaproteobacteria bacterium
GGTTAATATGCCGATAATGGCTATTACTACTAATAGTTCTATGAGGGTGAAGGCGTTACTATTTTTCATTTTTTTCTTTATTAATTTTTATAGGTCGGGAAAATTCACAAGCACAATATTTTTGTCTATATATTCCTAATTTTTTAGCTAACTCTATTGATTTTTCATACATTTCTTTTCTATCAAATTTTAAATCAATAAACTTTAAACTTTCATCCTCAGCTATTTCTTCTCCATAATCTCTTATCTTATCTAAATCTTTATAGGGGCTAACGGTAAGAGTAGTATAGAAGTTTTTTATACCTAATTTTTTAGCTAATTGAGCTGTTTTGAATAAACGATCTTTATAGCAAACAAAACAACGATTACCTTTTTCTGGTTCTTGCTCTAATCCATGTACTTTTTCTAACCATGAAGAATGATTGTATGGCTCTATTTTTAATTCTAAATTATAGCGACCAGCAATATGCTTAATCCAAAATAATCTTCTATCATATTCTTCCCAAGTATCAATATTAGAATTATAGAAATAAAGAATAACATCAAATTTTTTAGATAAAATTTTTGAAATTAAATAAGATCCACAAGGAGCACAACAAATATGAAGTAATAATTTTTCTTTTCCATGTTTCTTTTTATCAAAAAAATGAAAGAAAATAATAATAGCTAACATTAAAATTAATAAAACAAATAGAGCCCATAATTTCCCTGAACTTTGTAGGAATAAACTACCAAAACCAAAAAAAGCCGAAATGATATAGAAAAATAATACTGCTTTTTTATGACTAAAACCTAAATCAATAAGGCGATAATGAAGATGTTTTCTATCTGAATATTTAAAAGGATTTTTACCGATTGATAAACGACGAATTATGGTCCATAAAACATCTAAAGCTGGAAGTCCCATAACTAATAAAGCGATAGCTATTTTTCCTCCTGAAATTATAGCCAAAACTCCCAATATATATCCAATGAGCAAGGAGCCACTCTCACCTAAAAATATTTTAGCCGGATTAAAATTAAAAATTAAGAAACCAATCAAAACACAGAAAAATATTAAAGAAGCCATGGAAATATCAGGTTGAAAATATTTATCACTTATAGTAAATAGAAAAATAACTAAACCACCAATAGCTGAAACTCCAGTAGCTAAGCCATCTAAACCATCTAATAATTTAGTAGTATAAGTCATACCCAAAATCCACAAAAAGATTATAATAGCACTAAACCAAAAAGGAAAAGAAATAAAGCCACCCATAGGATTACTTATTTTTTCAATACTTACTCCACCAATAACAACTGACAGGGCTGCTAATATCGGCCAAATAATTTGAAATTTTGGTTTTAAATTATATTTATCATCCAACAATCCTCCTAATAATAAAAAAATGGCCCCAATAAAAAAACCTAGCCAATGTCTATTAGTTAAATTTCCTACTAATAATGAATCACGAAAAATAAATAAAACTAAGAAAAAAGCTAAAAAAATAGCCAATCCTCCCATTAAAGGAATTGGCATTGTATGTATTTTTCTATTAGAATTAGGTTCATCAACAATTTCAAATCTAAAAGCTATCTTTTTTACTATTAAAGTAAAAATTATTGAAAAAAATAAACTTAAAATTATAGCTGGTAAATACACCATAAATTTAATATAAATAATCAAAAATTATAGCTTTTTCCCTTTTTCAACTTCAATTTTTCCAGTTTCATTAATAAAAACAGTATCTCGTCTATTTAATTGTTTAGTCAATATTAAATTAGCTATTTCATTTTCAATTTTATCTTGAAGTAGACGACGTAATGGACGAGCTCCAAACTTTGGATCATAGCCAGCCTTAGCTAATTTTAAAAGTCCAGCTTCATCATATAATAACCCTATTCCTTTAGTTGATAGATTTTTCTCTATCTTTTTTACCATTAATTTAGAAATAGATAAAACATTTTCTAAAGTTAAAGGTTTGAAGACTATAATTCCGTCAAAACGATTAATAAGTTCAGGTCGCATCATCTTATTTAAATGATCATCAATTAATTCTTGTTTAATAACAGCTATATCAATATTATTCTTTACTGATTCTTGAATAAATAAAGAACCAGCATTAGATGTCGCTATAATTATGGAATTAGTAAAGTTTATAGTTCTCCCCTGTCCATCAGTTAGACGTCCATCATCTAACATTTGTAGAAATAAATTTAAAATATCAGGATGAGATTTTTCAATTTCATCAAATAATATTAAAGAAAAAGGTTTTTTTCTTACTGCCTCAGTTAAATAACCTAAAGTTCCATCAACATCGCCAATCATTTTTTTAACACTATCAGCTAATTGATATTCACTCATATCTAAACGAATCATATATTGTTCATCTCCGAAATAAATTTCAGAAACAGATTTGGCTAATTCAGTTTTACCAACACCAGTCGGTCCTAAGAATAAAAAACTAGCTATCGGACGATTACCTTCTCGCATTTCAGCTCGAGCTCGACGTAGACTACCAGCAACAGCGGAAACAGCTTCTTCTTGCCCTATCATTCTTTCATGAATTTTTTCTTCTAAATTCATTAATTTTTCTCCCTCTGACTCAGTAACTCTAGAAACAAGAATTCCGGTTGCTTCACTTATAACTTCGGCTATATCCTCCTTAGTACATATTTTTTTAGCTGGATTATTTAAAATTGCCTTAGAGTTTTTTACGGCTGTAGCTTTTATTAATTTTATAGCTTTTTCTGGTAAAAATTTATCGGTAATATAGCGATTAGAAAGATTTATTGCTTCTTCTAAAGAATTATAATCAAAGTATATTCCATATTTATTCTCCATCCAAGCTATTTTACTTTCCAACATATGAACTGATCTATCAAAATCAGGTTCGTCTATATTTACAGTAGTCATAACATTAGCTAAGGCTCGTCCTTCTAAATATTTAGAATAATTTTCAGTATTAATAGTAGCCAAGCAATAAATTCCTTGTCGTCCTAAAGTTTCAGCTAAAACTTCTGATAATTCTAAACTTTCTGATTCTCCTGAAGAAATTCCCATTATATTTTCTATATTTTCAATGTATAAAATAACATTTTTAGAACGTTGCATTTCATTAATAATACTTAATAATCTTTCTTGAGCTTGAACAGCCGAAGAACCACTTATTAAACGAGCTGTATCTAATTCCACTAATCTCTTATCTTTTAAAAATTTAGGGACATCTTCCTTAACCATCAACTGAGCTAAACCTTCAACCATAGTTCTCTTACCTACTCCTTGATTTCCAACTAATAATACTCCTGTTTGACCTCCTTCTAAAGCTTCAAATATTTGACGCATTTCTTTATCTCGAGCTACACATGATTCATAATAATTATACTTAGCCATAACGGTCATATCTCTAGAAAAATAATCAATAGTGGGAGTAGCTATGGCTGTATATGATTTATTCATATTATTTCCCGGCTTAAGTCGAGCCATTTTTTTAAATATTTTAAAATCAGCAATCATCTGTTCATTTATTCTAAACCATTTTACAGCATTTTCAATTTTATTCTGTGATATTTCCAATTCATAAAGAATTTCTTTTAGGGTTTCATTTTTGTAATAACAAAAAAGAATAGCGTTTAGAACTCCAATACTATCATGTTTACAAGAATAAGCATCAACATAAGCTGATAAAAGAACTTCTTGAAAATGAAAAGATAGAACCAATTTATCTTTACCACTATTACGATCAGTTTCTTTATCTAAATATTTCTTTAATAATTCTACTAATTTGTTGATATCAACATTTAATCTCACTAATAAACTACTAATAGCCGGAGCTGATAATAGCGACCAAAAAAGATGAATAGTGCTCACTTCTTTTTGCTTTAATTTATGAGCTAATAAATAAGCATTTTCTATAATCACCAATAATTCTTCGTTGAAAGTTGGAATAACATTAACCTTAGGCATCTTTTTGTAATCAAGTTGATTATTATTTTTTCGTTCTTTTAATATCTTTATTTTTTTAAGTTTGGCTTTCTTTTCATTCATTCGGTAAACAATAAACATATCAAAAAATATAGAAATAAAAAAGAGAGTAATAAAAGAACTATCACTTTGATAAAAGTGTAATAAAACAGATAAATCACTATCTATATTTTTAATATTAAGATAAATCCAAAAAATAAAAGATAATATTCCGGCTATACCTCCAATAAAAGATAAAATATCAATAATTTTATCAACTTTTTTCTTGGTACGACGTAAAATTATTAATGATTTTTTAAAATCAGAAGCTAAGTGTAATAAGTAACCTAAAAACACTACCCCAACTTTATTATTCGGTAATTTAATAAAATCATCGTCCTTTAAAGTTATTGGCTCTGAAAAATTATTATAACTCATAAATTAAAATTCTTTTTGGAAAATTAAAATTAATAACAATATCGGTAATCCAACCCATAAAATTAAAGCCATAATAGATAGGGCTATAAAAATTAAAAAAGTGGCAAAACGGAATATAATTTGAACAAACCTCATAAAGAAACTTATAACTCTACTACCAATATCAGTTTGTCCATACATTGGAACAAATAAATTCTTTAACCACACACCAGCTCCAATAAACATCCAACGTTCCTTTAAGAAAATACCCAACCTTTTAGCTAATCTAAATAAACCCACTGAATACCACCATAGGGGAAAATAAACAATATCCAATAGTACTTGAATTGAAATTTTACCTAAATAAAATAGAAAATTGTTATTCATAATACTACAATAATAACAAATTAAAAGGTTTTTGGCAAAATAAAAAAACAGACACGAAGGTATCTACTTTTTGGAGCACAGTTCAATCAACTTCTTTTTCCTATTTCAAATAAAAAATTATTATAATTATAAAATTTTAATATTTAATTTACCCCACATACAATATCTAAGTTCTCAATCCCGTTATTGCCAATCTCATCATAATACTTCTCTAAAAACGGATGATCTTTACGAATTCTTTCCTCAAGCTTCATCTTACTAATCTTATCCCAGCCATACTCTCTAAAAAAATCTCTTTCGGCCATACGATGGATTAGTTCCTCCCAAAAAATATCCTCATCATAATAATCAATAAGCTCCCTTGCCTCGCCCTCCCATAATTCATCAGTTGGAAAAAATTTTTTATACTTTTCATCATATTCGACTAAATTTTCTAAACCAAAATCCTTGGCAAAAGAAAAAACATAATTCTCTAAAATTTCATATTTCTCAATTCTTTTCTTATCCCCCTCTCCGCCCCTAACTGCATTAATCACCCAATTACCTATATAAACCATTTTTATTAAATCTTTAAATTGTTTTTTTGTAAAATTAATTTTCATAGATTTTTAATTAATTGCATTAATTTATTCTCAAAAATAACATATAACGTAAACACCTACCCGAGGTAATTCGGAAATACTTTCCACGAAAACTTGATTGATTTCAGTTTTTTGTTTTTATTATATTAAAAGATTCTTGAAATAACTGTGGATAAATATTATTTTTAAAAAAAACATGTTAATTTTAAAGGATTTTTGCGTTGACTTATTTCCCCAAATACTCTATAATGTACATAGTATTTGAAAAGAGGCGTCGACCGTTAGGACGATGGCTTTTTTTCGTTTTGGGAACTATCTACTGCTTTATTAAATCTTTCTCTAAAATCTTTATCAACAAATATATTAAATTTTCTATTTCTAAAACCATTAGAAAAATCAGACACTCCTAAATTACTTTTTATAAAATTAACTAATTCTATTTTATTTTTATCACCCTTAACAA
>CAYYXD010000034.1:0-5302 GCA_964475575.1 uncultured Gammaproteobacteria bacterium
ATTACGATGTAGCCTTAGGTGTTCAACGAGTACTTCAAAAGTATAAAGATTTACAAGATATTATTGCTATTTTAGGTATGGAAGAATTATCGGATGAAGATAAAATTACTGTATCTCGAGCTAGAAAAATTCAAAGATTTTTATCACAACCTTTTAGTGTAGCTGAAACTTTTACCGGAACTCCGGGAAAATATGTTAAGATAGCTGATACAGTTAGAGGATTTAAAGAAATTTTAGAAGGTAAACATGATGATAAGAGTGAAGGTGATTTTTTAATGAAGGGTGGAATTGAAGATGTTGTTTCAGTAAAATAAAAATAAAAAATATGTCTGAAGAAAAAACTATAAAATTTGAAATAGCTACACCGGAAAGAGTGGTCTTTAAGGATCAAATTCTTCAGGTTTCGGTTCCAACTACCGAAGGAGAAGTTACCATTTTGCCAAAACACTCTCCCTTAGTATCTATTTTGAAATCGGGAGTATTGGAGATAAAAAAAACAGATAATTCAGTAGAGATTATTTCCGTATCAGGTGGTTTTTTGGAAGTACTGTTAAATAAGATAATCGTTTTAGCTGACACGGCTGAAAGGGCTGAAGAAATTGATTTGGAAAGAGCGGAAGAAGCCAGAAAGAGAGCGGAAGAATCAATTAAGAATCTTAGAAATGCCGATGCTTCTCAATTTGCTAATCTATCAGCTCAAATTGAAAAAGAATTGGCTAGAAGCAGATCAGTAAAACGTTGGAGAAATTTACAAAATAGATAAGAAATTATATAGCCTTTATTACAAAGAAACCATTTTAAATAATGGTTTTTTGTTTTTATTGTTTGATGTTGATATAAATAGTATAATATTTAAAGATAAATATAATCCTAAAATTATGTCAGAATTTAATATACTTAGCGAAGAAGAAATAAAAGAATATCAATCTTGTATTTTTGATTATAAAAAATATATTGAAGATATTAGAAGTCTCGAAAATCAAAAAAGAAAAAAACCAGAGACATATTGGTTAATGTTTGTATTATGGATTATTTTTCCGATTATTGTTTTTAATAATTACAGAAATTGGTCTGAAGTTTATTATGTTTTATTTATAATAATATGGTCATATTTTATAGGTTGGTTGTTTAGTAAAATAGAATTAAAAGATAATTTAATAAATATTATAACATTTGGAAAATTAAGTAGAGTTAATAAAATTAATTTTCCAATTAATAAAAAGATTAAGGAAATTAAAGAAAAAGAAGAAAATTCAAAAAATAAGATAAAAAACTTTGAGTTAAAAATAAAAGAATATTATAATGAATATTTAGAAGATTATTTTCTTAAATATTTATACAGAAAAAGATCTAATAACGCAGAATACAAAGAACATTTGGAAGTTTTTTCGTCCATGGTTGAAGAAGTCAAAAACATTAATGATTTAATGGTAGTTGAGGAGTGCTATTTATATAAATATAATGAATATTTACTTAACAAACAAATAGAGACATCTTTGAAGGTGGTATCTAACAAAAATACTAATTATATAACCCCTTTAGGTAAAAGAATTGATAAGATTGTAAATCATAAGACTGAAATTAAAAAAGAAATTATATCACCGGAAATATCACATCAAGTGGCTCGTAAAGTAGATTGGGAGTTGATAAATAAAACTAAAAACTTAATTGGTTCAAGCGGTGAACAAATCGCTATGGCTTATGAAATTAATTATTTGATACAAAATGAAAAAAATGAATTGGCCGAAAAGGTAAAAAACGTATCAAAAGATGTGGGTGATGGTTTGGGTTACGATATTTTGTCTTATTTTCCGGACGGTAGGGAAAAATATATTGAAGTGAAAAGCACTTCAAAAGATTACGGACAATCATTTTTTATGTCTAGCAATGAATTAACTTTTTTAAGTCAACATGCCAATCAATATTTTGTTTATCGTATTTTTTCGGTAAATAATGACGACAAAGAACCGTTTTTAAGAGTTTTGTCATCGGAGGATGTTTTAACTGGACAAATAATAGCTAAAGAATATCTAATTAAAATATAAAAAATTTTACAACGAAGATATTAATATTTAAAACAAATATAAATATTTGTCAAATTATTTTTTATATATAATTTTAATCAATAAATACAGGTGATATATAACTATTGACATATATTCTATAATGTGTTATTATATAGTCAGTTAATTGACAATAGTTAATAATAAATACATAAGAAAATGAAGACATTAAGAACATCAGTATTTGTAGCCTTATTATCAATAATAGCTACAACAGTAGTAAAAGCGCAAACAACCATGGAAATGGAAACCCAAGTATCCGATTGGACAGCATCTTTTTACAACAACCATATGGTTGTTATGGAAAAAATGACTTTTTCCGAAAAGGAGGTATTGTTTTTATGCCTCAAGATTAATCTTGAGAGGGATATAATAGGAACGCGGCACGTTTCTAAAAACATAACTAAGTTAATAAAAATTGCGGAAAAAGACTTAAAAAAAGCAATAAATAAAAGAAACAACCATCGCCAACAAACAATTTTAACTGAACAAGCATTCAAAAATTTATTATTAGCCAAAAAAATGGCCGAAGAAAAGTTACAACCAAAATATGTTAATAAATAAGTGAAAAAATATCACTATTAACCTTTTTTGATTGTACTCTACCAGGAGGATTTATCAAAAAAACGATAAATCCTTTTTTTATTATTTAAAATATTATTTATTTTTATATGTCGACATTGACATTACTTGACATTTTTTATTTAAGATATTAATGTACTAAAAATAAATTCTTTAAAATAAAAAAAATAATGATTATCGCAGAAATGTATATCAGAGATGATAAAAGTAAAAAAATCGACAAATTACAAGTTATGGAAAGATCTTCGACCGATTATTATCAAAAAATTAAGGTTAAGAGTTTAAAACTATTTCCTGGGCAAGAATTTTTATTTGTTTCAATGGATAAGGGGAATAGTTGGTTATTGTTACACAAAGATCCTTTTACGGGTAAATTGTATTATAGTCATAGAGCCCCTGTCTATGATTTTAATTTTATAACCTAAAAGCTAACAAATGTTAGCTTTTTTTATTGAGGTCCGAGTGGGATTCGAACCCACGAATGACAGTTTTGCAAACTGTAGTGTTAAACCGCTTCACCATCGGACCAAGATATATAAAGTATAATAATATATATTTTCAGGATTGACAAGTTAGAAGATTACTTGACACTATTTTTTCTTGTGCTAAAATAGTTGTTAGCACTCACTTCATTAGATTGCTAAAATCATTGTCTATTTTTTATTTTATCAAGTCAATCAATCTTTTTAGTATTTTTGATTTGATAAACATGTAAATATGAATTTGAAACCTTTAAACAATAATGTCATTGTCAAAGCTTCCAGTAAGGAAGAAATGACAAAATCAGGAATTTTTTTACCTGATACCATGGATAAAGAAAAACCCGAACAAGGAGAAGTTATTGCTGTTGGTCCCGGAAGAATTAATGATAGTGGAAATAGAATGGAAATGAGTGTTAAGGTCGGACAAAAAGTTGTTTTTAAAAAATATTCTCCCGATGATATTAAGATTGATGATGAAGAATATTTGGTTATAAGCGAAAATGATATTTTAGCTATTTTAGAATAATTATTAATTTTAAAAAATATGGCAAAAAAAATTATTTACAATGAAGAAGCTCGTAAGGCTTTAAAAAATGGAGTTGATAAATTAGCTGATGCTGTTAAGGTTACTCTTGGTCCTAAGGGGCGAAATGTAGTTATAGAAAAAAGTTATGGAGCTCCAATTATAACCAAAGATGGAGTTAGTGTAGCTAAAGAAATAGAGTTAGAAGATAAAATTGAAAATATTGGAGCTGAAATGATAAAAGAAGTAGCTTCAAAAGCTAATGATATGGCTGGTGATGGAACTACTACAGCAACAGTTTTAGCACAAGCTATGATCAAAGAGGGATTAAAATTAGTTTCAGCTGGAATTTCTCCTATTGAAATTAGATTAGGTATTGAGAAAAAAGTAAAAGCTATAATTGAAAATCTAAAAAAGATAAGTAAAATTATTGATACCAAAGAAGAATTAGCTCAAGTAGCTTCAATATCAGCTAATGATAAAGAAATAGGAAAAAAAATAGCTGAAGCCATGGAAAAAGTTGGTAAAAACGGTGTTGTTACTGTTGAAGAAGGTCAATCTTTTGGAATTGAAGTAGAAGTTGTAGAAGGAATGCAATTTGATAAAGGATATGTTTCTCCATATATGATCACTAATTCAGAAAATATGAAAGCCGAATTTAGTGATCCTTTTATATTAGTAACTGATAAAAAAATTTCGTCTATTCAAGAAATTTTACCAATATTAGAAAAAGTTGTTCAATCAGGAAAAAAAGATATTGTCATAATTGCCGAAGAAATAGAAGGAGAAGCTTTAACTACTTTTGTTTTGAATAAGCTTCGTGGAACTTTTAATGTCTTAGGAATTAAAGCTCCTGGTTTCGGAGATCGTCGTAAAGCTATGTTAGAAGACATTGCTGTTTTAACTGGAGCAAAAGTTATTTCTGAAGAACTAGGATTAAAATTAGAAAGTATTGAATTAGAAGATTTAGGTCAAGCTCGTAAAGTAATTTCTTCTAAAGATAATACCACTATTGTAGATGGAAAAGGTGATGATAAAAAAATAAAAAATAGAATAGACCAAATTAATAAAGAAATGGAATTGAGTGATTCTAATTTTGATAAAGAAAAACTTCAAGAACGTTTAGCTAAATTAACTGGTGGTGTAGCTGTAATAAAAGTAGGAGCAGCTACTGAAACAGAAATGAAAGAAAAAAAAGATAGAATTGAAGATGCTTTAAATGCCACTAGGGCTGCTCAAGAAGAAGGTGTTGTCCCAGGTGGAGGGTTAGCTTTAGCTTTAGCTGGAGAATCTTTTAAAAATTTAAATGAAAAAAAATCAAATGAAGCCGGAGTAGCTATTGTTAATGAAGCTATATTAGAACCGATAAAACAAATAGCTATTAATGCTGGAAAAGATGGGTCTTTAGTTTTATATACCATAATGGAAGAACATAAAAAAGGTAACACTGGTATTGGCTATAATGCCGCTATAGATAAATTTGAAAATATGGTAGAGGCTGGAATAATAGATCCAACTAAAGTTGTTCGTTGTGCTTTAGAAAATGCTTCTTCAGCTGCTATTATGTTTTTAACTGTAGAAACTGTTATTGCTGATAAGCCTGAAGATAAAAACTCTTGTTCATGTTCAAATCATAATATGGGTGGAATGCC
>CAYYXD010000035.1:0-5064 GCA_964475575.1 uncultured Gammaproteobacteria bacterium
GCCGGAGAGCCTTCTCTTATAATTATAAACTAACAAATAATAGATAATTTTTCAATATTATGCCTAGACCGAAATTATGCCGAAAAATAGAATTTAGTCCTGAAGTAACTTATTTTAAACCCCAGGGTATCCCCATGAGGAATCTTGAAGTTGTCGAATTGACGATAGAAGAAATAGAAGCATATCGTCTTAGACATTTAGGTAATTTAGATCAAAAAGAAGCGGCTGAAAAAATGCACACCTCGGCTAGTACTTACCAGAGAATCATTTATTCCGCTTATGAAAAAATTGCCGATGCTCTAATTAATGGCAAAGCTATAAAAGTTATTAAATAAAGTTATGAAAAAAATAAGATTTTTAATTATTTCTTTTTTATTTATCTTTACTCTCCTAGAATAATTCAATCTATTCCATTAAAAAAACTGAATCAATTAAATTATTTATTTTAAATTATAAGAATTTATATGTCTGCAAGAAGAAAAAATGAATCGCAAAAATTAGCTATATATCAAACTAAAAGTGGTTCTATAGAACTTCGTCAGGATTTTAGTAGAGAAACTTTTTGGGCTAGTTTAGATCAAATTTCTGGTCTTTTTGGTCGTGATAAATCTGTTATTTCTAGACATATTAAAAATATTTTTAAAGATGGAGAATTAAAGGAGTCTTCAGTTGTTGCAAAAAATGCAACAACTGCCAGAGATGGAAAGGTTTATGAAGTATTTTTTTATAATTTGGATATGATTTTATCCGTGGGTTATAGGGTAAATTCTAAAATTGCTACTCAATTTAGGATTTGGGCTACAAAAATATTAAAACAACATATTACTAAAGGTTTTACTATTAATCAAAATAAAATAAATAAAAATCGCCAAGAATTTCTGAAGGCAGTAGAGGATATAAAATTATTAACCAAAAATAATCAAAATGTTCAAACAGAAGATGTTTTAGAACTGATCAAATCATTTTCTTACACTTGGTTTTCTTTAGACAAATATGATAAAAATTCTTTTCCTAAAACAGGAACTAAGAAAAAAATTAATATTACCTCTAAAGATTTATATCAAGGGTTATCTAAACTCAAGAGAGAATTAATTGACAGAGGAGAAGCCAGTGAACTATTTTCTCAAGAAAAAACTCCCGGAAACTTAGAGGGAATAGTTGGAAATGTTTTTCAAGCTGTTTTTGGTAGGGAAGTTTATAAAACAGTAGAAGAAAAAGCAGCTCATTTACTTTATTTTATAATAAAAAATCATCCTTTTAATGATGGCAATAAAAGAAGTGGAGCCTTTGCTTTTATTTGGTTTTTAAATAAAGCCAAGTTTAATTTTAAAGATAGGATTAATCCCGGGTCTTTAGCCACTCTGACCATATTAATAGCTGAATCTAATCCAAAAGATAAAGATAAAGTGATAGGGATAATTTTACTAATACTTGATTTTAAAAGATAATGTATAGTGATTTAAAGAGTGAAGAAAATTAAATAAGTTCTAATATTTTCCAATACTCGGACTTAAATTCTAGTCTGAAATGCAATTATCCATAAATACATCCACTTGTATTTATATCCATAATAGTATATAATTAAACTATAAAATACCTTTAAGGTATATAACAGTAAATATATGGATAAAAAACCATCAAAAGGAGAATATTTAGATATTTTATTAAGATCCCCTAAAACTGTCTTTTCCGTAAAAGATGTTGCTTTATTATGGAAAGAAGGACGAGAACAAAAAGTATCATTACGATTAAATAAGTATGCTAAATCTGGAAAATTAATAAGATTACGTCGTGGTTTTTATGCAAAAGATAATAATTACGATCGTTTTGAATTAGCTACTAGAGTTTATACCCCTTCTTATATCAGCTTTGAAACAGTTTTAACTAGATCGGGTGTAAATTTTCAGAAGTATGATAGTATTTTTGTAGCATCGTATGTTACTAGAGAAATTAATATAGATGATCAAAAAATATCTTTTATTCGCATGAAAGATTATGTTTTAAGTAATATCTTAGGTATTGAACATGAAAAAGGTATTGCTGTAGCCACTAAAGAACGAGCTTTTTTGGATAGAATTTATGTTAGTAAAGATTATCATTTTGATAATTTAAATGTTTTGGATTGGGACAAAGTTTTTCAAATTTTACCGATATATCAAAATAAAAAAATGGAAAAAAGAGTTAATAAGTATTTTAAATTTTTTAAAAATTCAAATATATGACTGTAAATTATGCTAAGCACAAAAATATATTATTACAGATTTTAAAAGATATATATTCTGATACTACTATTGCTCCGTATTTAGGTTTTAAGGGTGGAACCGCAGCTAATTTATTCTATAGTTTAAACAGAGATTCATTTGATTTGGATTTTGATTTATTAGATGAAAGCAAGGAACAAATAGTTTTTGAAAGAATTCACAAGATAGCCGAAAGTTACGGAAAAATAATTGATTCAAAAATAAAGAAGTTTAATTTATTAAATATTATTTCTTATGATAAAATATCTCAAAATATTAAGATTGAAATAAATAGACGTAATTTTAGATCAAGATTTGAAGTAAAAACTTTATTAGGAATATCTATGTTGGTTATGGTGCAGGAAGATATGTTTGCTCATAAATTAATGGCGATGTTAGAACGAGTTGGTAAAACCAGTCGTGATATTTATGACGTTTGGTATTTCTTAAATAATAATTGGTCAATTAATAAAGAAATTGTTGAAAAACGATCAGGAATTTCATTTAAAGAAACTTTGCAAAAATGTGTTGATCAAATAGAAAAAATTGAAAATCGTAATTTATTAGTTGGTTTAGGTGAAGCTTTAACAGATTCGCAAAAAGATTGGGCTCGTGCTAAATTAAAAACAGAAATTATCTTTTTATTAAAAGCTCGTATAGAAAGTGAAAAATGATAATATTTTATAAAGAAAAAATATTTAGAATAGTTCATTATTATTTTTACATTTTTATATTTTTATGATAGATTATAATTAGTATAGAAATAATTACAATCCAATATGTTAAAAATATTTATTCTGATAACATTAGTCTTTTTACCAATCAATATAATAGGGTCATTATTTATTCATTTGGTTATTGATAAATGGCTTCCTCGTTTTTTAGGAACAAGCAAATTTGAAGGGGAAAATGATCCACATATTAAAATAACTATTATTTTGGGTTTCGTAGAAAGATTTTTTTATTTGTTTTTATTTATTTTTGATCTTTATCCTGGAATTATGCTTTGGATGGGTATAAAGACAGCTGTTGGTTGGAAGAAATGGACTAATAAAGATGATAGAATTTTTTATAATCTATTTTTAATAGGGAATTTAGTTTCTATATTCATTTCACTTATTGGTTGGTTAATTTTAGTTGATTATTATAAATTTTAATATTTAAAATAATAAATTTAAAACCTATATTATTAGGTTTTTTATTTCAAAAATAATTGTTATATGATTGAAGTTAAAAATGTTAGTAAGTATTTTAAAGATTTTAAAGCCGTAGATGATATATCATTTAAAGTGGAGGAGGGTGAAATATTTGCGTTTTTAGGTCCTAATGGTGCTGGTAAATCAACAACTATAAAAATGTTAACTACTTTACTTAGACCAAGTAAGGGGGAGATGTCTATAAATAAAATTAATCCAGTAAAAGATCCTAATGAAGTACGTCATTCTTTTGGAATTGTTTTTCAAGATCAAAGTCTAGATGAAGATTTAACCGCTTGGGAGAATATTAATTTTCATGGTGTGCTATATGGTGTTCCTAAAAAAATTAGAAAAGAAAGAGGTGAACAATTATTAAAAATGGTTGAATTATGGGATCGTCGTAATGTCTTAGTTAAAAAATTTTCTGGTGGCATGAAAAGAAGATTGGAAATAGCTAGGGGACTACTTCATCATCCTAAAGTTCTTTTTTTAGATGAGCCAACCTTGGGTTTAGATCCTCAAACCAGAAATCTAATGTGGGATTATTTAAAAAAACTAAATGATTCTGAAAAAACAACCATCTTTTTTTCTACTCATTATATGGATGAAGCTGATAGAATTGCCGATAGAATCGCCATTATAGATCAAGGTAAAATAATAATAATTGGTAGTCCTAAAGAATTGAAGACACAAACCAATACTAATTCCCTAGAAGAAGCTTTCTTGAAATTAACTGGTAAAAAAATAAGGGAAGAATATGCTAATTCAATAGATATGATGAGAGAGCATCATCCTAAAAGATAATTATATGCAAAAAATATATATATTTTGGTTAAGACAATTAAAAAAATACTTTCGTTCTAAATCTAGAATAATTGGTTCTTTAGGTCAACCAATACTTTTTCTATTAGCTTTCGGTTATGGTTTTGGTTCTGTTTTTCAACAAGCTGGGCAGGGTAATTATTTAAATTTTTTAGCTCCTGGAATTATATCAATGAGTATAATATTTACAGCCATTTTTTCAGGAATAGAAATTATTTGGGATAGACAGTTTGGTTTTTTAAAAGAAACCTTAGTAGCTCCAGTGTCACGACTTAATATTATGATTGGTAAAACCTTAGGGGGAGCAACCGTAGCCACTATTCAAGGTGTTTTAGTTTTATTTATTTCTTTATTATTTGGATTGGAATTATCAAACTGGCAATTTATAATTCCTATTATTTTATTAATGTTTTTAATTGCTCTATTATTTACTTCCTTAGGTATTTTAATAGCCTCTTTTTTAGAAGATATGCAGGGTTTTCAATTGATAATGAATTTTTTAATAATGCCTTTATTCTTTTTATCAGGAGCACTTTTTCCTTTAAATGATTTACCTAGTTTTTTGCAATTCATTACAAAAATAAATCCACTTACTTATGGGGTGGATGCTTTAAGATTTTTAATGATAGATAATAGTTATTTTCTTTTAAGTTTAGACATTTTAGTTTTAAGTGTTTCTACTATTATTTTATTATTTTTGGGTAGTTTCTTTTTTAGAAGAATTCAAATTTAATTAAGATTATAATTGTATATTTTTAGATATAGAAAATGAATAAAAAAACCTGAACTTAAATCTCAGGTTTTTT
>CAYYXD010000036.1:0-4928 GCA_964475575.1 uncultured Gammaproteobacteria bacterium
TTACAAAAAGAAGATGAACAAGCTTTTATTGAATTAGCTAAAAAATTAAAATTAAAAATAGCTAATAAAATGATGCAAGACGAAGAAGAAAAGAAAAAGAAAGAAGAAGAATTAGAACAAATAATGAACAAAGAAAACGAAGAAGAAATTGAATAAAAAATTATGATAAAACATATTGAACAACGAATAGGAGTTTTAGTGGATGTTTCTAATATGTATCATTCCGCTAAGAATCTATTTGGAAAAAAAGTTAATTTTCAGGAAATACTAAAACAGGCAGTCGCAGGACGGAAGCTTATCCGAGCGACTGCTTACGCTATAAGGACAGAAACTGAAGAAGAAACTCCTTTTTTTGAGGCCTTAAGTCAACAAGGTTTTGAAGTTAAAATGAAAGATTTACAAGTATTTGCTGGTGGAGCTAAAAAGGGTGATTGGGATGTTGGAATAACTATTGATGCTATTAAATTATCTGAAAAATTAGATGTAATAGTATTAGTTTCGGGTGATGGTGATTACTTACCTTTAGTTTCATATTTACAAAACAACAAAGGATGTTTGGTTGAAATTATGGCTTTTGCTAAAACAACTTCAGCTCGATTAATTGAAGAGGCTGATGATTTCATTGATTTGAGTAAAAATAAAAAATTTTTGATAAACAGTTATAAAAATAACTATAATCGTAAAAAATAATTAATAATTAATGTTGGTCATCAAATATCGAGAACTGTATTAGATATATACAGGGCTTAAATTTGACGACCAACAAGTAAAAATTATGAATGAAGAAAAAATCGTAAGTGGCGATTGGTTAGGTCGATCTCTAAGTATTAGAACAGGAAAATTGGCTAAGCAAGCTGATGCTTCCGTTTTGGTTCAATATGGAGAAACAGTAGTCATGGCTACTGTTGTTCAATCTAAAACTGAACGAGAAGGAATAGATTTCTTTCCTTTAATGGTAGAATTTGAAGAAAAACTATACGCCGCTGGAATTATAAAAGGATCTCGTTGGGTAAAACGAGAAGGTCGTCCAACTGATCAATCTATTTTAACTGGTAGAATGATTGATAGAGCTATTCGTCCTTTATTCAATGATGAAGAAAGACGTGATGTTCAATTAATAGTAACAGTTTTATCAGTTGATGGTGAAAATGATTATGATGTTGTTTCCTTAATTGCGGCTTCAGCTGCTTTAAGTATTTCAGGAATTGATTGGAATGGACCAATAGGAGGAATTAGAGTAGGTTTAATTGATAACAAATTTGTTTTTAATCCAAACTATGAACAACAAGCTCTTAGTTCTCTAGATTTAATTGTAGCTGGAACTGAAAAGAAAACAATAATGTTAGAAGCTGGTGCTAATGAAATAAAAGAAGATATTGTTTTTGAAGCTATAAAAGAAGGTCAAGAAAAAATGCAAGAAGCTATAAAAATAATTAAACAATTGCAAGAAATTGTTCCTATTAAAGAAAAAATGGAAAGTAAAAAATTATTAAGCGCTGAGGATTTGAATAAAAAAGAAGCTAAAGAAAAATTATTAGAAATTGGAAAAGAATGGTTACAAGAAAATATAAAAGAAAACCTATTTAACAAAATATACTATACCAAGAATGAAAGAAAAATGGCCATGAGAATTATAAAAGAAAAATTAGATGAACATTTATTTTCTCAAGGATTAGAAAAATCAGATCGTGATTTTATAATTAAATCATTGGTTGAAAAAATGGTAGAAGAAGAGGTAACTAATGCTATCATAAACGATAAGCGCCGAGTTGATGGTCGAGCTTTAAATGAAATTAGACCATTGTCAGCTGATACTACTATTTTACCAAGAAATCATGGAACCGGATTATTCTCTCGAGGAGAAACTCAAGTATTATCAATTGTTACATTAGGAGCTCCAGGAATGGAACAGTCGTTAGAAAGTATTGAAGGACAAAGCAAAAAAAGATACATGCATCATTATAACTTCCCCCCTTATTGTGTAGGTGAAGCTAGCCCTCTTAGAGGAACTGGACGTCGTGAAATAGGTCATGGAGCCTTAGCTGAAAAAGCTATAATTCCAGTCTTACCTAAAAAAGAAGATTTCCCTTATACCATTAGAGTTGTTAGTGAAACTTTAGGATCAAATGGATCATCTTCCATGGGTTCAACTTGCGGATCTTCCCTAGCCTTAATGGATGCTGGTGTACCTATTAAAACTCAAGTGGGAGGAATAGCTATGGGTTTAGCTTCTAATAAGGATATGAGTCGTTTTGAAGTATTAACTGATATTCAAGATCTAGAAGATGGACCAGGCGGAATGGATTTTAAAATTACCGGAACTAAAGATGGTCTAACAGCTATTCAATTAGATACTAAAACAGATGGATTAACCGAAGAAATAATAAAGAAAACATTCACTCAAGGACGAGAAGCTTTGAATCAAGTATTAGAAGTTTTAAATAAAGAATTATCAGCTCCTCGATCAGATTTATCACCTTATGCCCCTAGAATTATAAGTTTCAAAGTTAATCCTGAAAAAATAGGAGCTATAATTGGTCCAGGCGGTAAGGTTATAAATAAAATAATAGAAGAAACCGAAGTTTCTATTGATATTGATGATGATGGTTTAGTCATGATTTGTTCTTTAAATAGTGAAAAAGGAAAAATAGCGGAAAAAATGGTAAAAGATATAATAAAAGAATATGAAGTTGGTGAAATTTTTAGCGGAAAAGTTGTTCGTTTAATGGATTTTGGAGCTTTTGTTCAATTATCAGCTAGTCAAGATGGTATGGTTCATGTTAGTGAAATGGCTCCTTACAGAATAGGTCGTCCATCAGATTTAGTAAATATTGGAGACACCGTTCAAGTTAGAATAAAGGAAATTGATGCTCAAGGAAGAATAAATTTAACCATGAAAAATCTTCCAGAAAACGAACCTTTATGGACAGACAAAAAAGGTGAAAGTACTGAATTCAATAATGGAAATTTTAATCAAAAAGGAGATAAAAATAATACATTTAGAAATAAACCTTCAAGATTTACTAAAAAATATTAAAATATTATAATCATTGACTTTTTATCGTTAATAATATAATATCTAAACGAAAATATTAATATAATTGATAAGAAAATAAAATTATGCTTACTATTAAATTGGCCAAAATTGGTAAAAAAAACAAAAAATTATTTAGAGTTGTTATATGTGAAAAAACTCAAGATCCTTATGGAAAAGCTTTAGAAATATTAGGATCATATAATCCATATAATAAGGAATTAGTAATAAAAGCTGATAGAGTTAAATATTGGATTAGCAAAGGATCATCAATGACTCCTTCAGTAAATAATTTATTAATAGAAAAGAAGATTATAGAAGGAAAAAAAGCAGTGAATTCTAAACCGGGTACTCCTAATAAAAGAAAGGCGGAAAAAATTGAAAAAGCTAAACAAAAAGAAGTAGTTAAAGAAACCAAAGAAGAAGTTGAAACTCCAATTGAAGCACCAGCCGAAGCTCAAGTAGAAGCAACTGAAAATATCGAAAAAACAGAATAAATATAATGTATTTTATACATTTCTTGACTTTTAAAGCTGAGAAATGTACAATAAAAACAGGATTGATTAATTCAATCACACCATTGGGTGATAATAATTAAGATGTTCTTATAAATCTGTAATAAAAAAAACAATTTATAAGAATTAAGTCGACGACTATGTCGGAAAATCAAGACAAGCAATTTTTAGAAACTGTTATTAAATCTATTGTAAGCGTCCCAGATGCTGTTTCAGTAGAAAGAACAGTTGACGAACGAGGAGTTCTTTTGACCTTAAAAATCGACCCAAGTGATATGGGATTTGTAATCGGCCGTCGTGGTCAAACAGCTCAAGCTATCAGAACTTTATTAAAAGTTGTTGGAGCTAGAAATAATTCTCGTGTCAATTTAAAAATTTACGATCCAAATAATGGAAATCGACCAGCTCGAAGAGATGATTCTATGAATATGGATACTTCGGCTATTGATGATTTGAAAATTTAATTTTTAAAACTTTCAATAAATCAACAAAAAACCACAACCGTGGTTTTTTGTTTTAAAAATATGAAGTTTGATATTATAACAATATTCCCTGAGATTTTTTCATCCTATTTTAACGAGAGTATTATAAAAAAAGCTCAAGAAAAAAAGATAATAAAAATAAATATCCATAATTTAAGAAATTTCACTAATGATAAAAGACATACAGTTGATGATACTATTTATGGTGGTGGAGCTGGAATGTTAATGAAAATAGAACCTCTATATAAAGCTATAAAAAAGATAGCTAAAAAGAAAAAAACTTCTGGACAAAAAATAATACTATTATCAGCTAAAGGAAAAAAATGGAATCAAGAGTTAGCTAAAAAGTATTCTAAACTAAAAAATATTACTTTAATCTGTGGACGTTATGAGGGAGTTGATGATCGTATAAAAAATTTTATTGATGAAGAAATTTCCATTGGAGACTATATTTTAACTGGAGGAGAAATAGGCGCTATGACTATAGTAGACTCTATCGCTAGATTAATTCCGAAAGTTTTAGGTAATAATGAAAGTTTAATAGATGAATCTCATAACAGTAAAAATATATTAGAATATCCTCAATATACTAAACCAGCTGAATTTAAAGTTGAATCAAAAAAATATAATGTTCCAAAAGTATTACTATCTGGAAATCATAAATTAATAGAAAACTGGAAAGAAAAGAACAAAAAAAGAGTAAAATAATAAAAAAAACGCCCTATTTTAAAGCATTTTAAAACTATTGACAAAATCAGTAAAATAAGTTATAATTATACATTGTTGTACCATTTTTTGGTATAATGGAGGTTCGTTAACAAGTAAGATTTATATTGAATTAATTACTAAGATCACCTATTAAGATGGACTTAGTAATTAATTCAATAAAATAAAAAA
>CAYYXD010000037.1:0-4913 GCA_964475575.1 uncultured Gammaproteobacteria bacterium
ATTGTTAAGGAATTATCATCCATATTTTAACCAACAAAAAACTCGTGTTTTCCACCAGCTCTCTAAGATTTTTGTATTAATTTTTGTCTCCAATTATTAAAATTAAGTCAGATTAACTTTTTAATCCATTAAAATAAAGAAAGTCTCGGTATTAAGTACTATTAAACAATCATAAACAATACTATGGTAATAGATAGTTTAAAAAAATTAATGAATTGGTACTGATCTCCAGGTTCCGTCTCTAATTCTGTAATTAATTTGAACTAATTCTAAGTTTTTTTGACAGTGATGACAGAATAGAGGATCAACTCTAGTCATCTCTCTAATTCTGTCTCTCCAACTCATAATTCTCGGTTCAAAGACCAAATATACTCTTCCATATAGATAGATTAATCTATCCGCCAATATTTTCAATATCTTCCATTTCAGAACATTAGCATACATACCATAGTATCTGATCATATTAAATCCTTTCTCCGGTATATGTCTGACTAAAGCTCCAATAAATTCATCAATACTTAAATTCATATTTTGTTCTTCTCCGGTTAGTTTATCATGATAACTGAAACTGACTAAATTAGTTTCTTTCTTATAGGCGGTTATCTTGGCTTCCGATAAACATGGTCTCTTGGCATAACGTCCCACATAGGTGACAGTATGGGTGGCATTATCTAATTTCTCTCCCACCCATAAATACCAATCCTTTTCCCATAGTTTGTTTTGTATTTCATAGAAAGATTCTGTCCTAAATTTTCTTCTCCAAATAGTTTTTAGAGTAGGACTGATATATAGTTTACCGGAAACATATTCTCTTCTCAATTTATGTAGTAGTATTGTTTTAAACCTAGATTTTAGACTAAGAGCCGGAATGAAACTATCCTCCTTAAACTTACCATTTTTTAGTCCTATCCCACCTAAGGAGTAGAGAACATGAATATGGCAATTAAAATTCAATTTAGAGCCAAAGGTATGTAAAACAGTTAATACCCCGGGAAGAAGATAAACCGAGTTAGCCCAATCAATGATTGCCTGCCCGCAAGATTTATGTAATAATGACAACAGATGTCTATTTTCTAAAAATAGTAGTCTAATTTCCCAGGGAATGGTAAAGACTAAATGTTTATGAGGAATATTAAATAGTCTAGTTTGAGCTCTCTCTATCCATTCATCATTCTTAACCTTGCCACAGCTATTACAAAATCTAGACTTACAGGTATGGGCGACAAATACTTTTTTCCGACACTCTGGACAAACATAGGTATTATATCCTAATATATCCTTATCACCACAGGCCATCACTTTTTTAACATTAGCTATTACTACCGGTCTAATTAACCTTTTATGTCTTTCATAAAATTCATCCCAGTTTTCTTGGAGGATTTGTTTGATTGTATAACTTGATGTCTTTATGGTTTCGATCATATTGATAAAATATATTTGCGTATATTTCAAGTATACAATCAAATGAGTTTTTCAGGAAGACAAAAAAGCCAGCACTTTGTGCTGGCCTATTTTATGTCAATAAATAAAATTAATAATTTAATAAAGTTAAAATAAATCTATGAATAAAAAAATTAGCAAAAATAGAGGGGTAGGTGAATTATGAAAAAAACAATATTTATAACATTGGTTGTTGCTTGTGTTTTAGTACTTACTGGATGTGGTTCTAGTGTTTCTCAGCAGTTTATTGATAAGCACAACGAAATTGTTGCTCTTGGTAAAGAAGCCGAACAAATAGCCAATTTGGAAAAATCGGCAGAAATGGATACCTTGAGCAAACAGATGGATAGTGAAGATTACACTGAAGCCATAAAGACAATTGAAGTCGCACTTTCTAAGAAAAAAGACGCCTCTTCCAAATTTGATTTAATTGACAGCAAATTAATTGAATTAACAACATTATCTTCAGATATTTCCAATGCCAAAGTAAAAGTTAGCGCAGACAAGTTTATTGATGTAGCCAAGAAAGAAAATTCAGTTAAAATAAAATATAATGATCTACAAATACAGATGTTGGAAAAAACTAAATTAATGGTTGAAATATTAGTGAAAGATGATATGGATGTAACCGATGAAAAAACGATTGATAGCTTAGTAAAAGAAATAAATGATACAAAAGACCAATTTGATGTAGTTCAAAAAGAAGCAAACGACATTCAACAACAATATGAGATTGCAGAAAATGAATTTTTCAGTCTGGCGAATTTACAAATAAATGAATAAAATCTTTTTTAGACAAGAGACAATCTTTAATAAGGTTGTTTTTTGTTTTTGTTTAGATTAATTTTTTATGATAAAATATAATTGTGATTAAATGATATTTATAAAAAAATATATGAAAATAGCTTTAGTTAATTTATCAAAATTTGAAGAACTTAGTAAGGTCAAAAAATTTAAGAAGGATTATAATTTTTTAATAAAAAACAATATTGATTTTGTTGATTATTGTTTAAATTATTCTAAACCTAAAGATTTATTAAAAGGTTTTCATAATGCTTTAAGAAACCCAGAAATTGATTTAATATGGTTTGCCAGAGGTGGAGATAAAATCATGAGATTTTTTGATAAAATTGATTGGGGTTTAGTAAAAAAAGCTAATAAGAAGTATTTAGGTTTTTCTGATCCTACTAATTTCTTTTTTAAAGCAATTGAATTAGGTCAAACTTGTTATTACGGAATAAATTTAAGAAGAACAGGGGAACATTTCTATTCTAAAAGATTTACTGAAAAAGAAAGAAAAGCTTTACTCGGCTTTTTAAAAGATGGAAAAGAAGTTAATTATAGTCATAAAGATTTATTTAAAGAGGTTGATGGTTTAAAAAATGAAAAAATAATAGGTGGTCATCTACTAATAGATACTTTCATGATACAACAAATGAAAATTGATTTATCAAAATATTTTTTATTAGTAGAATATCATCTTACTTCATCTGATACTTTGGGTGAATTAGAGTTTTTTATAGATCAACTTAAAATAGTAATGAAGAATAATTTACCAAAAGGATTTATTATAGGTTGGTCACAAGTTTATAATAAAAATGGAAAAATGTTAAAACAGGGTATTGTTAATAAGTGTTTTGTAGAAAATTTAAAAGAATATAATTTACCAATAATCTATATTGATCATATAAAAAGTCCTATTAAACTTTCTTTAAAGTAAAAAGAATGTCAATATAATCAATAATTATCTCTATTTTAAAGCTATTGACAATAAATTATTATTGTGCTAGCATACGACGATGCTTTATTAAGTATTAACCTAAATTATGTCGGTTTGATGACGTAGTAGTATTATTAAAAACTTAAAAATGAGTTATAAAGATATTTGTGATTTTGAAGGAATAATCACTAAACCTATGGCACTTTCTTTTATTGACAAATCTAAAGAAGAACCTCTAGTACAAAAATCCATAAAAAGAAATATGAAAATAGTGAAATTAAAAGCCAAAATAAACCATGAAAAAGATTCTCGCAAAAAACAAAGGTTTATGCAAGATCTTGATAAAATAATTTCCGAAGAAGTTTCTTTTTTAATTAAGATAAATTTAGAAAAAGAGATTGTTTATGACGTGAATGCTCATAGACAATATTTGTCCAATAGACTAAGTGCATAATTTTTTTAAAAAAAACAATAAAAATCAATAAGTCGTTAATTTTCTATAAGTTAGCGACTTTTTTTATTTTGTATATAGGGGGTTGGATTTTTTTAAATAGTATGGTATAATGTCCGAAGTAGTTCATTTAAAAAGATTTATAATGAAAATATTTAAAAAAAACTTTTGGGAAAATTTTTTTTGTTCTCTTGAAAAAGAAAATAAAGAAATTAAAATCGAAAAAATCGGAGGATTTTTTTGTTTTAAAAAGAAAAAAAGAGAATGGATTGGTATAAAAGCTTTTGAACCATTAAAGGAGGTTAGAATGGCTTTTATTGTTTGTCGTAATTATAAAGACAAAAAAAAACGCAAAGTTAATTTTATATTTTCGGTGGGTATACCGGATTTAAAGTTAAGTAATATTAAGTATAAAGAAATATATAAAAATTCATTTTCAATACAAATTCTTAATGAAAAGGAATTAGAAAATGAATTTAAATCATTTCTTTTACAAGAAAAAATTAACGTTGATTATTTTATCAACAATAAATTTAAAGAATAAGTAAGAGTTATTATGCATATAATGACTCTTTTTTTATCTTTTTTGACATATTGACAATATTTATCGTTTGTGATATATTGTATCAATGTTAAGTTCATTAAAAAATAGATTAAATTAGATTAATTATTAAGTTTGTCTAGATTTAGATAGGTTTAATAATTAATCTAATTTTTAATCAATTAAAATTTTTTAAAATGAATATAAATGTTAAAGAAAAAATAAAGACGTTAGAGCAAGAAAGAAAAATAAAAGATGCTCATATATTTACTAAACTAATAATAATATTATTCATAGCATGCCCTACTATTACATGGATACTGTCTTCACTGTTTGATTCAAAAATAATAACGGAAATATTTAATTTATCTGTTATATTAATGGCCGTACCTTTTTTATTTCTACAAACTATATATTTTTATGGGGTAGAAATAACAAAAAAAACAAAAAAGAAAAAAATAATACGTTTTTTTCTAAAAGTGAGTTTGTTTTTAGTTTCTAATCTTTGGGTTTCAAATTTTGTTTTCAATAATTATATAAAATTTGAATATTTCAATAAAGAGGTAGCTATAATAATTTCTGGTATAATTCTTTTTATTCTTTTATTAAATATAGGAATATTTGTTAAAATTGTGCGAAACAAAAAAGATTTTATAATAATAGAAAGAAAGATAAAAGAAATTAATTGTATATAAATATAAGATAATAAGGGGGTTTTAAAGCTCTCTTTTTTTATCTAATACAATCTATTGACATTATTT
>CAYYXD010000038.1:0-4889 GCA_964475575.1 uncultured Gammaproteobacteria bacterium
ATATTTTTTACCCCTCGGGAGCAGCTGTTTTATTTAAGACTGAAGTTTTAAAAAAAGTTTCTTTATTTGATGAAACTTATTTTATGTATAATGAAGATCAAGATTTAGGTTGGAGAATTTGGTTGAGTGGTTATCGTTGTGTGGTATCTTTAAAATCAATTGTATATCACAAGTATGAATTTAGTAAATCTATAGCTAAATATTATTTCATGGATAGAAATAGACTGATAACTATATTTAAAAATTATAATATCATTTCTTTATTATTTATACTTCCAGCTTTAATAATAATGGAATTAGGTTTATTATTTTTTTCTATTTTTAATGGTTGGTTTTTAAAGAAAATAAAGGTTTGGCTTTATTTTCTTAATCCTTATTCTTGGATAAAGATAATAAAGGAAAGAAAAAAAGTTCAAAAAAATAGAGTTATAAAAGATGGAGCCTTACTTTCTTTGATTTCATCTAAAATTTCTTATCAAGAAATAGAAAGTTTGAGTTTAAAACTAGCTAATATCTTTTTTAGTCTTTATTATTTTTTATTTAAGATTATTATAAGAGTATTAAATGTTTAATGATATGGATTTATCAATAATTATAGTTAATTATAAAACAAGAGATAAAATAAAAAATTGTTTAAAATCAGTGGTAGAATCAGATTTACAAGGTTTAAATTATGAAGTTATTGTAGTTGATAATGCCTCCGGAGAAGATTTGTCTGATTTGAAATCGGAAATTATTGATTTTAAATTTATTCAAAGCGATATTAATCGTGGTATGGGTGGTGGAAATAATTTGGGTATTATGGAAGCTAAGGGAAAATTTGTTTTGATATTAAATCCAGATACAATTTTAAAACCAGCAGCTATTAAAGTATTATTTAATTATATAAATTCTTATTCTGACGTTTATATCGTTGGTCCAAAACTTTTAAATATTGATTTAAGCCTACAATTATCTTGTTCACGTTTTCCTAAATTATGGACTCCAATTTTACGACGAACTTTTATGGGAAGATTTTTTAGAAAACACTTAGATTGGTTTTTGATGAAAAATATTTCTCATGATATAATACAAGAAGTGGATTGGTTAATGGGGTCTTGTTTATTAATAAGGAAAGAAGGTTTTGAGGGTTTTGATGATAAAAATTTTTTTATGTATTTTGAAGATGTTGATGTTTGTCGTCGAGCCAAAAAAATTGGAAAGAAAGTAATATATCATCCTGAAGCTGAAGTAATTCATTATCACATGAGATCTAGTGCTCGATATCCTTGGTATATAGCTATTTTTAAAGATAAAATAACCAAAGAACATATAAAATCATGGTATAGATATTTTAAAAAATGGGGTTGGAAAAGAAAATAAGTGGATTATAATTAAAATTTTAAATATGAAAACAATAAAAAAGGCTATTATGCCGGTAGCTGGTTTCGGAACTAGATTTTTACCAGCCACTAAAGCTCAACCTAAGGAGATGTTGCCAGTTATAGATAAACCAGTTATTCAATATTTAGTAGAAGATGCTGTTTCAGCGGGAATTGAAGAAATAATTTTTGTTACTGGTCGAGGAAAAAGATCAATTGAGGATCATTTTGATTATTCTTTTGAATTAGAAAAAACTTTAGTAGAAAAAAATAAATTAGATTTAGTTAAAAAGGTGGAAGAGATAGATTCATTAGCAAAATTTTCTTATGTTCGTCAGGCAGTTCCTTTGGGTGACGGTCATGCGGTAAATTGTGCATCTCATTTGGTTTTTAATGAACCAGTTTTAATTATGTTTGGTGATACATTATATGATGCTGAAATTTCTCCAGTTAAACAAGTAATTGATGCTTATAAAAAATATGGTAAAACTATTATTGGTTTATCAGAAGTTGATCCGAGTGAAGTTAGTCAATTTGGTGTTATAGGAGGAGAGGAATTAGGTGATGGGGTTTATAAAATTGATAAGTTTATTGAAAAACCGAAAAAAGAAGATGCTCCCTCTAATTTAGTTCAGGTTGGTATAAATATTATTACTCCGGATGTTTTTGATATTTTAAAAGATATGAAGAATGGAAAATCAGGAGAAATTCGTTTGGCCGACGCTTATGAAATAATGTTGCAAAAAGGTATTCCTTTGTATGGTAAAAAAATAGAAGGGGAATGGTTGGATACCGGTAATAAATTAAATTTTATAAAAGCCACTTTAAAATTGGGAATAAAGAATGATGAAATAGGTGAAGATTTAAAGAAAATGATAAAAGATTTAGTGAAAACATTTTAATTATGTCATATAAATTTCGTAACATTTTATTTATTTGTTTTGTTCTAGTTTTTTTTGTTTTGACAACCATTTTTTCTTTGTCAGCTAGCGGTTATAGAATTTCTTTATCAGCTTTGATGAGCGGTAAAAGTTTTATTCAGAAAACTGGAACTTTAGCTGTTAATTCCAATCCTGGCGGAGCTAAAATAACTTTAATTAATCAATATAGTAATTTCTTTTCAGAAGAAG
Source organism: uncultured Gammaproteobacteria bacterium (assembly GCA_964475575.1). Classification (GTDB taxonomy): domain Bacteria; phylum Patescibacteriota; class Patescibacteriia; order Patescibacteriales; family UBA12465. The sequence continues at coordinate 2,492 of CAYYXD010000038.1, forward strand.
AAATTTTAAAGAATAAAAATATATTTACCCCTTATAAAATAAAAAGTTTATTGCCAGGTAATTATTTATTATCTTTTGAATTAGATGGTTATTGGCCTTGGCAACAAAAGGTTTCTGTTTATTCTGAACAAACAACCTATGTTGAAGATGTAGTATTATTTAAAAAAAGTTCACCAGTTATATTTTTTAATTCGGAAGTGCAAAACATAAATATAGATTCTTATGGTAAAAGTATTGCCTTGCAAAAAACTAATCAAGTTGTAAATTTATCTAATAGTCAAGAAATTATTTTAAGTGATAATACCTACAATGTTTCTTTTTTGGGTGATAAAAAAATATTAGTAAATGGAAATTCAATTTTTGATTATTCTCGTGACAAATATTTATCAGTAGATAATCTTGATCTTGGTAATTCTAAAAAAATAAAGATAATTGATGGAAATTTATACTATTTAAATAATGGTTTACATAGTTATAACTTTTTTACCAAAAAAGAAGAATATGTATTAAATGACAAAAGATTAATTGAGTATGATTTGTATAACAACGGATATTGTTATATATTTTCTGATGTTGATAATTATATTTTAAAAGCTTATTCTTATTGGCAAAAAGAACCAATTTCAGTAACTACTTTGCCAAGTAATGGAGAATATGAAATATTATCATCCTTTGCTCCTACTAATTTTATTTATGTTTATGATCATAATTTCAAAACTCTTTATATAATAAATCTAGCATCTAAATTTAGTTCTTATTGGGCTGTTTTGAATAATGTTGAGAATATAAATTTTATTGATAATGGTAATTTTGTTTATTCTTCTGGTTTTGAAATTTATTCGTATAATTCTATTTTAGCTGAAGAGTTTTTAATAGGTCGTTTTGATTCTATTGTATCAGGTTTGGTTTGGCATCCTAAGAATTATTTAATTTATTCTACTGAAAATGATATCGTGATTTTAGATTTAAAACATAATAATTATTCAATTAAATTAGTAACATTGGATAAGGTGGGGAATTTAGTTTTAGATAAATTAGGTAGTGTCCTTTATTTTACTGGTAGTATTAATAATCAATCGGGAGTATATAAATTACTTATACAATAATTAATATAAATAATATGGCTAAATTTTTAATAAATGGACAAAAACCCTTATCAGGAATAATTAAAGTTAAGGGAGCTAAAAACCTAGCATTAAAAGTGATACCCGGAGCTCTATTATCTGAAGAAGCTACTATTATTGATAATCTGCCAAAAATTGAAGATATTTCTAAATCCTTGCAAATGGTACAAGAGTTGGGTTTTTCTTATCAAGAAGATGAAAAAGGACGAGTTATTATAGAAGCAAAGAAATTAAAGACTAATGAATTACCTTCAGCTTTAGCTAATAAATTTCGTACTTCCATAATGTTTGTTGGTCCGCTTTTAGCTCGTTTTAAAAAAATTAAATTTCCTCATCCCGGAGGATGTGTTATTGGAGCTGGCGGTCGTCCCATTGATTTATTTTTAGATGGTTTTTCAGCTTTTGGAGCTGATATTAAAATAGAAAATCGTTGTTATTGTCTTTCAGCTAAAAAATTAATTGGATGTGATTTCTTTTTTCCAATAGTTTCAGTTACTGGAACTGAAAGTTTAATGATGACCGCTTGTTTAGCCGAAGGAAAAACTATTTTAAGAAATTGTGCCATGGAACCAGAAATAAAATATTTGGCTGATCATTTAAATAAGTGTGGAGCTAAAATTAGTGGGGCTGGAACTCCGGTTATTACCATTATCGGTGTTAAAAAAATAAAAGGAGGAAGTATAAAAATTATGCCGGACAGAATAGAAACCGGATCTTTTGCTATTATGGCCGCGGCTACTAATTCAGAAATAACCATTAAAGATTGTGATCCAGAACATGTTGCCATATTATTATCAATTTTTAAGAAAATAGGAGTAAATTTTGAAGTTGGTAAGGATTGGATAAAAATAAATAAACATAAAGATTTAAAACCATATAATATTCAAACTCATGAATATCCCGGATTTCCAACTGATTTACAATCACCTTATGCTGTTTTAATGACTCAAGCTAAAGGTAATTGTCTAATTCATGAAACTATTTATGATCGACGTTTAATTTGGACTGATATGTTATCTCAGATGGGAGCTAATATAATTATGTGTGATCCACATCGAGTGGTTATTAATGGTCCAAGTAAACTATACGGTAAAAAATTAATAAGCCCTGATATTAGAGCTGGAATTGGGTTAGTTATAGCTGCTTTAATAGCTAAGGGAACAACTGAAATAGATAATATTTATCAAATTGATAGAGGTTATGAAAATATAGATGAACGTTTAAGAAAATTAGGAGCTGATATAGTCAGGATTGATTAATTCTTGACAATCAAC
>CAYYXD010000039.1:0-4723 GCA_964475575.1 uncultured Gammaproteobacteria bacterium
ATATATCGATGATACCGGAAAGGAATTTGTTTTTTTTGAAAAACAAGTTACTTTAGAAATAATAAAAAGTGATTTAAATTTAAATATTTCTATTAATGAATCTTCAACTGATACTCCAATAAATTTTGGCGACACTTTGAATTATGTTATTACCTATAATAATAAAGGTGATAAAGATATGAAAAATGTGGTTATTATGGCTATTTTAAAAAGTGATTTTTTAGATTGGAAAAGTTTAAAAGATGAAAACGGAGGAACTGTAAGTCGTAAAACTATTTCTTGGACATCAAAAGAGATTTCTGATTTAGAAGTTTTGGAACCGGGGGAGGGAGGAGAAATAAAGTTTTCTATTAATACTGGTAATTCTAATAATATTGAATTTGGCCAAGATTTAAAAGTAAGTAGTTACGCTCAATTTAGTATTGGTAATATTGAAGATTTTTCTAATGATGATGAACATTTGAATGATAATTCTAGTAATACTATTATAAATGAATTTAATAGTGATTTATCAATTCAGGAAAGGGTATTATATTTTGATGATGATAATATTCCAGTCGGTTCCGGTCCTTTACCACCAGTAGTTGGTGAAAAAACTTCTTTTAAATATTATTGGACTTTAAAAAATTCTTTACATGAACTTAAAGATGTTAAAGTAGAGTTAGATTTACCCGATTATGTTATTTGGGATAATAATTATAACGTTGCTGCCGGTAATTTAAATTATGATCCAAATGATAATAAAATTGTTTTTACTATTAGTCGTTGGCCTATCGGAATTGATACAGTAGAAGTTAGTTTTAATGTAAGTATTATACCAACTGAATCAGAATATAATAAGATAATAATTCTATCTCCAGGTTCTTCTTTAAGTGCCGTTGATGACAAAACTGGAGCTATTATTAATAAAAAAACAGAAGTTAAAACTAGTAAACTAGAAGATGATCCAATTGCTAATTTCAGTAGTGATGGACGGGTGAAATAATAAATTAATATTTATGAAAATAAATAACAAAATAAATACTCAACATGGTAGTTTAAATTATCCTATTTTTATGCCTGATGCTACTAGGGGATTTATTAAAATGTGTGATAAAAAAGATTTAAGATCAGCTGGTATTTCGGCTTTAGTTGTAAATACTTTCCATCTTTATCTTCAACCCGGTATTAAAGTTATAAAAAAAGCTGGAGGAATACATAAGTTTATGAATTGGACTGGACCCCTTTTATCTGATAGTGGTGGTTTTCAAATTTTTTCTTTAATTCATAAAAATAAATCTTTAGGCAAAATTACTGATGACGGAGTTGTTTTCAAATCTCCAATTAATGGTTCAAAACATGAATTAAGTCCCGAGAAATCAATTCAAATTCAATTTGATTTAGGAACTGATTTTATGGTTTGTTTAGATGACTGTCCACCTTACGATTTTGATGAAAAAAAGATGTTAATAGCCGTTGATAGAACTATTAATTGGGCTGATAGATGCCATAAGGAGTATATAAGGCAAATAAAAAAAAGAAAATTAAAACCAAATCAAACACCCAAATTAATAGCCGTTATTCAGGGTGGAGTTAGTAGGGAATTAAGAAAAAAATGTTTAGATTCTTTGATGAAAATTTCTGATTCTAGGTTTTTAGGAAAAAAAATTCCTTTTGCCGGCTACGGTTTTGGAGCTCGTCCAGTTGATGAGAATGGTAAATTTCTGTTTGACATTTTGGATTTTACTGCTAAAATTATTCCAGATGATAAAATAAAGTTTGCTTTAGGAATAGGCACTCCAGCCGATATTTATCGTTGCCATAAAATGGGTTGGAATATGTTTGATTGTGTTATTCCAACCAGAGAAGGCCGACACGGTAAATTATATCAATTTAAAGGCAATTCTATAAAAACAATTGATTTTTATAGAGAAATAAATATAAAGAAATCAAATTTAGCCAATAATTTTAAACCAATCAATTCTCAGTCTAATTTAATTGAACTTAGAGAAAATTCTTTGGCTTTTTTACATCATTTATTTAAAGTTGATGAATCCTTGGGCCAAAAATGGGCTAGTTTAAATAATTTGGAATTTTATTCTAAATTAATGAAGAAAATATCTTAAAATGTTATGAAAATATTATTATACAACACTTTAAACAGAAAAAAAGAAGAATTTAAACCGATTAAAGCCGGTTATCTTTCTTTTTATTATTGTGGTCCCACGGTTTATTGGATTCAACATATAGGAAATTTGCGAGGTGCTTTTTGTGCCGATATTGTTCATCGTACTTTTAAGTATTTGAATTATGATGTTTCAATGGTTAGAAATTATACTGATGTCGGTCATTTGACTTCCGATGCTGACGAAGGTGAAGATAAAATGGAAAAAACAGCCAAAAAAGAAAATACAAGTCCGGAATCGGTGGCTAATAAATTTATAAAAATTTATGAAAGAGACACTAAGAAGTTAAATATTTTAGAACCGAAATTCAAACCTCGAGCTACAGAAAATATTAATGAAATGATAGATATGATACAATTATTAATAGCCAAAGGTTATGCTTATGCTACTGATTTGGCTGTATATTTTGAAGTAGATAAATTTAAAAATTATAGCGTTTTGTCAGGGTGCAAAATGGAAAAAAATAAAACAGGGGCCGGTCAAGGAGATGTTTCTGATCCTAAAAAGAAAAATTATTGTGATTTTGCTTTATGGTTTTTTAAAGCCGGTGTTCATAAAAATGCTTTACAATTTTGGCCATCACCTTTTGTTTCTTCCTTGGTTGAAAATGGTTATGGTTTTCCGGGTTGGCACATAGAATGTTCGGCTATGATCAGAAAAATATTAGGTAATACTATAGATATTCACATGGGAGGAATAGAACATGTTAGTATTCATCATAGTAATGAAATAGCTCAAAGTGAATCAGTTAGTGGAGTAAAATTAGCTAATTATTGGATACATAACGAACATTTATTAATAAATAATGGCAAAATGTCCAAATCTCAAGGATCAGCTTTTAGTTTAGAAGATATTGAGAATAAAGGTTTTAATTCTATATCCTTACGTTATTTCTTTTTACAAGCTAATTATAGATCAAAACAGAATTTTACTTTTGAAGCCTTAAAAGCAGCCCAAAAAGGTTTAACCATTATTTATAATAAAATAAAAAAATTGGGAACTGTTAGTGGTGAAATTAATATTGATTTTAAAAATAAATTTTTAGATTATTTATTAGATAATTTTAATACTCCAAAAACATTATCTTTAATTTCTGAAATATTAAAATCTAATTTATCAAATGAAGATAAATTAGCCACTTTATTAGATTTTGACAATATTTGGGCTTTAGATTTTGCTAAAATTATAAACAATGATGAAAAAGATACTTCTTTATCAGATGATATAAGAAAATTATTAATTAATAGGGAAGAAGCTAGAAAGAATAAAGATTTTGCTAAAGCTGATAAAGTTAGAATAGAAATTGAAAAATTAGGTTATAAAATAGAAGATTTACCGGATGGTCGGGGTATAGCGGTAAAAATATGAAAAATTTTTGGATAAGTTTTAAAAAAAATAAACCTATTTTAGCCTTAGCTCCTTTAGCCGGATATACAGATTCGGCTTTTCGTTTAATGTGTAAAAAATTTGGAGCTGATGTTGTTTATAGTGAAATGGCTTCAGTTTCAGCTTTATACCATGGTTCAGATAAAACTTTGGAATTATTAAAGTTTTCTAAAACTGAAAGACCTTATGTTGTTCAACTTTTTGGTTCGGATAAAAATCATTTTATTAAAGCTATAAAAATAATAGAAAAAGAAATTAAACCTGATGGTTTTGATATTAATTTTGGTTGTCCGGTAAAAAAAGTTTTAAAACAAGGAGCTGGAGCAAAATTAATGAGTGATTTAAAACTAAGTCGGGAAATAATTTTAGCTGTTTTATCAGCTACTAAATTACCAGTTTCAATTAAACTTCGAACGGAATCTTTTTCGGTTAATGTTATAGATTTTTTAAAAAATATTTCTGATTTGCCAATTTCAGCTATAATGATTCATGGACGAACATTAAATCAATTATTTTCCGGATCTATAGATTTAAGTATAATTAAAAAAAGTAGAAAATATTTTTCTGGAATAATATTAGCTAATGGCGGAATAAACAATTTATCAGAAGCTTTAAAAGTTATTAAAAAAACTGGAGTTGATGGAGTTGCTTTGGGTCGAGGAGCTTTAGGTCAACCATGGATTTTTTCTAAACAATATCAATCATTAACCACAAATGAAAGAAAAAAAATGGCTTTTAAAGTTGCTTTGAATCATTTAAAATTAATCAAAAGAAAAAAGGGTGAAACAAGTTATAGTAAATTTAAGGGTCATTTGGCTTGGTATTTTAAGAATTTTTCAGGAGCTTCAGAAATTAGATCAAAAATTATGTTGGCTGATAGCTATAATGAAATAGAGAGAATATTAATATTAAAATAATATTTTATTGGTAATTATTTATTATAATGTGATATATTATTAAATATCAAAAAATAACAATGAAAATAATAAATAAACATAATAATAACCCCGCCTTCACCCTCATAGAACTATTAGTAGTAATAGCCATTATTGGTATATTAACCTCCCTAGCCGTAGTATCTCTCCAAAATTCACGTCGTAGTGCTAGAGACGCTAAGAGACTATCAGATGTCAAACAAATACAAATAGCCCTAGAACTATATTATCAAGATA
>CAYYXD010000040.1:0-4676 GCA_964475575.1 uncultured Gammaproteobacteria bacterium
ATATGCCGATAATGGCTATTACTACCAATAGTTCGATGAGGGTGAAGGCGGGTTGATTATTATTTTGTTTATTGTTTGTTTTCATGAGTATATATTATATGGATATGGTATCATTTTTTTTGTTGGGGTTCAACTTTTGCCAATCACTTTTTTATTTGTTATACTGATAATACTTAATTTATAATTATGGCTATAATTGTTTTATCAGTTATTATTTTAATATTTTCTATAATCATTCATGAATATGGACATGCTTGGATGGCTAATAGATTGGGGGATAGTACCGCTAAAGATTTAGGTCGTTTAACTTTAAATCCTATTCCTCATATTGATATGTTTGGTTCAATTCTTTTACCTCTGTTTTTTATTTTAAGTGGTAGTGGTTTTTTATTAGCTTGGGCTAAACCAGTACCTTATGATCCAACTAGGATAAGAGATAAAAAATATGGAGATTTGAAAGTAGCTTTAAGTGGTCCTATTTCTAATTTAATTTTAGCTACTTTTTTTGGTCTTATGGCTAGATTTTTACCATTAACTAATGGTTTAAAATCTCAATTACTGAGTTATTATTTATCAAATGACACAACTTCTATTCTTTCTTTAATGTCAGGAAATATTTTAGTAGTAATTTTTTTAATGTCAATTATTTTTTGTTTTTTAAATTTATTATTAGCTATTTTTAATTTAATTCCAATTCCACCTTTAGATGGTTCTAAAATTATTTTAAATTTTTTACCAGAAAGATTAAAATATAAATTTTTTTCTATTGAAAAATGGGGAATGTTTATAGTCTTTATTTTTTTAATATTTGGCTTTTTTCAATATTTGATGTATCCCATTCTATACTCTTTAATTTTTTTAACAGGGATAAGATAATTTTATGCATGGAGTAACTCATTTAGCTTTAGGATTAATTATAGGGAAAGCCACAGGAGATTATCCAGTGGCTTTAGCCGGATCCCTATTAATTGATGTTGATCATTTATGGCCAGCTTTTAGAGATGGGGAATTATTTAATTTAAAAAAATTTTTAAAAAGAACAACTAGTTCTAAAGATAGTTCTCGTTGTTTTTTTCATAATATTTTTTCTTGGATTATTTTATCAGCCTTAGCTTGTCTTATTGGTTTTCATTTTGCTTGGGTTTTTTCGTTAGCTTATTTGGGTCATCTAATACTAGATGCTATTGATAGTTCACCCTTTTTTCCTTTATTTCCTATGAAAAAAATAAATATCACTGGTTTTATTTCTTATTGTTCTAAAAAAGAAGCTATGTTTAGTTTATTATTATTTTTAATCTTTGTTGTTTTTAACCTTGACTTATTTTAAATATTTTGATAAATTTTATTTGTATTATAATAAAGGCCCACTGGGTTTTTATGTTTTTTTAATTATTTTTAAAATTATTTATGCCAACTATTAATCAATTAATAAAAAAAGGAAGAAAATCATCTGTTAAAAGAAAGAAAAACCTAGCTTTAAGAACTGGTTTGGATTCTTTACATAGAAAGAAAAAAGTAACTAAAAAAGGATTTCCTTTTAAGCAAGGAGTTTGTCTTAAAGTTACAACTATGACTCCTAAAAAACCGAATTCAGCTTTACGTAAAATAGCTCGTGTTCGTTTATCTAACGGAATGGAAGTAACTTCATATATTCCAGGTATGGGACATAATTTACAAGAACACTCTATAGTATTAATTAAAGGAGGAAAAACAAAGGATTTACCGGGAGTTAGATATAAAGTAGTTCGTGGAGTTTATGATTCTCAAGGAGTAGAAAAAAGACGACAAGGAAGAAGTCGTTATGGAACTAAAAAACCTAAAGAATAATTTATTTATAATATAATAATTTAAAATTGTTATAGCTGACAATTTAAAAAAATATGAGAGGTAAACAAGCACCTAAAAGAGAAGTTGAAAGCGATTTAAAGTATGGTGATAAAAATATCGCTAAATTTATAAACTACATAATGTTAGATGGTAAAAGATCAGTGGCTCAGGGAATAGTGTATGATGCTTTTGATATTATAAGAAAAGAAACTAAACATGATCCTCGCCACATTTTTAATAAAGCTTTAAAAAAAGTGTCTCCATTATTAGAAGTTAGAGGTAAGAGAGTCGGAGGCGCTAACTATCAAGTTCCTTTTCAAGTTAGAGGAGAACGACGTTTTTATTTGGGTTGTCATTGGATTATTGATTCAGCTAAAGCTCGTAAAGGAAAATCAATGGCTGAAAAATTAGCCGTTGAAATTTTAGATGCTTCTAACGGTGAAGGTAATGCCGTAAAGAAACGAGAAACTGTACATAAGATGGCTGAAGCCAATAAAGCTTTTGCTCATTTTTCTAGATAATAATTAAATTAATTAAAATATTATATGTCGCAAGATTATAGTTTAGACAAATTTAGAAATATCGGGATCATGGCTCATATTGATGCTGGTAAAACAACTTTTACTGAAAGAGTTTTATTTTATACCGGAAAAAAACATAAAATTGGTGAAACTCATGATGGAGCTGCCGATATGGATTGGATGGAACAAGAAAAAGAGCGAGGTATCACTATTACTTCAGCTGCTACTACTTGTTACTGGAAAGATAATAAAGTAAACATTATTGATACTCCTGGTCACGTTGATTTTACTGTTGAAGTAGAAAGATCTCTTAGAGTATTAGATGGAGCGGTGGCTGTTTTTGATGCTTCACAAGGAGTAGAACCTCAATCTGAAACTGTTTGGCGTCAAGCTGATAAATATAATGTTCCAAGAATTTGTTTTATTAACAAAATGGATAAAACTGGAGCAGATTTTTTCATGAGTTTAGAATCAATCAAAAAAAGATTGAATCCTAAAGCTATGGCTTATCAATTACCAATTGGATCCGAGAATGATTTTATTGGTATGATTGATTTATTAACCAAAAAAGCCTATAAATTTGAAGGTAATTTTGGAGAACAAATAATTGAAATTGAAGTTCCTTCTAATATGACAGAAAAAGTGGATAAATATAGAAATGAATTAGTGGAAAAAATTGCTGAATTTGATGATATTTTAACTGAAAAATATTTGAACGGAGAAGAATTAGATTTGGTGGATTTAAAAAAAGCTTTGAGAACTGGAGTTATTTCTAATGGTATTTATCCAGTAATGTGTGGTACTGCTTTACAAAATATTGGAATTCAATTAGTTCTTGATGCTGTTTGTGATTATTTACCTTCACCTTTAGATATTGGTGATATAACAGCTACTGATATTAAAGATGAAACTAAAAAAATAATTATAAAAGCTGACGAAAAAGAACCTTTCACTGGTTTAGCTTTTAAGATTACTACTGATCCTTTTGTTGGAAAATTATGTTTTGTTAGAGTTTATAGTGGAGTTTTAAGTTCTGGTTCCTATATAATTAATTCTTCTACTGGTAATAAAGAGAGGGTTGGTCGTTTAGTTAGAATGCATGCTAATCATCGTGAAGAAATAAAAGAAATAAAAGCTGGTGATATTGCTGCTGTTATTGGATTGAAAGATACTACAACAGGAAATACTTTATGTGATGAGAAAAACCCTGTATTATTAGAATCTATTACTTTTCCAGAGCCAGTCATTAAAATTGCTGTTGAACCTAAAACTAAAGCTGATCAAGAAAAAATGGGTGTAGCTTTAAATCGTTTAGCTGAAGAAGATCCTACTTTTAGAGTAGAAAGTGATGAAGAAAGCGGACAAGTTTTAATTTCTGGTATGGGTGAATTACATTTAGATATTATCGTTGATCGTATGCGAAGAGAATTTGGAGTGGAAGCTAATGTTGGTAATCCCCAAGTTTCTTATCGTGAAACTATAAAACAAAAAGCGGAAGCTGAACATAAATATGCTAAACAATCAGGAGGTCGTGGTCAATATGGACATTGTTATCTTAGAGTTGAACCACAAGAAGCAGGTAAAGGTTATGAATTTGTTGATGAAGTAAAAGGTGGGGTTATTCCTAGAGAATATATACCAGCCATTGAAAAAGGTGTTAAAGAAGCTATGCAAAGTGGTGTTTTAGTTGGTTATCCAATGGTTGATGTTAAAACTACTGTTTATGATGGTTCTTATCATGAAGTTGATTCTTCAGAAATAGCTTTTAAAATGGCAGCTATTTTTGCTTTTAAAGATGCTTGTCAAAAAGGAAATCCAGTACTTTTAGAACCAGTTATGAAAGTTGAAGTTACTACCCCAGAAGAATATATGGGAAATATTATTGGTGATTTAAATTCTAAAAGAGGACAAATTGAAGAAATGACTGAAAGAGGAAATGCTAAAGTTGTTTTAGCTAAAGTTCCTTTAGCTGAAATGTTTGGTTATGCTACTTCACTTCGTTCTATGAGTCAAGGAAGAGCTAATTATGTTATGGAATTTTCTCATTACAGTGAAGTACCAAGAAATATTTTAGAACAAATAAAAGAAAAAGCTGGGAAATAAAATAAGTTGATACTATAAAAAACAGAGATGAATAAATAATCATCTCTGTTTTTGTATTTAACATATTTTTATGTTATAATTTTTTTATTAAAATTATTAATTAATTTCTAAATCAATGTTTCTTAAAATAAAAAAAGAAATAGCTTTTACTTTAATTGAATTAATCGTGGTTATTTTTGTTATAGGGGTTATTACTTCTTTAGCAACTGTTTATTTTTCTCAAGT
>CAYYXD010000041.1:0-4197 GCA_964475575.1 uncultured Gammaproteobacteria bacterium
GCATATTTAGCTAATTGATCTTCATCAATTGGATAAATAGTTTTTCCTTTGAATTTAGTACTTAAGAATATTTTATCTATTAACGGAGATTTAGTTTCTTCTTCTACCCAATATACTCCACCGGTTTTTTTATTTTGTAATAGAGCTCCGGTTGGATAAGCTGAACTTATAGTTAAGTCAGGACCGTTGTCGTAGGAATTAACATCAGCCCAAGAAGCGGTTTGTATTTCTTCGGTATTATAGCCCATATTCTTAAATACAGCACTACTAGCAAATAGTCTTTTTTTGCCATTGACTAATAAATATAGTTTTCCATCAGGTGACATAATTATGGAATAATTTGAAAATTTTATAATTGTTCCTTCGGAATATGAACTTAAACTAGATTCACTAACATTAACAGCCTTAGTTGGATCAAAACGAGAAGCTAATACATTAATACTAGCAAATTTTCTTTTTTCTCCATTTTGTATTAACCAATAGGTGTCTCCAGCTTTTAAAACTGTTCCATCAGGATAGGTTTGTCCCGGAAAATATTCATTCCATAATTTCCAAAAATTATAATTACCATTATATACATGAGGAGTATAATTATATAGAGCGGCAGTAGCATTATTCTCTATAGTTACTTGAGTATCACCTTTACTAGCTGATTTAAAGACATAAGTTTTTCCAGCTTGATAAGTATATTTAGTGGGATTTAACATATACCAACGAAATTGAAGGGCAGCACTATTAATTTGTTTACCAAATCCTTTATAATATGGATTACAAGCATAATTATCAGGACAACCATAACCGGTAGCCCAATTTAATTGTCCTTCACTTGGATCGGAATCACTTATTAAACTTTGTTCTTTTTGCATTAGAACTAATAGGAATTTAGGATTAACTGTTCCAATTTTTTTACACTTTAAAGATCTTTCAGTATTAGTTGGATTATCACTTAAAACTACTCCATCACAATCATAATTGTTAACAGCGGCATCATATATTATTTGAGCAGCTGATTTAATTTCTCCATAAGAACTGGTTGTTTTATAGAAAGCTAAATAACTTTTTTTATCCTCTAAAAACTTCTGTATTTTATCAACACTCATGGAATTAAAATTCAATAAATCTTCATCACTTATTAAAAAAGAAGGATTAAATTCTTCACTAGCTGCTTTAATACCCCAAGGCATCAAAAATAATAGAGCTAATATTAAAATTGCTGTTTTTTTCATATATTACTATTTAATTTTTATGAGTATATTATAGTATAATTTAAAAAATTTTAAAAGTTTTTTTAATAATTACTCTAAATGAGTTTTATTCAAAGAGCTTTCTATTTTCTTTTTTAGTTTAGGATATTTTTCAAAATTAGGATCAAATTCACTTATTCTTTTTATTTCAGTATCAACTTGATTTATTAATTCATAATCAAATAATGAAGCAAATTTAAAATTAACTAAACCTGATTGAGCGGTACCGTAAAAATCACCACTACCTCTAAATTTTAAATCCATTTTTGCTAAGGATAAGCCATCTTGATATTTTTGCATAGTTTGTAATCTTTTGTTATCTTCATTAAGATTATCTTCACTTAAACTTAAAAAACAATAGGAAGTGGAATGGCCACGTCCAATTCGGCCACGGAATTGATGTAATTGAGCTAAACCAAATCTTTCAGCTCCTTCTATTAGCATAACAGTAGCATTGGGGATATCTATTCCAACTTCTAAAACCGAAGTAGAAATTAGAACTTTTATTTTATTCTGTCTAAAATTATTCATTATAGTTTCTTTTTCCATGCTAGTCATTTTTCCATGAAGCATAGCTATCTCAATATTTTTAAATTCTGAAGTCTTTAATTTTTGGTATTCATTTTTTACTGATTTACTTCCTAATTTATCAGAAGGATCTATTAGAGGGCAGATAATAAAAGCTTGATGTCCTTTTTTTATTTCTGATTTTATAAAATTATATGTATAATTTTTTTTGTCAGCCTTAACTATATTAGTTATTATTTCAGGACGGTTCTTAGGTTTTTCTGATATTATGGAAAAATCTAAACCAAAAAAAGACATTAAAGCTAAGGAGCGAGGAATAGGAGTAGCCGTCATTGATAGAAAATGAGGGGTGGTTTTAGTTTCATTATCATCAATATTTTTTTCCATTATTTCTTGTCGTTGATTAACACCAAAACGATGTTGTTCGTCTATAACTACTAAACCTAATCTTCTAAATTTTGTTTTGTCTTGAATAAGGGAATGGGTGCCGATTATAATATCAGCTTTTTTAGTTATTTCTAATGTTTGATTTTTTTTATTTTCAATTAAAGGAAAATTAGTTATTTGACTTTTGGAAGTTAATAGGGCTATTTTAAAATTATAGTTTTTCAAAAATTGTTGAAAAGTATTGTAATGTTGTTTGGCTAATATTTCAGTAGGGGCCATGATAGCACTTTGCTTTTTATTCTTAGCACAATTTAACATAGCAATCATAGCTACAATTGTTTTTCCACTACCAACATCTCCTTGTAGTAGTCGGGACATAGGAATTTTTTTTTCAGTATCACGTAAAATTGACCAAGTAACTTTTTTTTGATCGTCGGTAAGTTTAAAAGGAAGAGATGATATGAAGTTTTTAATGGGGGTTAACTTAATAGGTAGGGGAACGGCTATTTTTTTATCTAGTTCATGTTTAATGAAGTATGATTTTAAACGAAATAATAGTAATTCTGAAAATTTAAAACGATAAATAGCTTGATTTAAATCTTGTTCATTATTAGGAAAATGAATTTTTTGTAGAGCTGATTTAATATCTAAGATATTAAATTTTTTAATAATTTCTAATGGTAAGTATTCGGGAATAATAGGTATTTTTTCTAAAGCTTGATATATGAAATACCTTATTTGTTTTTGAGTTAAACCATCAGTTAGTCCATAAATAGGTACAATGTTATTGGTATGAATATTTTTTTTATTATCAAATATTTTTTCATAAGTTGGAGAAATCATTATTTGACGTCCTTTACTAATACTTATTTTTCCAGCTAAAGAAATATAGTCACCAGCTTTAAGGGTTTTGGTTATGAAAGGTTGATTAAACCAAATTATTTCCAATAGACCACTATCATCACTTATTAAAGCTTCAGTAATATTCATTCTTTTTTTAAAACTTCTTTTATTACGAATTAGATCTATTTTTCCAGATATGACTACTGGTTGATTGATAGCTATTGAACTTATACCAGAACAAGTTTCATATCTTTCATAACGATTGGGGAAATAAAAAACAAGATCCAGAAGAGTTTCAAGATCTAATTTTTTTAAAGTGGCCATTGTCTTAGCCCCTAGTTTATTAAGTTGGGTTAGGGAGTTGCTAGGCAATTTAGTCATAATAATATTGTGCCCCCGCTAGGAATTGAACCTAGATTACAAGATCCGCAATCTTGCGTTCTATCCTTTGAACTACAGGGGCGTGTAGCTATTGTAGAAAACAAAAAAAACAATGTCAATATTGAATTATTGTTATATCTATTTTTATAGATGAAATAATTTAGATATTCCTTCAGTAATTGGTTCATGTTGTTTTTCTAAATCTTCATCTAAATATTGTAATAAATAGTTCCTTATAATTACTGGATCTTGATCTTCTAAATCAATTGATAAACGATGTTTTAAAGGATTAGAAAATTCAACAAATAACTTTTTTACATCTTCTTGCGGTTTATATATTATGTAGAAATTACGAACACTTTCAAAACTAAAAATATTTTTTCCAACTTCAAATTGATTATACTTTATTCTAAAAGTAATTTTTCTAGCTGGTTCATTATCAAAATATACTATTAAACCACTGGACATTATTATTATTAAAGCAAAAAAATAATTTTTTGTTATTAAAGCATAAGTAATTAAAACTAGAGCGACAATAGAAGCAATTATATACCATTTTTTATTACGAGGATATTTTTTTATTTCATCTATTTCCCAAGATAATTCCTTAGGGCCACTATTTTTTTGTTCTTCGTTATTCATATTTTTATTGACATTATTTATTATATTTTATAATATATGGATATTATACCACATTTTTTAGTTAGAAACAATAAAAAAATATGGAGAGATGGCTGAGTGGCTGAAAGCAGCA
Organism: uncultured Gammaproteobacteria bacterium; assembly: GCA_964475575.1. Lineage (GTDB taxonomy): Bacteria > Patescibacteriota > Patescibacteriia > Patescibacteriales > UBA12465. The sequence goes on from CAYYXD010000041.1 coordinate 4,138, forward strand.
TCCTGCTAAGATGCTAAGGGGGTTAAACCCCTTCAAGGGTTCGAATCCCTTTCTCTCCGC
>CAYYXD010000042.1:0-4189 GCA_964475575.1 uncultured Gammaproteobacteria bacterium
GGGTATGACATTTCTATTTTGCCCGCCACTATGACATTTCTATTTAGCCTTTACAAATTAAGATAAGCGTCTTTACATAGTAATAAATATATGGTATAAGGATATAACGTTCTTTATGTTCTTTTAAATTAAAATAATTGTTTAACTTAATAATACATTTGAAAAATGGAAAATATTTTTTTACCGGATGAAAATTTATTGTTTTTTGTAGTATTTTGTTTAGTACTTATTCTTTTCCAAGTATTGACTATGAGTAAATACAAAAAAGATATTGAAATTTTGGAAAACGAAAACAAAAATCAGCAAAATACTATTTCTTTATTAATGATATTAATTAATCAAAATAGTTCCGAGGAAGAACTGATTAATTTTATTAAAGAAAACGAAATTTCATCATTAGATTTAGATGATGAATATTTCATTAATTATTACGAAAACGTAATAAAAAAAGGGAGTCCTGAAGCTATTGGCCGACATCTTATTTATATTGAGAAAAAACTTTTAGGTTTTTTCAAATATCAAGCCATAAGTGAAAAGCTTTATTATTACTTGAAAAAAGCAATAATGAGAAATATTAGTCTTTCGGCTATGATTGTAGCTGATAGTATAAAAGAAAATAATGTTTATACTGAAAAATGTAGAAACTTTATTTTAACTGCATTTTCTGAAAAAAATAAGGAAATATTTCCTTACAATAATGAAAGAGAAAAAAATGTATCTTCTTTTTTGCGCTTATTTTTCTCTGAATTAGAAAAATTTTATTCTTTAATTTATGAAAAAGAGATTGATTTGTCTAAAAAAAGAGAAATTGAAAAACAATTTGTTAACATTAAATTTTCCTTAATTGTTTAATTTATTTTTTATTCAATTGATATAAAGGAATTATAAATTATTATAATTCCTTTTTTCTTTTTAGAAAATAAGTATACCCTTGATTTATTACAATATTTGTTATATAAATATACATTCAGAACATTAAAAATTTATTAAAATGATAGAATTAAATGATAAAATCATAAACGGTATGTTTATGAAATGCTTAACCAAAGATGAACTCAATACAAATATAATTGAGTTAGATACCATTTGGAATAAATACCGATTTAATCTTAAGTTAGTAGAAAGTTTTGAGAAAGAAATTATTTTTCTATTAAAACAATTACCCGATGTATTTTTTCATCCTTCTGGAGCATCAGTAGAAGATGCCATTATTAATAAAGAGGGAAAAAGATGGGGAGAAAGAACATCTGCCATTCAACTGTTCCTTCTGGGAATAATAATTAATAAAGTAAATTTTTTAAAAGAAAAAGAGGAATTACCTCGTTTTTCAATAAAAAATTAATTTTATTTTAGTATTTTTAACAGATAAAACTTCATAAAAAAATGAAGTTTTTTTATTATTCTGCGTATTTAATAGTGAAAGACAAAATATTAATATTTATTACATAAAAACTATGGACAACCAAGGAGGATCTGTTTTGATTTCTGATAAAAAAGGGAAGTTAGAAACTTTTATTAAAAAGAGGAAGAAATTCATAATTTTCTCGTTAATTATTTTTATCGGTGTTTTCGCATATTATTTTATTACTAAAAAATCAGATAAAACTTCAACCACCTATACTTTAAGCGCTGTTTCTACCAGCTCTATTTTTTCTTATGTTTCGGGCACGGGTCAAGTAGCGGCTGAAAGTCAAGTTGATTTAAAACCAAAGGTTTCAGGCATTATAGTCAAAATGGATATTAAAGTTGATCAAGAGGTTAAAGAGGGAGATGTTTTAGTTGTTTTAGATAATCCTGAATTGGAACGAAAAGTTACTGAAGCAAGAAATTCTTTAGCTATAGCTCAAAATAATTTAGATTTAAAATTAGCTGGAGCTAGTGAAGAAGAGATATTACAAGCTAAAAATTCTTTGGCTAATACTAAAATATTATACGAGAATGCCGTTGAAAATTTAACTACTGTTCAATTTGAAAATGAAGAAAATTTAAAAAAAGCACAACAATCTTTAGATAGCGCTCAAAGAGCTTATGATATAGCTTCATCTTCAGCTATTCAAAATACTGAAAGTAATAATCAAGAAGTAGTAAGTGTTTATTCTTCAGCTAAATCAATTTTAGATTCAGGTTATACCTCTCTTCGTTCTGTTATAATTTCAGCTGACAGTATTTTGGGTACTGGATATTATTCTAACGAAGATGTCAGTTCGTATAAGAATTTATTAGGTGTTAAAGATGCTTCTAGTTTATCAGAGGCTATAAATAATTTTTATTCAGCTAAAGATAAAATGGGTACCTTCCAATAATAAAGAGCTTTATAATATAAAGCTCTTTTTCTTTACAAAGGCCTTTTTTTTCGGTATTATATGAATATATTTGATAATAATATAAAATTATGGAATACACACCTATTAAAAAAATATATAGATCGGGTGAAGATTTTTTGAATAAAAAACTAATTATTGGAGCCTGGGTCAGAACTTTGAGGGTTTCTAAGGGTTTTGGTTTTATTGAAGTTAATGATGGAACTTTTTTAAAAAATTTACAAATTGTTTTTAATGATAAATTAAGCAATTTTTCTGAAGTTGAAAAGATAAGTATTGGTTCATCCATTGAAGTTAATGGAGTGTTAGTTAAGTCACCGGCTGCTGGTCAAGAATATGAATTACAAGCTGAAAATATTAGAGTAATAAATTTAGCTGAAGCTGATTATCCTTTACAAAAAAAGAAACATAGTTTTGAATTTTTAAGAGAAATAGCTCATTTGCGAAGTCGTAGTAATACTTTTTCAGCTGTTTTTAGATTAAGATCAGTTTTAAGTTTTGCTATTCATAAATTTTTTCAAGAAGAAGGTTTTTCATATATTCATACTCCAATTATTTCTGGAAGTGATGCGGAAGGAGCTGGGGAAATGTTTGATGTCACTACCTTGGATTTGAGTAAGGAGATTATAAAGGATAATGATGGTCAGGTTGATTATTCTAAAGATTTTTTTGGTTGTCGAGCTGGTTTGGCGGTAAGTGGACAATTAGAAGCTGAAACATTAATTATGGGATTGAATAAAGTTTATACTTTTGGTCCAACTTTTAGAGCTGAAAATTCTAATACTACTCGTCATGCTAGTGAATTTTGGATGATAGAACCAGAAATGGCTTTTGCTGATATAAATGATAATATGGATTTGCAAGAAAAAATGATTAAATATCTCATTTCATATATTTTAAAAGAACTACCAGAAGAAATGGAATTTTTTAATAAATTTATTGATACCACTCTAATAGAACGTTTGAATAAATTATTAAAGGCTGAATTTAAAAGAATGACTTATACTGAAGCTATTGATATTTTAGAAAAATCAGGAGAAAAATTTAATTATCCAGTAAAATGGGGGATAGATTTACAAACTGAACATGAACGTTATTTAACTGAAAAAGTTATTAATGGTCCAGTTTTTCTAACTGATTATCCTAAAGAAATCAAAGCTTTCTATATGCGTCAAAATGATGATGGTAAAACTGTAGCTGCGGTTGATTTATTAGTTCCGGGTATTGGTGAAATTATAGGGGGAAGTCAAAGAGAAGAACGATTAGATATTTTAAAACAACGAATGAAAGATTTGGGACTTAATGAAGAAGATTATTGGTGGTATCTTGATTTACGAAAATATGGCTCAGTTAAACATTCTGGTTTTGGTTTAGGATTTGAAAGAGTTATAATGTATTTTTCTGGTATGGCTAATATTAGAGATGTTATTCCTTTTCCTCGTACTCCTAAAAATTTAGAATTTTAATTTATATAATAATTAACAAAAAAATTATGGAACAATTTTTAATAAATAATATTATTCCGATTACCCTTATAACAATGATTTGGTGTTTACCTTGGGAAGCCGTTGCTTTATGGAGAGCAGCTCGTAATGGTCATAAAGCTTGGTTTATAGTTTTATTTTTAACTAATACTTTAGCTATTTTAGAAATTATTTATATATTTGGTTTTAGTAAAAAAAAGAATGATAAAAAAATAGAAACCGTAGAAAAATAATAATATAATTATATATACAAACAATATTATAATAAATATATAATGAACAGTGATAATAAACAAAACAATAACAACCAACCCGCCTTCACCCTCATAAACTATTAGTAGTAATAGCCATTATCGGCATATTAACCGCCCTAGCCGTCGTCTC
>CAYYXD010000043.1:0-3221 GCA_964475575.1 uncultured Gammaproteobacteria bacterium
AAATCATCATAAATAATTAAAACATCTTCTCCTTTATCTAAAAAATATTCAGCCATAGCACATCCAGCATAAGGAGCAATATATAATAATGAAGCTGAATTAGAAGCTCCAGCCAAAACAACTGTAGTATAATTCATGGCTCCGGCTTCTTCTAATTTAGCTACTATATTAGCTATTTTTGATTCTTTTTGTCCTATTCCAACATAAATACATTTTATATTTTCTCCTTTTTGATTAATAATAGTATCAATGGCTATGGCTGTTTTTCCAATTTGACGATCACCGATAATTAATTCTCTTTGACCACGACCAACTGGAATCATGGCATCAATAGCCTTAATTCCAGTTTGAAGAGGCTCTTTAACCGAAGCTCTAGTAATAACTCCTGGAGCTATTTTTTCAACTGGATAAAAATTGTCAGTTTCTATTTTTCCTTTTCCATCCAAAGCTTCTCCCAAAGGATTAACAACTCTTCCAACCAATGCTTCTCCTACTGGAACTTCTAAAATTCTAGTTGTAGAAATAACTTCATCCCCTTCTTTAATCACAGTAAAATCTCCCAAAATAATGGCGCCCACCATATTTTCTTCTAGATTTAAAACTGTACCCACTATTTCTTGTCCGCTTGATTTAAAAATTAAAATTTCGCTCATCATTACATCGGCTAAGCCGGAAATCAAAGCAATACCATCGGAAACTTTTAAAACTCTACCGACAGTTTGTTCTTTTATTTCATTTTTAAAATCAACTATTTGTTTTTTAATCTGTTCGATTATAAAATCTTTTTTAGACATACTTTTATTTGTTTATTTTATTTTTTAAATTATTTAAATTATTTTTTATACTCCCATCAATAATTTTATCTCCATAATGTAAAATAACTCCTCCCATAATATCGGCATCAATTGATTCGGTGAAATCTATATTGGAAAATCCCGTTTTATTTTTTAAATAATCAATTATAATATTTTTAGTTTCATCCTCCAATTTATGGGCACTGGTTAAATTAACCGACAGATCGCCATTGTTTTTATCCCAAATTTTTGAAAATTCAGAAATAATTTCACCAATTCTTCCATAATCATTATTTTTTATGACAAAATCAACAAATTTTTTTAAAATATCAAAGACAACAGTTTCGCTTTTATCAACTGTTAATTCATACAAACTTACAGCATATTGTCCGGAAGAAATTTTCATAACTTTATTTTATTATATCGGAAATTATTTTTTTATCTTTATCATTATTAATTTTTTCATTTATCATTTTTTCTGTAGCCAAAATCACCAAATCTCCCAATTCTTTTTTTAATTCTCTCATGGAAGCTTCTTTCTCATTTTGAATATTTTCTTTCTCTTTTTTTACTATATCAGCCACCTCTTCTTTGGTCTTTACCAATAATTTTTGCCTGTTTTCTTCAGCTGTTTTATTGGCATTCTTTATTATATCCAAAGCATCTTTTTTGGCTGCGGCCAATATTTCAGTACTGGCTTTTTCGGTTGAGGCCATTTTTTCCTCTATTTCCTTAGCCTCTTTTAAACTTTTTTCTATGGTAGCCGATCTTTCTTGCATCATTTTAGAAATAGGTTTAAAAGCAAATTTATACAAAACAAAAAAAATTATGCCAAAATTAATCGCCTGAGCAATCAATAATTTTAAATCGACATGAAATGTTGAAATAATTGAATCCATATAATTTAATAAACTAATAATAAACTAGCTTCTGCCTCCCTAATAGGAAGCAGTTTGTCAGATTATTATTTAATACTGAAAGCAATAACTAAAGCATAAATAGCAACAGCTTCAGCAAAAGCACAAGCTAATAACATTGGAACTAAAATTTTTCCAGAAGCTTCTGGATTTCTTCCAATAGATTCCATAGCTTTAGCTCCAATCATACCAATACCCAAGGCCGGAGCAATAGATCCGATACCGATAGCCAAAGCTTTAGCTAACATGATATTTTCCATAATTTTTTTATTTATCAATTATTACAAGAATAAAGATAAATTTTATTATTTTATATTTTTAAATTATTTAAATTACTCTTCTTCTGTTTCTGGTGTAGTACTAATAGACATATATATTAAAATCAAAACAGAAAATATTAAAGCTTGAATTAATCCCACAATTATTTCTAAAGCCATAAATGGTAATGGCAGTAAAAAAGCACAAATAGCTGACATAGCGGCTAAAAGAACTTCTCCAGCAAAAATATTACCAAAAAGACGGAAAGATAAACTAGCTATTTTAGCTACTTCACCAATTAATTCAACTATCCCCACAAAAGCTTTAATAGGATTTATTAAAAGAATGGCTGGATTTTTTATAACTTTTTTTGGAATTTCTAAAAAAGCTTTTAAATTAATAAACTTGTTAAGATAATGCCAAGCACCAACAGAAATATTACCACAAATATGAACTATAACTAAACCAACTGTAGCTAAAGCTAAAGTCGTATTTAAATCGGCTGTGGCCCCACGCAAAAAAGGAATAAAAACATTTTCACCATGTTCTGATACTACTTTTCCTACTGAACCTACCCCCGGTAAAAGACCTAACCAATTATTCAATAATATAAAAAAGAAGAAAGTTAAAATAAACGGTAAAAATTGCAGTGATTTTTTTCTGCTACCGGTAACATCGTCAAAAATACCCAAAAACCATTCCATAACCATCTCCAAACCATTTTGCAATTTTCCGGGAATTTTTCTGATTTTGCCTTTTAAAGAAAAAGCAAAAATTATAACCACCAGCAAGACTATCCAAGAATTGATTAAAGAATTAGTTATCGTAAAATTGCCGATTGAAAAAATCGGTTCGGCAAATAAAGTATTTTCAGTAACAATTTCTTCGTGCTGTTGTTGTGTTTCTTCGGTCATAAACTAATCTTTTTTTAATTTAGAATTATCTATTTTTTCATTCTTTTCTATTTTTTTATACTCATCAATAGAATTTTTGACTAAACCAAACATAGAAATAAAAAAAGAAATTCCGATAATTATAAGCGTCCACTTTGGAGAGCTATTATATTTCTTGTCCAAAAAAGCACCTAAAAAATACCCTATAACAACCGGAAAAGCTATCCAAGATGAAAGACGAGCAGCTATTTTTATTGGTTCTACCCAATAAGCCGCCTTTTTTTTATTATTATTTTCCATTTCAAAAAAATAAATCAAGAACCAAAAGCTCCTGAGTTTTATTATTTCTACATTTAATT
>CAYYXD010000044.1:0-3122 GCA_964475575.1 uncultured Gammaproteobacteria bacterium
TGCCGATAATGGCTATTACTACTAATAGTTCTATGAGGGTGAAGGCGGGTTGGTTATTATTGTTTTGTTTATTATTACTGTTCATTATATATTTATTATAATATTGTTTGTATATATAATTATATTAACAAAATGTTTATTATAATTCAATGTATAGCTGAATAAAATGTGCATCAATAGTGGAAAAGGAATATTGAAAAATAAATTTAAGTAATATAATATATAAACACAAAATAATTATAAAAAAAATGTCAGATAAAAATAATTCAATTGAAAAATTACCACCTCAAAACTTAGAAGCCGAACAATCTCTTTTAGGTTGTTTATTATTAGATAAAGAATCAATCTATAAAATAGTGGATATTTTAAATCCTGAAGATTTCTATAACAACAATAATAAAGAAATCTTTGCTGCCATGTTAGAACTTTTTAATAGTCAACAACCAATTGATATAATAACTTTATCTAATCGTTTAGAAGAAAAAAAGATTTTACAAGAAGTCGGTGGTAGAACCTATTTAGCTCAATTATCCAATGCTGTAGCTACGGCAGCTAATACTGTTAATTATGCTAACTTAATACAAAAGAAAGCAACTCTAAGACGTCTACAAATTTCAGCCAGTGAAATAATGGATCTAAGTTTTGAAGAAGAAAGAGAAATTGATGAAGTTTTAGATCAAGCCGAAAAAAAGATTTTTGGAGTATCAAGAAAATATTTAAAAAATTCTTTTTCTAGTATTGACGGATTATTAAATCAAGCCTTTGAAAGAATTGATGAGCTTCATAAACGTAGTGGTAATTTGCGAGGTCTATCAACTGGTTTTTATGATTTAGATAATTTATTAGCTGGCTTACAAAAATCTGATTTAATAATATTAGCTGCTCGTCCCAGTGTTGGAAAGACTTCTTTAGCTTTAGATATAGCTCGACAGGCAGCTATTAAAAATAAAATTGGGGTAGGAATATTTTCTTTAGAAATGAGTAAAGAACAGTTAATAGATAGAATGCTATGTGCTCAAGCTAATGTTAATTTGTGGAAAATGAGAACTGGAAATTTATCTGATAAAAATGAAGACAATGATTTTACTAAAATAGCTGAAGCTATGGGAGTTTTATCAGAATCTTCTATTTATATAGATGATTCCCCAAATATTTCTGTTATGGAGATAAGAGCTAAAACCAGAAGAATACAAGCTGAAAAAGGTTTAGGTTTAATAGTTATAGATTATTTACAATTAATGGAAGGTCGAGGAAAATATAGTGATAATCGGGTTCAAGAAATATCAGAAATTAGTCGTGGACTAAAAGGTATCGCTAGAGAATTAAATATTCCAGTATTAGCTTTAGCCCAATTATCTAGAGCTGCTGAACAACAAAGTGGAGCAGCTATTCCTAAATTATCTCACTTAAGAGATTCGGGATCAATTGAGCAAGATGCTGATGTTGTTATGTTCATATATAGAAAAGCAGCTGATCGAGCCTACAATATTCAAGATTTACCGATGGATGAAAGATATAAAGCAGAAATTCATATCGCTAAACATCGTAATGGACCAACCGGACAAGTTGATTTATTCTTTTCAGAAGAGACTGCTAGTTTTAAAAATATTAGTAAAAAAATAGATTAATAAAATAATTAAAATTAATTCTCCGCTTCAACAATAGCGGGTATAAGTTTATGTTTAACAAATTAAAACAATTCAAAGATTTACGAGGACAAGCTAAAGTTATGCAAAATGCTTTAGGACAAGAAAAAATAGAATTAGAAAAAAATGGTATCAAAATTGTTATGAACGGTAATATGGAAATTACTGAACTAACTATTGAAAATCAATCCGATCCTTCTAGCACAGCCAAAACAATGAAAGATCTATTTAATGATGCTATTAAAAAAACCCAAAGAATAATGGCTAAGAAAATGCAAGAGATGGGTGGTTTTCCGGGTTTAACATAAAAAAATGGAATATCCTAAATCAGTAGAAAATTTAATAAAACAATTTTCACAATTACCAACAGTTGGAAGAAAAACAGCTGAACGTTATGTTTTTCATTTATTAAAACAAAGTCCTAATCAAATAAAATTATTTTCTAAACATTTACTAGAATTATTTGACGGACTAAAGACTTGTTCTAATTGTGGAGCTTTATCAGAACAAGATCCTTGTGATATTTGTTCCGACAAAAAAAGAAAAGATGATATTATTTGCGTTGTCGCTAATTTTCAAGATTTATTAGCAATTGAAAATACTAAACTATATGAAGGAAAATATTTTATTCTGGGAGGATTGATAAATTCAATTGAAGGTATTGGACCAGAGAAACTTAATATAAAAAACTTAGTGAAAGAAATTAACTCTAAGTTAAAAAAATATTCTAATATAGAAATAATACTAGCCCTAAGTCCAACTATAGAAGGTGAATCAACTTGTCTTTACTTACAAAAAATATTAAAAAATTCTAAAATAAAAACTAGCAAACTAGCTAGAGGTTTATCTACTGGAACAAGTTTAGAATATGTTGATGGAAATACTTTAGCCGAGGCTTTAAAGTTTAGAAAATAAAGATTTTGTAAAATTATCTACATCCTCTTCTATTTCATCTCGTACAACTTTTTTAGTTAATAAGCTTAAAGTAGCTATAGGTTCTTTATTACTCAACTTAATCATATCAGATAAAGCTCCTTGATTTCCTTCCCCACCCTGAGTACAGAAAAAAGCAACTTTTTTAAATTTATCTTTTTGTTCTGTTATAAGGGATCTGACGGGGCTAGACATAGTCCAAGCCCAGACTGGAGTACCAATAATTACTAAATCATAATCTGATACATCATGAGTAATCGGATTTATTTTATTAATTTTTTTTGAAACAGCCTCCTTGCCAGAAATTAAATAACCTCTAAGCCCAGAGCGATTAATATTATCAGAGATTTCTTCAATATCAGCTTCTAAAATTTTAGCTATTTTTTCAGCTACTTTTCTGGTTGTGCCAGTACGAGAGTAAAATAAAATTAATGTTTTCATATTTTTAAATTAAAAATAAAAACTTATCACAAAAAAGAGATTCTTATCAAATCTCTTTTTTTATCTAAAAATTTAAGCTATCTTATCTATCTTTACTTGAGT
>CAYYXD010000045.1:0-3052 GCA_964475575.1 uncultured Gammaproteobacteria bacterium
CCCAAAAGTTGATTAAATTTATGGAAGCAAATAATTTAAATTTAAAAGAAGAACAAGAGCATTCCAGTATAAACAATAATTCTAGCATTAATTCTGATTCTTCATCTATTGCGGATAGTGAGTTTTTAAATATAAAAAGCCCGTCTATTAGTAGTAGCAACCCTGATTATTCAAAATTAATACATAGAAAAACATATGAACAAATTAGAATTTTAGGGAGTCAAGCTGAAAAAGATATATTAACTAAGCTAAAAACTTACGTTAATGAAGAAACTAAAAAAATTAATTCTGAATTTGAGAAAAATAAAAATCAATTAGAAAATAAAATAGAAAATAGTAAAATAAAAATTATAGAAACCCTTGGAATATTTGTTGCTCTTTTTACATTTATATCCACAGAATTTCAAGTTTTTAAGATATATCAAAATCCAATGACAATTGCTGGACTTACCTTAATAATCTTAGGAAGTCTACTGGTTTTTATAACAATTTTAGATATTATACTCACTAACAACTTTCCTTTATATAAAACGAAAAAAGTTTCTGGATCTGTAGATTCTTTTTTACAAAACTTTAAAAATTTATCAGGATATGAAGAAAAAATAGAATTTAAGATGTCAGATTGTAAAACCTGGGGAGAGGGTTTTAAATTAAAAATTATACTTATACTTATTTGGCTTTTTCTTATTATTGCTGGTTCTGTTTTTTTTATATTTTCCCCAGAAACTAGAGATAAATATGTAAAGTATAATAGGGAGGATTATGGTTCTTATATTGATAAATATTTAAATATAAATGATAATATTAATAATTTAGACAACATTAATAAGGATTTAGATAATAGAATAAGAATTTTAGAAAATAACACCATTACAACTTCTTCATTTTTTATAATAAATGATAATTTAAAAAAGTTAGAGATAGAAATAAATAATCAAAATAAAATTATTGATTGTTTTAATAAGAAGGAATATTGGCAATATAAACAATGTTTTAAATAAAAATTATTATAATATAAGAATTAAAAAGAGTGTTATAAGATTAGATTAAAATATAATTCTGGTTCGAACATCGTCCGCGACCCCGAGCAAATTTTACAAAATAGCGTTTTTATGCTATTATATTTGTATATGAATAAAATAGTGTTAATATATTATTAAACTTTAAAATTATGAATTTTGAAAAATTTCAAGCTCAAGCTCCCTCCGAGGAAGCTAGCAAAAATGAAAAAGAAGTAGCAAAGTGGTCGCCAAGAGAACATCAAAGAATATTTGTTAAAAGATCTAATGGTGATATAGAGGGTGATTGGACCGTGTCACAAATAAACAATGAAATTGTTACGGTTTTTAAACCAAATCCCCAAAATTTAGAGGAAAATCTAATAAAGAGAATGCCCTTATCTGATCTTGAAAAAATTAATGATAAGGAAAATATTGACTTTTCGGAAGCAACTAATTTTGACGATTTATACAAGTTAATTAATTTACAGGGAGGGCTAAAAGGCAGTTCTCAAGAATATTCCCCAGATATTTTAAAGGAAATAATCAATAAGGTTAGAAATAACGAAATTGGCTTAAATTATGTTACCAGAACAAATGGTCTTCGTTCAGTTGTGGAAAAATTACTTAGTAATCAAAGCAAAAATTAGCAATCTTCTAGATTATACTCTGAGTTAATAAAAAATACTAACATTTTATTTTATTGAGTTTAGTTTAGAATTTTTATGTTTTTGAAGTTTTTTTCATTTAATCCTTCTATGGAGATATCTTCTTTTTTAAGATTAGAGTTTTTTATTTGGCTTGGAGATAAAATATATTCGATGTAAGTATCATTTATCTTCTTTAATATTCCAATTCCAACCCAGAATTTAGCTACTGATGTTTTTGTTGTACCAACAGCTACACATCTCCCATCTTTTAGTGTATAAGGAAATACAACTATTTTATCATTAGCTTTATTGTAAGGTCTTCTTTTATCAACGGCATAATATGCTTGATGTATTAATTCAGTTTTTTCTCTCCAAAGAGGATCGTTTTCTTGTTCTGGTTTTAATTTTACATTAAGCTCTGTCATCTGTCTTTGTCGATCATTTAATATTGGAAGTCCACCAAATTCTTCTTTTTTCTTTTCCATTTTATCCTTTAAATCTAGTTCAAACTCTTCTTCTGTATAGAGGGTGGCTATTGGGGTAAAAGTGAACTTTAGATTGTTTGGGATATAATTTTTAATAAATTCTATTAAATTATTAAAACCACTTCTGTATTTTTCTGTTTCTTCTTTAGGAATATTATTCATTTTTTCAACAATTATATCATCTGAAGCAAAATCAAATATCACTCCTGGCTCATATACTTCTGCTATTGGTTTTAGCCATTTAGAATAATACATTTATTCATCCAGTAAAATGGGAAAATTTTATTTCCGATGTCAAAGGTTATATCTCTTTAGCGGAAGTACTAAGGAATAATAAAGATGACTTTGAGATTGTAAAAATAATTTAATTCTATAACTTAAAAAATATGGCAAAAAGACAGGTATTTTATAGCTTTCATTTCAATAATGATGTAATGAGAGTTCAACAAATTAGAAATATAGGCTCAATAGAAGATAATAAACCCGTTTCTGCTAATGATTGGGAAGAAATTAAGAAAAAAGGAGATAGTGCGATTGAAAAATGGATTGACGACAATATGGCGTATAGGTCTTGTGTAATAGTGTTAATTGGCGAAGAAACAGCAAATAGGCCTTGGGTTGAATATGAAATAAAAAAAGCTTGGAAAGATAAAAAAGGAATTTTCGGTATCTATATTCATAATATAAATTGTCCAAGAAATGGGAAAGGCTCAAAAGGCAAAAATCCATTTGAACAATTTACTTTTAACGACGGGTCTAAGCTGTCCAGTGTCGTTAAGTGTTATGACCCAAGTTCTTCGGACGCCTATAATGACATAAAAAATAATATTGAAAATTGGATTGAAATAGCTATAAAATCTAGGAGTTAAATATATTCAATTTGTGTTCGTATGGAACTAGACAATAAAGAAAAAAATAT
>CAYYXD010000046.1:0-3025 GCA_964475575.1 uncultured Gammaproteobacteria bacterium
GGGTATGACATTTCTATTTTGCCCGCCACTATGACATTTCTATTTAGCCTTTACAGGACGAGTGCACATAATTGACTAATATCCCAAAATAATATAGTATGAACTAATAATAAATTAAAATTATCTAAAAAATGAATATAACAGAATTAGCCAGAATTTTAAGAGTTTCTCCTTTTGAATTGCGTCAATTATTGCCACAAATGGGTTTTAATATTGGGCAAAAGGCTATCAAGGTTGATAAGATGATAGCCAAGAAGATAATAAAGAATTGGCCTATTTTCATGGCTCAAATAGAAAAACAAAGAATAGCTGAAGAAGCTGCCAAGAAGGAAGTAATGGATAATACTCTTAAAGAAATAAAAAAAATAGAAATAGGAAAATTTGTTATAGTAAAAGATTTTGCTGCTATTGCTGATTTGCCAGTTAATATTGTTTTAAAAGAATTAATGAAAAATGGTGTTTTTGTTTCCATGAATGAAAAAATAGATTTTGATTCTGCTGTTATTGTTGGAGCCGGCTTAGATTTAGATGTAGTTTTAAAAGAAGAAGATGATGATAGTCAAGATAGCAATAGAGAAGTTTTGATTGACGCTATAAAAAAAGAAAATAAAGATAAATTACAGGTTCGTCCTCCGGTTATTGTAGTTATGGGTCATGTTGATCATGGAAAAACAAAATTGCTTGATGCTATTAGAAAAACTAATGTAGTTGCTGGAGAATCAGGTGGTATAACTCAACATATTGGAGCTTATCAAGTAGAAAGAAAGGGGCAAAAAATAACTTTCATAGATACCCCAGGTCATGAAGCTTTTACTGCTATGCGTAGTCGTGGAGCTAAAGTAGCTGATATTGCTATTCTAGTAGTAGCTGCTGATGATGGAGTAAAACCTCAAACAGTTGAAGCTTTCCATATTATTGAAGCTGCTAAAATTCCTTTTTTAGTCGCTATAAATAAAGTGGATAAGGAAGGAATTGATATTAATAAGGTAAAACAAGAATTATCAACTCAACTTAATGTTATTCCCGAAGATTGGGGTGGAAAGACAATTTGTCTACCAGTTTCAGCTTTAATGAGTCAAGGAATAGATGAATTATTGGATATGGTTCTATTAACCTCAGAAATAGAGAGTAATAATTTAAAAGCTAATCCTGATTCAACTGCTATTGGTACTGTAGTTGAATCTAATATTGATAAAGGGGCTGGCCCGGTAGCTACAGTTTTAATTCAAAATGGAACTTTAAAGATTTCTGATCAACTTTGTTTTAATGGAGTAATTTATGGTAAAGTTAAAGCTTTAAAGAATTATAAAGGAGAAAGCATAGAATCAGCTGATCCTTCTACGCCAGTTCAAATTTTAGGTTTAAAAATATTGCCAACAGTTGGAGATGTCTTAGAAGTAGGTGATGGAGCCAAAGTTAGAATAAAAAAAATAAATTCTAAAAATCTTTCCAATCAAAGTGATATTCCGTTTAGTGAAACCGATATTGATTCTTTAAAATTGAATTTAATAATTAAAACTGATTTTTTGGGTTCAGCTGAAGCTATTGAAGAATCTCTAATGAAAATAAATACAAAAAAAATAAAAGTTAAGATAATTTATAAAGGTTTAGGTAATATCGGAGAAGGTGATATTAGACGAGCTGAAGCTGAAAACGCTCAAATAGTTGGTTTTAATGTAAAACTACAACCTCAGATTGAAGATTTAATAAGAGAAAATAATATTAAAGTAAATATTTTTAGTATTATTTATGATTTAATAAAATATGTAAAAAATGAAATGAAAGACATATATAAACCAGAGATTATTAAAAAAGATTTAGGTAAATTAAAAGTTTTAGCTATTTTTAGAACTGAACATAATTCGCAAATTTTAGGAGGTAAGGTTATAGAAGGAAATATAGAAGAAAATTCTTTGGTTGATATTTGGCGAGATGAAACTTTTATTGGTAATGGAAAAATTAGCCGATTACAATCCGGTAAACAAGATGTACGAGTAGTTGAAAATGGTCAAGAATGTGGAATAAAATATGACGGATCTTCAATAATTCAAGTTAATGATATTATTTCTTTTTATAAAGAAGAAGAATCAATAAGTGATATTTAATTTATGTCTAGAGTAGATCAAGTTAGTCGTTTAATTCAACACAATTTAGCAGAAATAATAATAGGTGAAATAGAATCACCTAATTTTTTAATAACTATTTCTAGGGTCAAATGTTCTCCTGATTTATTGGTGGCTGATGTCTATATGTCGGTATTACCTAATAATTTTTCAGGAACAGCTTTAAAAAAGATGAGAGCTAAATCAGGTTTATTAGCTAAAATATTAAAAGATAGAGCTTATTTAACCAAAACTCCTCGTTTGAATTTTTTTATAGACGAAGATTTAAAAAAAATGGATGAAATAGATGAGATTTTAGAAATTATTAAACAAGAAGATAAAGAGTAATTTTATTTTATGTTTTCCGATTCCGAAATAAAAAAAATAAAAGAAGCTTGGGAGAGAATAAAGAGCTCTAAAAGAATATTATTAGTAGCTCACTTAAATCCTGATGTTGATGCCTTATCTTCTTTAGGAGCTTTTATTGAAATATTAAAAAATTATAATCAAGATTATTTAGCTTTTGCTAATTCTAAATCATCTGATTATAATTTTTTATCTAATGGGGAAGAAGTTATTGATAATTTAGATGACTTATTTAAAATTGTTGGTAATAAATATAATAATGGTAATAAAGTAGCTGATGATTTTTTAAAATTTTTTGATTTAATTATAGTTTTAGATTGCGGATCCATAGAAAGAACTTTTTTAGCCTCTCATATTTATAAAGTAAAGGAATTAAATAATTCTCCTTTTATTATAGAATTTGATCATCATGTCCCATTGAAGACTTATGCTGATATAGAGATAAAAAAAATATTTGCTTCCACTACTGAAATTCTATATGATTTTTTTGCTATAAATAAAATAGCCATTAATAGAGAGGTAGCTAATTGTTTATTAGCTGGAATATTAAGTGATAC
>CAYYXD010000047.1:0-2813 GCA_964475575.1 uncultured Gammaproteobacteria bacterium
ATCGAGGATCGTCTAATGGTAGGACAACAGGTTCTGGTCCTGTTTATCGGGGTTCAAATCCCTGTCCTCGAGCAATTGATCCGTACCCCAAAAAGTGGACACTTTCGTGTCTACTTTTTTGTTTAAAATAGGTTTATAAAAAATTTGTTTTAAATTTAGGACTGTTACTGAAATAGATTATAGAAAAACTGGTTTAGGAATTATTAAATACTCTAGCCAAAACATTATATAATAATCTAATCTATTCTGATACGGTAATAATTGATGAAGCTAAAAGTTCATGAGATCATCTAGTTCAAGATGGTAAAGCTAAAAAATTTAAAGAAGGTGAAAACGATTAATATATGATGTTGGAATAATATAAATGTCGCAAATATACTTTTAAAATGTCGCAATATATGTTATAGAAACAATAAGCAAACCAGCTTTTACTATTAGAGTAAAATAAATTCTAATTTTAGTTTATAATATAATTAAAACAAAACATTATGAAAACAATTAAATGGATCGCCAGAATACTATCATTATGTATTTTAGTATTCGCTTTACCTTTTTATTTTGGTTATGGAAACCCTTTACCATTCATAAATTCCAACTATTCTTTATGGGAAAATATCACATTAACATTAATGCCGTTAGTTTTTATTAGTTTAGCTTTGGGTTGGAAATATCCAAAAATTGCCGGTTGGATTATAACCGCTTCAATTATAATTAGCTTTGCACTTGGATTTTTAACAGATGCCAATCTTAGTATTAACTTAATAATCCCAATTATTCCAGGAATTTTATATTTAATAGATGGGTATAAAAATTCTAAAAAATAAAGTATTAATAAAAAATGATAAAAAATTTTAAAAAAATAAAAATAGTATTTTTAATTATATTTGTTATTTTATTAATTTTACTTTTTTATTTTTTTAAATCAATAATTTTTCAAGAAGGAAATCATGTTCCTTTAATGAAGGGAATAATTGAACTTAATTTTTCTAATCAAGAATTTGTTAAATTAAATATTGATGGAAATAAATATTTAAGTAAGAGTAAAAATGGTAATGAGTTTTTAATAAATAAATTAAAGGATAATGGATATAAATTTATTGAACAAATGGGCTCAGGTTATTTTTTCATAAATGATAATTTGGATACTTTGATTATAAGCAGAAAACATTATTCTCGTTTTTATTTTGTCTGGAATGTTAGTGATTCAAAAAATGTTAGAGAAGCTATAAAATTGGTAAATTATAATAATGAGGAATATGGTTTTACTTTTAATTATCCATGTACATCAATTAATAATAAATGGTGGGGAAGTTTAACCGAGGAAAAACCGCTTTTCAATTTATTGCTTCCAAATCAAGTTTTAGGTAAGGGCAATAATTTTTACCTTACTCAAAAATATGATGTAGAAGTTAATAAACAAACCGGAGAATTAATAAAAACAGAAAATACTTTTGTTCCTGAATATGAAGAAGATGATTATTCTTATCCCTTACCTTGGCATATTGTTATTATAGATGTTAAGGATGAAAAAGATTTAGATTCAATAATTAAACAAAAATTAGGTTCTGGTTGTAGTTATAAAACAAAAATAGCCACAAGTTTTGAAGGTAATTATAGGGTTGAAATTGAAGGAGATGGAAAAGATTTAGGTGAAACTCTTTGTTCAGTTAATTATGCTAATTATATAATATATAGTCCAATTGCAAAGAAGATTGCTTTTTGGAGTTTGGGCCAAGAATGTAATATTGGTTTAGGGTTTACAGCTAATAATTGTTTTGATCAACAAATATCCAATTCTTTTCATTTTTTAAATTAAAATACATGAAGATTAATGAAATTAAAAAAATGTTATTTATTTCTTTAGCCACTTTTATAATTGGATTTATTCTTATTCTAAATCCCGATGGCTTGGATGGAATATTATTTAATCTAATTCCAATTATTTTTATATTTTTTATTCTACCTTTTTTAAATGGAATTTTATTAGTATTAATTCAGAATAAAGATAGAAGTTATCATTTTTTACCAATTCTTTTTTTAGGAGTTTTTATTAATGGAGTACTAATAGCTATACTTTTTTTAATAGAACATTTTTCTACCTATGGTTTTTTCTTTAATTTCCATAATTTATTAGAAATGTTTTTTCCGTTAATTATTCTAGGAATAATTGGTGGTCTTATTGGACTACTTATCAGGGGAATAACTTTATTAATTAAGAAATATAAATAATTTTTAAAAAAGTGATTTAATATATAATTTATTATTAAAAATAAAAAAATATGAAAAATAAATTTTTATACTGGAGTCCAAGAATTTTATCAATTTTATTTGTTATTTTTTTAAGTTTATTTTGTTTTGATAGTTTTGATGAATTTGATGGTTGGAAAAGTATTATCGCTACTCTTATTCATTTAATTATTCCATTTATTGTTTTAATAGGAATAATAATAGCTTGGAAAAGAGATATGGTTGGAGCTGTAATTTTTTGTGTTTTAGCTATATATTATGTTTTTATGGTGGGGTTTAAGCAACATTGGAGTTGGTATGCGTCAATTTCTGGACCAGCATTATTTATAGCTATATTATTTTTTTTGAATTGGTGGAATGGGAAAAATAAAAAATAGTTTTTATTAATTTTTTTACTTATTAGCATAATAACCTCTTTTTTCTTCTGGTAGTAATTAAGCTAATATGGTTAGCTAATATATCAGCTTGTTTTTTTAGTTGTTCATGAGTTTTATTAAATACCTAAGATTTGGATTAAAATTCAACCAGTAGAATTTGACATAGTTTGTTCCAATTGCAGCAATTAG
>CAYYXD010000048.1:0-1210 GCA_964475575.1 uncultured Gammaproteobacteria bacterium
GAAGATGGTTTAAAAAATAATCTTTATGATATTTTAGAAAAAGAAATACTTCCCCTTTATTACAAACAACCCTTAGAATATTTAAAAATAAGAAGAAACGCCATAAGTCTTAATGCCTCTATATTTAATACTCAAAGAGTTCTTAAAGAATATATCAAAAAGGCCTACAAAATGTAATGATTGTTATTTTCTTTTAAATATTATACAATGAACTGAGTTATATAAATAATAATACTATAAATAATTAGCTATGTCCTTATCTATTGGAATTGTTGGTTTACCAAATGTCGGAAAATCAACCCTATTCAACATTTTAACTAAAAAGAAAGTAGATGCTTCTAACTATCCTTTTTGTACGATAGATCCTAATGTAGGCGTGGTAAAAGTACCAGATGAACGATTAAATAAAATTGCTAAAATATCTAACCCAGCTAAAATAATACCAACTTTTATAGAATTCACCGATATCGCTGGCTTAGTAAAAGGAGCTCACGAAGGAGAAGGATTGGGAAATCAATTTTTATCTCATATAAGAGAATGTGATGCTATTTGCGAAGTAGTTAGAGATTTTAAAGATCAAAATGTTATTCATGTTAATGGAGACATTAATCCTTTGAGTGATCAAGAAACCATAACTATGGAATTAATTTTTGCTGATATAAAAACAATTGAAAAAAAATTAGCCAAAATTATAAAAGAGATTAAAAGTAATGATAAAGAAGCTGCAAAACAAAAAGAAATATTAGAACAAATAAATAATGTATTAAATAAAGGACAAGCAGCTAGAAATGTTGTTGTTAAAAAAGAAGATGAATTATTTGTAAAAAATTTAGGGCTATTAACCCATAAACCTATAATATATATTTTAAATTCTGATGATCCCGAAAAAGAAATAAATTTTTCTTGGGATGGAGAAATAATTAGAATTAACGTTAAATTAGAAGAAGAAATAAGTAATTTATCAGAAGAGGAACAAAAAGAATATATGAAAGAATTAGGCATTAATCGTAGTGGTTTAGATAAATTAATTTCAGCTTCATATAAACTATTGAATTTAGAAACTTTTTTTACTACCGGAAAAGATGAAACTAGAGCCTGGACTATAAAAACAGGGACAAAAGCTCCTCAAGCTGCCGGAGAAATTCATACTGATTTTGAAAAAGGATTTGTTCGAGCTGAAGTTATAAATTGGGAAAAATTTATTGAAGCG
>CAYYXD010000048.1:1310-2785 GCA_964475575.1 uncultured Gammaproteobacteria bacterium
TTTAACCAAATTCCATAATAAGCCCAAGCAAAAACTAAATTATAAAAAAGATTTTTATCTTTTATTGTTTTAATAAGTCCAATAATAGCTCCAACTAATAATATAATAATAGTCCAATATTCATCAGCTAAACCAAAACCATTCCAATTTATACTTACCAAAAATACTGTGACATTGGCAATAGTAGCTATCATTATCCAAGCAAAATAAATACTGAAAGGAAAAGAAACTAAAAATTTTTCTAACAAAGAAAACTTTTCCCTTTTTAAGATACTCGCTATTTTAATTAATGATAATAAAAGAATTATTATAGCTATTACTGATAAACCGATAAAATCATAATGCCAACAAAAAATCCAAGAAATATTAGCCAAAGAACTAATAATAAAATAATTATTTATTTTCTCAAATAACTTATCACTATTTTTATTCTTATTCTTTTTTAAAATTCCCCATTGATAAACTACATAAGCGGCTAAAGCTAAATAAATCAAACCCCAAATAGAAAAAGTTATAGGAGCTGGAGCAAAAAGATTTGGATACGAATCCGATATTTGACCAGTAGTTTTATTATTAAAAGGTATAATATTGGCTAAGAAATTAACAACTATCATACCCAAATACATGATTGTACTTATAATTTTTATTAAATTACTTTTTTTCATTTTTATAAAATTAATTGTATACATTATAATTATATCATTTTTAAAAAAATAAAAAAATAGGCCCCTAAGAACCTATTTTGTGACCCCTACGAGAGTCGAACTCGTCTTATCAGGTTGAAAACCTGGTGTCCTAACCGATAGACGAAGGGGCCAATATTAGAAATTAAAACGCTTTTAGTATAAAAACTAAAAGCACTCTCATTTTATATTGATTTTTAAACATTGTCAATAATGTCGTGGACTTGTACATTAGAATAATTATAAAATCTTGTTTTTAATTAAAACTTCAGTTAAACTATAATTATAATCTAAAAATATGCCCATAATATTAGGAATAGAAAGCAGTTGTGATGAAAGTGCTGCTGCCATTATAAAAATAGAAAAAAATAAAAAATTTAAGGTATTATCAAATATTGTTTCTTCTCAAATTGATATTCATAAACAATATGGTGGAGTAGTTCCTGAAATTGCTGCTCGTGAACATGTACTTCATATTCTGCCGGTTATTGATCAAAGCCTTAAACAAGCAAAAATAAAAGCAAAAGAAATTTCAGCTATTGCTGTTACGGCTGGTCCTGGATTAATAACCTCTTTAATATCAGCTACTGAAACAGCTAAAGCTTTATCTTATGTTTGGAATAAGCCAATTATACCTATAAACCATATTGAAGGGCATATCTATTCTGCTTTTATAGAGAATAAAAAGGAATTAAAGAAACCAATTCTTATTTTAACTGTTTCTGGAGGACATAATATTTTAGCTATAATGAAAAAACATTCTGAATATTCTATTATTGGTCAAACTTTAGA
>CAYYXD010000049.1:0-2740 GCA_964475575.1 uncultured Gammaproteobacteria bacterium
TGAATTTCTAAATTCCAATCATAGGATAATCCTAAAGAATTTATTTGTTTAGTAAAATTTTTTATAGCTTGATCAGTGGTTATTTCTGGATGAATTCCAGTTTTTATAGCATAATTTTCAGCTGGTAGACCAAAAGCATCCCAACCCATAGGATGTATAACCTTAAAACCTTTCATCCTTTTATAACGACTAACAATATCTGAGGCTGTATAACCTTCAATATGCCCTACATGTAATCCAGAACCAGATGGATATGGAAACATATCTAAACAATAAAATTTGTTTTTAGAATTAAGTATTTCAGGTGTTTTATACAAGCCACATTTAGCCCACTCCATCATCCATTTTGGTTCAAAATTAGTAAAATTAAGATTTTTATTATTATTATTTTCCTCCATAAAAAACAATACATTTTTAAATAAATATAGATAAATATTAACCTAAATTTCAAAAAAAGTAAACTAAAAACAGTTGATAACTTATTTTTTGCTAAATTTAGCAAATTTCAATTCTTTGCTTTAAAATTATAAATAATATAAAATAATAATAAATTATTATTATAAAAATATGCAAACTCCCTATAGAAAAAGTGACCAGGTACCAAGAAATAAAGTTGATGCTAAAATAACTTCAACTAAATTTGAAGAATTAAAAAGAAATTTAGATTATTTAAAGAATAATCTTCGTCCTTTATTAATGGCTGAAGTTAAAGAATTATCTACTACTGGAGATTATTCTGAAAATGCTGGTTATCAATCAGCTAAATTTAAACTTCGTCAAACTAATAATAAAATAAATAAAATTGAAGATATACTAGCTCGTTCCGAAATAATTAAGCCAAATCAAAATAATAAAATTGAAATTGGAAATATAGTTGAACTTGAAATTGAGGGGGTTATAAAAAAATATCAAATACTTGGATCCCTAGAAACCGATCCCTCTAAGGGTTTCATATCATATAATTCTCCTCTGGGTTCTTTACTATTAAACAAAAGAGTTGGAGATATGGTAGAATTAAAAAATAATAACAAAACAAAAAAATACTTAATAAAGAATATAGAATAAAAAAAGCATTTTATAATTAAACAAAATGCTTTTAAAAATACCTAAATTATTTCGGAACAATTAAAAAATACTGGGGATTGGAAATTTTTTTATCCTCAATGAAAGTAATTTTATTACTGGGTATTTCCACTCTAATACTTTTTTCACCCTTGTTAATTCCGTTGAAAACAATAAAATCACTTTCGCTTTTCTCCCTTTCATCAGACTTAGCTAATAAAAAAATAGATTGATTTCTTGAACTCTTAATATCATTTACAAAATAATAAGAGATTTGATTTTGTGATAATGAAATGCTACTAAAATTTTTTTTAAAAATTTTGCGACAACTTTCAAAAACATCAAACAATAAAACATTTTTTCTATTGAAACCAACTGAAACAATAGAAAAATCTCCCTTAGGAGTTTCGGTTCCAGGAAAGATAAGCTTATTATTAGTGTTATCAACTAAATTATCATTAAAAGGTGATAATACCCTTTTTATACTTGGTGAGAAATAAATTCCATCGCCATTAGATTTACAAATAAATTCATCTCCCAATAAAGGAGGAATACAAAAAGATGAAATTTCTTCAAAAATTATTCCATCCATAACCATTTTTCTACCTGCCATTTTTTTTTATTTTTTATTGTTATTGTTATTGTTAAAGAAAAAAATTATTTATAATTAAAATATTATTTGTGTATATCACATATAATTAGAAAAGTCAATAAAAAAACCCAAAAAAATGGATTATATAATTATGAAAAATAAATTATCTTTTAAAATTATTTATTATTTCTCTTATTTGTTCTATGTCTACATTAGTTAATCCCATTTTTACTCTGTTGCTATAAAGACTATAGGTATCACGACGAATAGTTGAAGCAGTTGGATAATTCCCTTTTCTTATTTTTTCTTTATACTTCTTTATTAAATTAAGAAGTATTTCTTTATCTTCACTATCCAGATTTTTATAACGAGGATTGAGACGCATTAATCTACTAAAACTTTGCTCTAATTCATATTCATTTTTATCTAAAATATCTTTAGCAATATTACTAAAACCCATATATTTATTTTTTAAAATTATTAATAAATTCATTATACTTTTCAACTAATTCTGGACTCTTTTTTTGAACTATATTTATACCATCATCCTTATATCTAGGAATAAGATGAAGATGAAAATGAAAGATTTCTTGTTGCCCATCTTTTCCGGCTGAATGGACTAATTGTAAATTATTTATTTCAAAAACCTCTTTATACTTCAAAGCTATTTTCTTAGCAATCTTTATTATTTTACTTAAATACTCTTCATCAATATCATAAATATTTTCATAATGTTTTTTTGGAACTATTAAAACATGCCCTAAGCTTACCGGAAAAGCATCCAAAAAAGCCTTAACATAATCATCCTCATATATAGTATAAGACTTTATTTCATTATTTATTATTTTACAAAAAAGACAATCTTTATTCATATATTATATTATAACAAAAAAAATATATAATACAAATAAAAAACGAGAGCATTGTTACAATACTCTCGAAAACAAATTTGTAAAACAAACAAACTGAACAAAAATGATAAAAAGTTAAGCAGCAATTAAATACTAGACTAATTTATTTATTTTGTCAAATTTTGTACGGTTGCAGAGTTAATGTTACATTCTGTGGATAATTAATATTATTTAA
>CAYYXD010000050.1:0-2410 GCA_964475575.1 uncultured Gammaproteobacteria bacterium
AAAAAATAAATCAAGAACCAAAAGCTCCTGAGTTTTATTATTTCTACATTTAATTATATGGATAAATGAATATAAAAGTCAAGGGTGATTCAAAAATAAACTAAATATATCTTAATTATATTTTAAATAATCTTTTGGCATTATTATATGTAACTTCAGCCACCTTTTCTATTTCTAAATTTTTCAATTCAGCGATTTTTTTAACCACCTCCTTGACATTAAGTGGTTCATTTCTTTTCCCGCGATAAGGAAGGGGGGATAAATAAGGAGAGTCAGTTTCTACCATTATCTTTTCCAAAGGAATTTTTTTTATAACCTCATTCCATTGGTTGGCAAAAGTTATCAATCCTGTAAAAGAAATTTTTAATCCTAAGGAATTGTATTTTTTAGCTAATTCATAATCACCCGAAAAACAATGTATTACCCCCCAATCTTCCGATAAAGTTTTTCCTTCAACAAAATCATACAAAATAGAATATAAATCATCATGAGCTTCACGACAATGAATAATAATTGGTAAATTATTTTTTTTAGCTAAATTTAATTGTTGTTTAAATACTTGTCTTTGAAGTTCTTTTATTCTATCTAATTCTTTTTTATCACCTGGTAAACGAAAATATTCCAAACCAATTTCTCCAATAGCTACAACTTTATTACTACTATCAATTAATTTTTGATAATCTTCTTCTTTATAGACTTCAGCTTGAGCAATAAATTTATATTTATCATCTTCATCTTTTTCGTTTTCAACTACTTGATTTATTAAATGACAAGGATGAAGACCAATAGCCGAATATACCCCCTTAGAAAACTTTTCAGCAAAATCTACAGCCCGAGCCGATGTTCTTAACATTGATCCTACTACTATCATTTCTGTATCAGCTAATAATGTTTTTTTAGCAATTTCTAAAGCATCTTCTTTGTAATCATTAAAATTTAAATGACAATGGGTGTCTATATACATATATTATAATTCTAATGTTTCAAAAATTTTTTTATCTTTTCGTGATAATCCCTTTGGAATATTAACTGTAATTTCAACAAAATGATCTCCATTACCAAGACCCCTTAATTTAGGAACTCCTTTACTTTTTAATTTAAAAGATGTTCCTGATTGGGTACCTTCTGGAATTTTTAAAATAACTTCTCCATGAATGGTTGATATTTTTATTTTATCACCTAAAATAGCTTGTTTAACATTTATTTTTATCTTGGTATATATATCATAATTCTGCCTTAAGAAATTTTTATCAGGATTAATTCTTATTCTTAAAACTAAATCTCCAGCTGGAGAATTTTTTAAACCAGCGTTACCATAACCTCCCAATCTAATTGATTCTCCTTCATTAATTCCGGCCGGTATTTTAATCTTTATTTTTTCTTGGCCCTTAAATATTCCTTGTCCATTACATTTAGAACATTTTTTAGAATATATTTTTCCTTCACCCGAACAATTTAAACATACAGCCTCAGTTTGCATTGAACCAAAAATAGTTCTTTGCATTTTTAAAACTCGACCTCGACCCTTACAAACCGAACAAGTTTCTATTTTACTATCTGGCTCAGCTCCATTACCATTACATTTATTACATTTTATATTTTTTTCAATCATTATTTCCTTTTCAGCTCCAAAAGCAGCTTCCATAAAATCAATAATTAAAATAGCTTCTATAGTTTTTCCTTGTCTACTTCTTTGACCACGATCCGAAGAAGAAAATCCAAACATATCACCTAAACCTCCAAATAAATCTCCTAGATCTTCAAAATTAACATTGGCTCCTGAAAAATTACCATTTTGAAAACCAGAAAAATCAAAACCACCATAAGCTCCACCAGCTTGACCATTTTGAAAAGCGGAACCAAATTGATTATATTGTTTTCTTTTTTGTTCGTTACCTAAGACTTGATAAGCTTCGTTTATTTCTTTAAATTTATTAGCATCACCACCCTTATCAGGATGGTGTTTATGAGCTAATTTTCTAAAAGCTGTTTTTATTTCATCGGCTTTAGCATCCTTGGAAACTCCCAAAATACTATAATAATCTTTTCCAGCCATAATATATTTATTATTTATTTTCTTCTACTTCTCCTTCTACTACATTATCATCTGCTTTTTTTTCTTCAGTTTTAGACTCATTTGTTTCAGTTTTCTGATTAGCTGAATTTTGATACATAGCAGTACCAATTCTTTGAGCCACTTCATTCAATTCTTCCATCTTCTTTTTCATATCTTCATATTGTTCAGTATCTTTTATTTTTCTTAGCTCTTCTACTTTAGTCTCTAATTCTTTTTTATCTTCCTCTTTCATTTTATCACCCGATTCTTTCAACATTTTATCAGTAGTGAAAACTACCGCATCAGCTTGATTTTTAATTTCAATATTTTCTTTTTTCTTTTTATCATCATCAG
>CAYYXD010000051.1:0-2246 GCA_964475575.1 uncultured Gammaproteobacteria bacterium
ATTTTTTTAAATTATACTAAATTTGTTTTTAAAATAAAATTATAAATTATGTCGGTACCAAAAAAAAGAAAAACTGCTTCATCAGTTAAACAAAATCGTTCTCATTTATCTTTAAAAAAGAAAACTTTAAATTCTTGTCCAAAATGTGGTCAATCAGTTTTACCTCATACCGCTTGTGCTTTTTGTGGAACTTATAAAGGAAAAACTGTTTTATCAGTTAAAGATAAAAAAGTTAAGAATAAAAAATAAGGCATTTATAATGCTTTATTTTTTTAAATATAATTATTATGGCTAATAGACATTTATCCAGAACAATTGCTATGCAGACTCTATTCGTTTGGGATTTTAACAATAGAGTTCAAGACTTAGAAGATATTATTAAAGATAATTTTTTAAATTTTGCTCCAGAATTTGATGATGGAGGATTTGTTAAAGAATTAGTCTTTGGTGTTTTTAATAATTTAAAAGATATAGATAAGTATATACAAAAATATGCTCCAGAATGGCCAATAGATCAGATAACAATAATTGATAGAAATGTTTTACGTTTAGGTATCTATGAATTAGTTTTTTCGGAAAAAATTCCTCCTAAAGTTGCTATCAATGAAGCTATTGAAGTGGCTAAAAATTTTGGTGGTGAATCATCAGGAAAGTTTATTAATGGTGTTTTAGGTTCTATTTTTAATGATATGCCAGAAGAAGAAAAAAATAAAAGAGAAAAATTATCCATTAAAAAAATAGATGAAGATACTAATAAAGAAGAAGATGAAAAAAATAATAAGTAAAATAGGGAAAATAGATTATAATTTGTGATTTTAATTTACGAATCATAATTTATTTTACTCATTTTGTTTTTATGAGTAATATAAAAAACTTAGAAAAAAACATCGGAATTGTTTTTAAAAATAAAGATTTATTACAACAAGCTTTAGTTCATCGTTCTTATATTAATGAACATCCTGATTTTAATATAGGGCATAATGAAAGATTAGAATTTTTAGGTGATGCTGTTTTAGAAATAATAGTTACTGAATATTTATATATTAATTTTCCCGACAAACCAGAAGGTGATTTAACTAATTGGAGAGCTAGTTTAGTTAATTCTAAAATGTTGTATAAAATAGCTGATAAATTAAATTTTGAAAATTTTTTATTGTTATCCAAAGGAGAATCTAAAGATAAAAATTCTAAAGCTCGTCAATATATTTTAGCTGATTCAGTTGAAGCTGTTATTGGAGCTATTTATTTAGATCAAGGTTTTGAAACTGCTAAGGATTTTATATTAAAAAATGTAGTAGTTGATTTAAAAGATATTTTGAAAAATAAAACTTATGTTGACGCCAAATCAAGATTTCAAGAAATGTCTCAAGAAATAGTAGGCATAACTCCTTCTTATAAAGTTATAAAAGAGGAAGGTCCTGATCATGCAAAAAAATTTACTGTTGGGTTATATTTAAATGATGAATTAGTGGCTGTAAGTGAAGGATCATCAAAACAAGAAGCTCAAACTAAAGCCGCTGAAGAAGGTTTAAAAATAAAAAAATGGTTATAATTTATTATATTATTATATGACTTTTGATAAAATATTTGATATTGCTATTGAAAAAAATGCTTCTGATATCCATTTAGTATCTAATTTACCTCCCATATTAAGAATTGATGGAAAACTTTTTTGTTTAAATAACTCAGGTTTAACAGATAAAATTAATTGTGATTTAAACATTCAAGAAGATATAATTTCTACAGATTCAAAAGATAAAGATGATAAAATTGATGAAAATGATTTTTCTTCTCCAATTAAATATGTTTTTTCTGATACAGGAGAAATAATAAAAAAAGGTTTATTACCTGAAAATGTAGAAAATGATGATTTGAGTTTAGTTACTTCAGAAAAAATTAATAAAATTTTAAAAAAGATTTTAAATGAAAATCAATTGAAAAAATTTTTTCATCATAAAGATTATGATTTTAGTTATGAGTATAAAGATTTTCGATTTAGAATTAATATTTCTTACGAAAAAAATAATTTAAAATTAGTAGCTCGGGTTATAAACAATAAACTTCCAACTTTAGAAGAGATTAATATGCCTAAAAAAGTGGTTGATTTATTAAGTTTAAAGCAAGGATTGATATTATTAACTGGTCCGACTGGTTGTGGAAAATCAACTTCCTTAGCTGCTATGATAAATTATATTAATAAAACTAGGAGTTGCAATATTATTACTTTAGAAGATCCAATAGAATTT
>CAYYXD010000052.1:0-2171 GCA_964475575.1 uncultured Gammaproteobacteria bacterium
TAAGTCTTTGTACTTTTGAAGTACCCGTTGAACACCCAAGGCAACATCATAATGTTCTTGACCAACAATTTTGGGGTCTAAAATTATAGAAAAAGAATCTAAAGGATCTACGGCTGGATAAATACCTATTTCTGATAAAGAACGAGATAATACCACCGTTGAATCTAAATGACCAAAAGTAGTGGCTGGAGCCGGATCAGTTAAGTCATCGGCCGGAACATAAACTGCTTGAATAGATGTAATTGAACCTTTATTAGTGGATGTTATTCTTTCTTGAAGCTCTCCCATTTCAGTAGCTAAAGTAGGTTGATAACCAACAGCACTTGGCATGCGACCTAATAAAGTTGATACTTCCGAACCGGCTTGAGTAAAACGAAAGATATTATCAACAAAGAAAAGTACATCTTGATTTTGTTCGTCTCTAAAATATTCGGCAATTGATAAACCACTTAAAGCCACTCTGGCACGAGCCCCCGGCGGTTCATTCATTTGTCCAAAAACCATGGCTAATTTATCTAAAATTCCGGCATCTCTCATTTCGTTGTATAAATCATTTCCTTCACGAGTTCTTTCCCCAACTCCGGCAAAAACAGAATAACCTCCATGAGCCTTGGCTATGTTGTTTATAAATTCTTGAATAACAACTGTTTTTCCCACTCCAGCTCCTCCGAATAATCCGACTTTTCCTCCTTTAGCTATGGGACAAATTAAATCAATAACTTTAATACCTGTTTCTAAAATTTCTGTTTTAGTGGATTGATCGACAAAATCAGGAGCAGGACGATGAATATCATATCTTTTAGCGGCAGTTAATTCTTCTTTTCCATCAACCGCTTCTCCTAAAACATTTAAAACTCTGCCTAAAGTTTCTTTTCCAACCGGAACACTGATTCCATGACCTGTATCAGTCACTTTATCGCCTCTTTTTAAACCGTCGGTTGAACTCATGGAAACAGTTCTAACCATATTAGATCCTAAATGTTGTTGCACTTCCAAAACTAATTTTTTTCCGGCAACTTCGGTTTCCAAAGCATTGTAAATTTCGGGTAAATCTTCGTCAAAATAAACATCAACTACAGCTCCAATAATTTGTTTTATTATTCCGATTTTTTTGTCTTTTTTTTCCATATTTTTATTTTTATATTTATATAAATTAAATAATTATTGATTCAAGGCATTGGCCCCGGCACTGATTTCAGCTATTTCCGAAGTAATGGCCGCTTGCCGAGCCTTATTATAATACAACACCAATTCCTTAACCAAATCTTCAGCGGCTTCAGTGGCTTGATGCATAGATGCCATTCTAACACTATGTTCGGAAGCATTAGATTCTAATAAAGCTTGAAATAATTGAATTTCTATTAAACGTGGCAACATCTGATCTAAAACTAACTGTGGATTCGGTTCATAAGTAAAAAAGTATTTATATTTCTCATCTTGTAAATATTTTGTTTCTTTAGAAGCAATATATGTTTTACTAGTTCCAATTTTTTCACTTTTTCCAACAACACCCAAATATTCATCAACTGCTTTTATATCAACTGGCAAAATTTGTTTTATTCTAGGAACTTGTTTCACGGCATTAATAAAATCAGTATAAGCTACAAAGACCTTGTCATATTTATCGGCCAAAAAATCATTTATTATAATATTAGCCATCGGCATTACTTCTTTTATTTCAGAAATAAAATCAGCTTTATCAAATTCAGCAGCTACATTATATTTAAAACGACTGTTAACTGCCAATCCTTTTTTTCCTATTATTATAAAATCAGTAGGGATATCCCCGTGATTTTTGATTGATTCAACCGCTTTATTTACTATATTGGAATTAAAACTGCCACATAAACCTCTGTTGGAACTGATTAACACTATAGCCACTTTATTGGTTCCCGGTTTGGCAGTTAATAACGGATGAATTTTTTCTTTAGAATCTGCCGAAGCGGCAATATTTAAAATAGTAACCCAAGCTAAATTAGCATAAGTTCTGGTTTTAAGAACAGCTTCTATTGATTTTCTCATCTTAGCTGCTGACACCATTTCCATCGCTCGAGTAACTTTTTTTATACTCTTAACCGATTTTTTTCTATGTTGTATTTCCTTGGTTTTGGCCATAAGAAAAATTTAATTTAATCTTTTATTAAATAATCTAAAGTATCTTTAAAATCATT